>JAAENG010000594.1 GCA_024224665.1 Chloroflexota bacterium | reverse complement strand
GACAAGCCTCGTTAGGGCAAAATTGCTCTTGCGGGTTCATGATGACCTCTCTGATGACGGGATAATTTTCAGAAAGGTTTGCTCATGAACCCGTTTCCGTCAAGTTTCGTCATACTCCAAGTTCAAGTGCGGTGCTACCAGAGAGACGAGAAATGATCGTTATTATTCAATAATCAGATATTACTCAAGCTGCGCCAAGATAACGATGAATGGTTTCTTTGTCTTCAGTTAGATCGCTCATTTTACCGTTTTTGACAGACTGGCCTTCTTCGATGATAACATAGCTTTCGGCGAGATGGCTGGCGACAATGAAGTTTTGCTCGACAAGCAGCACGGTCGTTTCCGCCGATAGCTGTTTGATCGCCTCTATCATTTGCTCGATGATGACCGGGGCCAGTCCCTCGCTGGGTTCGTCGATTAGTAGCAATCTGTTGTCGGGAACCAGTGCCCGGGCCACGGCCAGCATTTGTTGTTGCCCCCCCGACAAATTCGTGCCCGGTAGTTTGATCAGGCGTTTGAGGTCAGGAAACAGGCTGAAGATAAGGTCCTCTTTCTGTGCTAGCTCGCCTTTGTTTCGCTCGGCGATCTTGAGATTCTCGGCCACGCTCAGATCACGGAAAATAGCGCGGTGTTCCGGCACGAAGCCAATACCCATGTCAGCGATCTCGAAAGCTCGCCGCCCTTGGATTTCTTCACCATCGAAGAGGACCCTGCCTTGCGAGGGAGGTGTGATACCCAGGATCGATTTGAGAGTCGTTGTCTTGCCGGCGCCATTACGACCCAATAACGCCACGATATCGCCTTTGGGGACATCCACCGTCACACCTTCGAGGATATGAAACTGGCCGATGAACGTGTGGATGCCTTGGACGGAGAGCAGGGGAATCGCTCCATTATCATGTGCCATTGTCTTGACCCTCCATGGCGTCGATATCCAGCTCGTATAACCCTCCTAGATACGCCTGCTGTACTGTCTCGTTCGCCGCAATCTCTGCCGGTGTGCCTTCTGCCAGCACCGCGCCCATGTGCATCACCGTAATCGTATCAGACACGCTCATCACCACATTCATGTTGTGTTCGACCAGCATGATGGTTTTATCGCCTGATTCGCGAACTTGCTGAATGAGGTCGATCAGTTCGGGAACTTGCTCGGCAGCCATGCCCGCGGTGGGTTCATCCAGCAGGAGCAGTTCTGGATCGGGTGCTAGAAGCATGCCCAGTTCAAGCTTGCGCTGATCGCCGTGGGGCAGGGTACGGGCCAGACTGTAAGCGCGAGCCGTCAATCCTACTTGCTCGATGACTTCATCGGCGCGGTCAACGTAACGCTTGAACGAACCCGCCCCACGCAACAATCGAAAATTGTCTTTACCCAGGGCCTGCGCGGCCAGACGGATGTTCTCGAAAACCGTCAGATTGGAGAAGATATTGGTGATCTGAAAGGAGCGGCCCATGCCCAGGTGAGCGGTGCGATGCACAGGATGATGGGTAATGTCTTCACCTTTATAGACGATCTTGCCGCGGGTGGGAGGCAAATTGCCACTTAGCAAATTAAAAAAGGTGGTTTTACCGGCGCCGTTTGGGCCGATGATCGAGTGGAAGCTGTGCGCTTGCACTTGCATGCTGACGTCGTCGACTGCCACCAATGCGCCGAATTCACGGCGGATGTCTTGGGTTTCGAGGATGATGTCTTGGGACATGATGAATGCAAATGTGAGGGTGCGACGCACGTCGTATGTGCACCGCACCCTCAGAAACGGCGCTATCTTAAGGCGCCATCGATCCCACCGGCAAGTCGCCGCAACGATCTTGCATCTCCTCAGGTAAGAGGCATGGCGGTTCTGGACGGGTGGTGTCAACCAGTTCGAACATGTTGAAGTCCGGATCATTCAGATCGGTGAGCTTGACAAGGTACATGTCCTGGATGGCGACATGATCTTCGGGGCGGATGTAGATAGCGCCCTTCGGCCCCTCGAACTCCAGACCTTCCATCGCCGGGATCAGGGCGGAGGCGCTGGGATCACCACCACTGGCTCGCAAACCTTGTACCAGCAGCAGGGCTGCGTTCATACCGTCAGCGTCGAACAGGTCTGGCGCTTCGCCATAACGCCCCTGCACCTGTTCCACCAGCCAGTCATTGATCTCGTTATCTGGGGCGCTATGATGGTAGAGGATGCCGCTGATTTGGCCGGCCATCTTATCCGAAAGCCCGAAAATGGCGGCAATGGTGCGGTTGTCGAAATTGGATGCCCCCAGGCCCATCTCATCCAACACGCCCAATTCAGCAGCGGTTTGGAACATGGGGATAAAACCACCGCCGGCCCAGGTCACAATCCAGGCATCGGCGCCGGAATCGAGTATTTGCTCCATGTAGGGCGTGAACTCGGTGGTATCCAGCGGTGCGAAGATATCATCCGCTACGAATTCGCCCCCGAAGAAGGTACAGGCGTCACGTGCGGATTGGGCGCCACCGTAGCCAAAGCTGTAATCGGGCGCAATCTGAACGAAGGTGTCGTACTGGGTGGTGAGATAGGCGCAGAGATTGATGAAATCCTGGTAGTTCTCACGCGAGGTGCGGAAGGTATGTTCATTGAAGTTCGCACCGGTGATGTCATTGGCCGCTGCGGGCATGACGATTAGGACGACATCATTATCGTGGGCGATTTCCTGCAAGGGTGCCGTGGAGCCGGAGGAGACCGTGCCCACCAAGATGTCGACATCCTCGACGTCGATTAGCTCACGCGCCAGGGTAGCCGTGTTCTCGGCGCTGCCCTGGTCATCGCGCATAAAGACCTGGATGTCACAATCATCCACCTTATACACCAATGCATCCTGGGCAATGGCCCGGGCCTGGTACTCCATACCCAGTTGGAAGGCTCTCTGGACCATGTTGCCAATGATTGCCAGGTCACCGCTCAGATCGGAGATGAATCCGACCTTGACGACATCCTCGCATGCCAGCTGGGCCTGGTCGGATTCTGGTTCCGCTGCAATCACCGAGGCTTCGCTCATGGCGCCGATGGGTAGTTCACCACAACGATCTTGCATTCCTTCGGGTAGCAGGCAGGGCGGATGTGGCCGGTTGACAGTGACGAGTTCGTAATAATCGAAATCGGGATCATCCAGATTCTTCAGCGTGACGATGTACATATCCTGGATGGCAACATGGTCTTCAGGGCGAATCTCGACGGCGCCTTTGGGGCCCTCGAAGGTCAAGCCCTCCATCGCTGCCAACAGAGCAGAAGGTGATGGATCACCGCCGGTGGCCTCCAGTGCTGCCAGTGCCATTAATGCCGCGTTCATGCCATCTGCCGCAAAGAGATCGGGTGGAACACTAAAGCGGGCTTTGTGCTCGGCCACCAGCCAATCATTGATCTCGTTGTCCGGCAATGTGTAGTGGTAGAGGATGCCTGATGTCTGGCCGATGATATCGCCAAACACCGCCGGCATGGTGAGGTTATCGAAGAAAGATGCACCGATGCCCATCTCGTCCAGAACGCCCAATTCCTTGGCCGACTGGAACATGGGGATAAAGCCGCCACCTGCCCAGGTTACGATCCAGGCGTCTGCACCAGAATCGAGGATTTGTTCCATGTAGGGCGTGAACTCGGTGGTGTCCAGCGGTGCATAAATATCGTCGGCAACGAACTCACCGCCGAAGAAAGTGCAAGCGTCTCGGGCCGACTGCGCCCCGCCATAGCCGAAGCTGTAATCGGGCGCAATTTGCACGAAGCTGCCATACTGAGTCGTCAAATACTCACACAGATTGATGAAATCCTGATAATTCTCACGCGACGTACGGAAGGTGTATTCGTTGAAATTGACGCCGGTGATATCGTTGGCCGCGGCAGGGGCGACGATCAGTGGTACCTGGTTTTCCTTGGCGATCTCTTGTAACGAAGCGGTGGAGCCAGAGGACACCGTACCTACCAGGAAATCGACATCCTCGACGTCGATGAGCTCGCGTGCCAGGGTAGCCGTATTCTCGGCGCTGCCCTGATCGTCACGCACCAGCACCTGGACCTGACAATCACCAATCTGGTACATTCCATCACCTGTGGGCGCGCTGCCCGTACGGTATTCCATACCCAGGGCAAATCCGCGGTCGGCCATCGTGCCATAGATAGCCAATGGTCCTGTGAGGTCCGTGATCAAGCCGATCTTGACCCTGTCTTCACAACTAATACCTGCAACTGTCTCTGGCTCAGCGGGCGCTTCCTCAGGTTCGGATTCCGCAGGAGGTACTTCGGTGGCTGCCGGCGCCGGCGCCGGTTCAGCTTCTGTGCCGCCACACGCCGCCAGAACTAAGCCGACCGCCAGCAACACTATGGCGAGGGTAAGTAGTTTTTTCATTCTCCAAGCTCCTTAAGAAATGCGTATCAAACCGGCGCCAGCTCACCGATTCGGCTGAGGATCGGTTGTCTGAATGGGCCTGAGAAACTGGCTCAGGGGGGTGATGTTACGTTCGTCCGAGATGTTTATGGAATTCCTCATTGAACTCATTCGGCTTCTCAAGATAGGGCGCGTGCGCGGCATCCTCGATAATGACCTCATTGTACCAGCCGCCGCTGCATTTGTAAGCTTCCAGTACAGCGCGCGTTTGCGCCAACATTGGTTGGGGAGGGTATTGCTCGGCTCCGGGCCAACCGGGCAGTACGCTCGCTGCCCCCAGCGTACCCGGATCAGAGGCAGCCGTATCAGAGACGGCCAAGTCGTGGCTGCCCCGAATCCACAAAATCGCTGGTTTAGGCTCGATAGCCAGCAGGCGGGCCGGATCGTCGGCATACTTCGGGGATAGGGCGTTGGCCGGGCCCCATTCGCCCGGTGCGATGTTTGGCCAATTCTGCGAAGGCGTGAAATCGCCGGGCGTGTCCTGAGGGCCAATGTGGACGGAGAGCGAAGAGCAGAGGATGTCTTCCTCGCGTTCGGGCACAAATGGCGGTTTATACACCAGGGCCCGCAGGGCCGCACGTAAGCAGAAAGGACTATCCAGGCTGCGGTCGTTATCTTGGATGCGTTCGATCAGGGCCGGATTGCTCAGTCCCCCGCCCGAACCGGCATAGTCGGGCCAACAGGGTGTGCCCGCTCTATCCTTCGTGCCTCCGAAACCATAGGGGGAACCAGGCGCGACCTGGACAGCGGAAAGAATTCGCTCAGGAATATCCAAAAGCAGCCGCCACACCACCGATCCCCCAAGAGAGTTCCCGACCACGTGTATCCGTTCGATGTCCAAATAATCGAGCAGGGCAATGGCGTCATCCGCCCAATCGCCTGCTCCCCGAGTGGCATCGATTTTGGCTGTTGGCTCAGCCTCGCCAAAACCGCGCTGGTCGGGAGCGATGCCATGGTAGTCATGCGGCAGCGTCAGCATCACTTCTTCCCACCAGGTGGCGGATGAAAGGTTGCCGTGCAGGAACAGGACGGGAACGCCGTGATCCCGACCGGAAAACAGTACGCGGGTGGTCAAGCGCTCGGTTGTGATGGTTTCGGCTGATACGCCGGGGAGGGTGGGGATGGGCATGATTCTGTTGGCTGCTTACACGAAAGCAATGCACCTTGACTTAACGGCATTGACTGACAACTGATTACTTTTCACTTTCTACATACTGCTTTCGTAGCTCCACCTTTTGCACTTTCCCATACGGTGAATAGGGAATGGCATCGGTGAATACGAACTCTTTTGGCACTTTATAAGGGGCAAGACGTGCGGCGCAAAAGGCTTTCAGTTCTTCTTGTGAGGTGGATTGGTTTGTCTTCAGGACGACGATCATCATTCCCACCTCGCCCCATTTCTCGTCCGGTTTAGCAATGAGAGCGCACTCGCCCACGGCGGGATGATCCCGAATCACGGCTTCAACCTCAGCGGCATAGACATTCTCCCCGCCGCTGATGACCATGTCTTTGAAACGGCCGGCGATGTAGAAAAAACCATGTTCGTCCTGGCGCGCCATGTCGCCGGTGTAGAACCAGCCATCGACAAGGGATCTGGCCGTTGCTTCGGGATTGCGCCAGTATCCAGTCGTGACATGAGGGCCGGAAATCTGCAGTTCGCCGGTCTCGCCCACAGACACATCTGCCCCGGTTTTCGGGTCGGCAAGACGCATATGGCTATGGAAGATAGGCTTGCCCACCGAACCCGTTTTGATGACCGATTCTTCATCGGTCATGCTAAAACAATTGGGGCCAACTTCGGTAAGGCCATAGCCCTGGCGAAAGATGCCCCCTTTGGCCGCCTTCCAGGCCTCGAGCAACGGTAGGGGCAATGGTGCGCCGCCACTGATAAAGAAGCGGACGTGGTCGAAATCTGTCCGCGCGAATCCGGGCGCATCCAGCCACATCTGGAAAATGGTAGGAACGCCGAGAATGACGGTACAGCGTTCATGCTCGATGATCTGCAATGTCTGTGCTAGATCAAATGTGCGGGTGAGGATGACCCGCCCGCCGGCGTAGAAAAGGGGCGTGAGGAAGGCAAACAGCCCGCCGGCGTGAAACAAGGGTGTGAACACCGGCGAGATATCATACTCTGTCAGCCCCCAACTGACGACGGTATTGATGCAATTCCACAGCACTTGCCGGTGGGAGATCATCGCGCCCTTGGGTCGCCCGGTGGTGCCCGATGTGTAAAGGATGCAATGAGTATCGTTGGTATCGAGAGCAGGGCGGTCGGGTTCAACATCTGACGAACAGGCCAGGCTTTCTGCGTACGGCCACGCCCCACCGATCTTAGCCCCATCCAGACTGATCAAATGCTCGACCTCGATTTGAGGCTGCATTTCGGCCAACAGATCAGCAAATTCTGGCCCGCAGACAAGCGCTTTCGGTCCGCAGTCGTCGATGATAAAAGTAAGCTCGTTGGCCGTCAATCGCCAGTTCAGCGGCGCCAATATCGCTCCCAGCTTCGCCAGGCCAAAGAACAGGTCGAGGTAAGGGACACAGTTGTAGGCGAGGATCGATACGCGATCCCCTTTTTGCACACCAAGTTCATTGCGCATCCAATTCGCCAGGCGATTAGAACGCGCGTTCAGGTCGGCAAAGGTATATAGTTCTGGTTGGTTTAGTCCATAATAGACCAGTGCTTCTCGCTCTGGTGTCAAGTTCGCTCGTTTGCTCAGAAGATCGGCTGCGTACATAGTGCATTTTCCAAATAGTCAATGGTGAATGATCAATTGACCATTATCTAAGTTCCCACCACAATACCGCCATCCACGCGCAAAACCGTGCCGGAGATATAGCTGGCTTCGTCAGAGGCAAGAAAAGCGTAGGCATTGGCGATATCTTCCACCTCCCCCATGCGCCCCAATGGCACCTGAGAGACCATGTTGCTGAGAATTTTTTCAGGCATCTGTCGTACCATCTCCGTGAGGGTAAAGCCGGGGGCGATGGCATTGACACGGATACCGTACCGTCCCAGTTCACGAGCCCAGACCTTGGTCATGCCGATGACGCCCGCCTTGGTGGCCACATAATTGGTCTGGCCGAAATTGCCATCCATCCCGACGATAGAACTGGCGTTGAGGATGACGCCCTCACCTTGCTTGATCATGATCGGGACAACAGCCTGTGTACAGTTGAAAACCCCCTTGAGGTTGACCGAGATCACCAGATCCCAGTCTGATTCCGACATCTGCTTGACCAGTTCGCCCTCTTTCATCTTCACCAGCATGCCATCGCGCAACACGCCGGCATTGTTGACCAAAACATCGATGCGGCCATGTCGCTCGGCGACGCCATCGATCCAGTGTTGAACACCGGCTCGGTCAGCCACATTCACCTCATAAAAATCGAACCCGAATTCCTCGGCGGTTTCGCGGCCAACATCCTCCTTGACATCGCAGATGACGACCTCTGCTCCTTCATTGGCGAACTTAATGGCGGTTGCTCTGCCGATTCCGGCTGCCCCGCCGGTGATGAGAGCGACTTTGTCTTTGAAACGCATGATCTTCATCCTCGTTGGCTTGGTATTTTGGGCGAGGTTCATTCTGAGTACTTGTCCCCTTTACAATTTTGGCGTTTCCACGAACCGAATGGAATTCGTCGCTGAAACTACGAAGGCTCTTTAGGGCCCGGCCCCTCAGGGCCTGGTTTGCCAGCACGCGAGCGCCTGAGGGCGAGAGCGCCCAACCAAGGGCGCTTTGTACTTTGAGCCAGGGAT
>JAAENG010000593.1 GCA_024224665.1 Chloroflexota bacterium | reverse complement strand
TAGCAGGTAGCAGGTCGCAGGTCGCAGGTCGCAGGTCGCAGGTCGCAGGTAGCAGGTCGCAGGTAGCAGGTAGCAGGTAGCAGGTAGCAGGTAGCAGGTAGCAGGTAGCAGGTAGCAGGTAGCAGGTAGCAGGTCGCAGGTCGCAGGTCGCAGGTCGCAGGTGCGAGTTCGGTTGCAAGACAAGGTTGAACTCGCCACTTGCTACGCGCCACTTGCCACAAACATCGACATAAAGTTGTCGGTGATTTTGCGTAAGCGCCTGGCGGCGCGCCGCAGCGATGGGGTCAATTACGGTTGGTAGAGGACTGTTAGCGTTGCCGGTATTGCCTCGAAGCTCTCCAGGCTATCAAACGAAACACGGCCAAAAGTGCCTTCAGAAGCAACTGCTAATTGAGCAGATCCGCCCTGCCATGCAGCGACCTGATCACTCACGTCGATGTCGACCAAACCAAGGTCTGAGAAGGGCACCGAGTCGCTGGGGTTGAAAACATTGGGCGCGCTGGCATAGGTTACAGTTGCAGAATCAAAGGCTTCGGCGTTCAATGCCGTGAGACGCTTACCCAACGAACCACTGCTGTTTATCGCATTCATGCTCAGCGTGGCGCTCAAGATCTCGACATCCGCCGGAATCACGTTGGGGTCAAAGCTGAGCAGGATGTTGTCGACACCAGATGTCCAGGTTGCCAATGACGCATAGGTATCGTAGTTGGCCGTAGGAGCGCTACCAACTACCCAGGTATCGGCCTCTAGCGGAACTACGATGGAAACGGGATCGGGCGTGGGATCGGGCGCTACGTAATTAGAACTCATTTCGGCTGTGAAGTAGGTGGCTTGATCTACCATCTCCTCGCTGATCTCGACATCCATCGATCCCAACTGCGTAGCACCCCAACCGTTCAAGGCTTCAACCCGAACCCTGTAGTTGCCCGCTGTGTCATACTGGTGAACGGCTTGATTGCTGCCATTGGCAACGGTGTAAGGTGAAAGATCGCCGAAATCCCAACGGTAGGATGTGCCAATACTGTCCACATCTTGCAGTCCAGTGTGAACGGTGACGTCGTTGCTGTCCAACAGCCAGGCCATGGCGCCTGCCATCACATCTTCACGGGTGTGGTAGCCGCTGTCGTTGTTGATACCCTCGAAGCCGAAGGAAAGATAGAGGGTGCGGTAATCGTAGGGCAGAACCGGCTCTTCCAGGGTGGGATAGGCGGCGCGGGCAATGGCTACAGTGCCCGCTTGTAGGGTGAAGCCATCGATAGCAGCCATGACAGGTCTGGCTGACGAGGGTGTGCCAAGGTCGCCAAAAGGCGCATGAGCCACTTCATCTACGGAGACCTGGTTGCCCGCACCATCACCGAATTCACTTAGATCCAATACCAGCCCACTGAAAGGCGAACCAGGCTGGCCCACTATCGACGGCTTGGGTGGCAGCAAATCGGCAAGATCCGGATCAAAAATGCTATCGTGCAAATACTCTGCTCCGAGGTTGCTGTTGTACAGAAAGTTTCTATTGAGCGCGCCCCAGGCAGAGGCAAGGTCCTGGCCGGAGGCGAATAGTCGCCCGCCAGTAAAAAGCCAGTCGGAGAGCGTCTGCATATCGATTTTGGTAAGTGGCATAGAACTGTTAGATTGGAAATTATCGCCGGACCAGTAGATGATGACATCGTAGGCGGCTAACTCGGCGGCAGTGGGCAATGTCCTGGGATTTCCAAAGTGTATATCGGCATTGTAATAGTCGAATTCCCAGCCCAATAAGTCGAGCGTCCCGCTGTAATAGGGGGTGTAATCAGCATACCCCAGGAGATCACTGAAATCGTTGTCGATCAGCAAGATCTTTGCATCCCCTTCGGCTTCGGCGCGTACCCACAAAGGTAGATGGGCCGTATGCGCACCATCATCGTCGTTCAGGTAAATCATACCGCCGTAGTCAGCTGCATCGGCGCCGCTGGTATCTACGGTGACATCGAAGCTCTTGCTCTCGCTTGCGGCGATCGTGAGGCGTGTGGGGTTGACACTGACTGCCACACCCTCATCGACCATTGCCGAAATATCATAGGTGCTCCCTTCTTTACTAACATTGGTTGCCGTGACCGTCAGGGTGATAGCGCTGCCGGCAGGATGGGAGCCGAAACTCAGCGAGGGGTAGTCAAAGGTCAGGCCGGGGTTGCCTGCTACGGCCAGATCGATGCGGCCGGCGCCCATGTCCAGCACACCGGCAGGCGTAGTCTTGCCTCTATCCAGCCAGAGGTCAGTGTTGGCGGTAGACATCAAAACTGACATAATCTGTGTGGGTGTCCAATCACTATGCATTTGCTTGAGCAGCGCTGCGGCGCCCGCCACATGGGGGGCGGCCATACTGGTTCCACTGGCCTGGCCAAAGCCTTCCAGTCGTTGGTATCCTGTGCCTGAACCATAGCCCGCTGACAGGATATATGCGCCAGGTGCGGTGATATCAGGTTCTAGGAAACGTGAGTAGGCTGGACCCCGGCTGCTGAAGTTGGCTATAACGTCGGGGACATTGCCTACCTGACCACCAGAGATGATTCTGCTACTGGTTGTACTGGCTGCCACCTCCATCACCTTGGGTGAAGCGTCCCCGGTTGATGAAGCGCCGGGGCCACTGTTGCCGGCTGAGTGCGAGACGAATATACCGGCATCCCAGGCCGCTTCTCGCGCCAAGGTTGTGGCGCTGGCCCAGGGCATGACACCATCATAGCCACCGAAGCTGTAGTTGATAACGTCGGCTCCATCGATGATGGCATCTTCGTAAGCCTGTATTACCTCGGCATCGAAGGCGCTGCCGGAATATTCGCTGGCAGTGGGGTAGCCGATGCGGTAGCTGAGGATCTGTGCCTTGGGTGCAACGCCGGAGATAGTCGTGACATAGCCTGATACTTCGGCCGTCGTATCTGCATTACCGGCGGCGATACCGGCGGTGTGTGTTCCGTGTGAGTTGCTGTTGGGCCCGGGTAGGGCGCCAGCATCTGTAGGCAGTGGCGGGTCCCAGGAGCGGAAGTAGGCGCGTGCTCCTATCACTTTCTCGGTAGTAACGCTGGTATCGCCGACCGGGTAGCCTTGGGGATACTGGAAACCGGTGGGGTCGAAGAAAATGTTGGGGGCATAGACACCGGTATCGATACCGGCAATGATAAGACCCTGGCCCGACATGCCCTGGCCGCCCAGTTGCTCCCACAGAGTAGGAGCATTGATCAGGGGAATGCTGGCATACAGATTCGGTTTCTGCTGATAATCTCGAAAGACCTGGCGTACAGCGGCCATGTTGGTAATTTTGCGAATGGCAGCAGGTGTCACTTCAGGCAGTTCTAGAACCACAGCATTGATCACGACTTGGTAGGCCAACTGCTGCGAAACACCTGCGGAATCCATGTAAGCGGCCGCCCTGGCCTGTGGAAATCCGGCTTCTAGCACATTTACAAATGCCTGTTGCTCGACCTGCAAGCGATCGACATGCGCCTGAGCCTTTGCCGACCGGGCATTGAGATGGCCCTCGATCATCACATCCCCTGCGGTTTGTGCTGAGACCGAGTTCGCGAACTCGACCAGCGAAGGAGACTGCAACTGCACGATCAGGCGATTGGAGGCGCGGGGCGTTGACTCCTGATCCAAGCTGGCGCTTATGTCTTGATCTGCCGCAGTGGCTTGCGCCAGCAACAGCACTATGAAGGTGGCCGCCACCAAAAGGATTACAATTCTACGAGGTTTCATGCGCGTTTCTCCTGGAGAAAGTGAGACAATTGAAGGATAAGGGGCTCGTGCACGTCATTACAAAGAGTTCCCTGTAAACGCTCACAGATTAAGACACGTAGCTCCCTCTAGCGAACCCTAACCAGTATGGCCAACGATGCCAAATCTTTGTTCGATGCTCGACAAGTTCAAGCGATGAAAATCACGCATTGGGATGAATACAAACAGGCCGGGATGTTCTTGTCCCGGCCTGTTGATTGGTATCATGACATGCTGGCATGGAGCCAGCGGTCACGCGGGGTGGGGATTACGGTTGGTAGATAACAGTTATCATTGCCGGAGCCGCCTCATAGCTCTCCAAGCTATCAAACGAAACACGACCAAACGTACCCTCAGAAGCGACTGCTAATTGAGCAGCCCCCCCCTCCCAGGCAGAGACTTGGTTGATCACGTCGAAGGAGACGGTACCAAGGTCTGTGAAAGGCACGGAGCCAGAGGGGTTGAAGGCATTGGGCGCGGTAGCAAAGGTTACGGCCGTCGAATCGAAGGCTTCGACATTCAAAACCGTTAAGCTTTTGCCTAGTGAACCACTCGTGTTAATAGCATTCATGGTTAGTACGGCATCCAAGATCTCGACATCTGCCGGAATCACAGTGGGATCAAAGGTGAGGAGGATGTTGTCTACACCGGAGGTCCAGGTTGCCAGTGATGCATAACCGTCGTAGTTTGTGGCAGGGGCGCTGCTATCTATCCAGGCGTCGGCCAGTAGCGGAACCACGATGGAAACAGGATTGGGCATGGGCTCTGGCGCTTCGTAATTCGAACTCATCTCAGCCGTGAGGTAGGTGGTTTGACCGACCGTCTCCTCGCTGATCTCTACCTCCATGGATCCCAACTGCGTGGCGCCCCAACCGTTCAGGGCTTCAACCCGGACGGTGTAAACGCCTGCCGCATCATACTGGTGAACGGCTTGATTGCTGCCGTTAGGAGCGGTGTAGGGCATGTCATCGCCGAAGTCCCAGCGATAGGATGTGCCGATGCTGTCCACATCTTGCAGGCCACTATGAACGGTAACTTCGTTACTATCCAACATCCAGGCCATGGCACCTGCCATTACGTCCTCGCGAGTGTGGTAGCCGGTGTCATTGTTAATACCTTCGAACCCGAAGGAAAGATACAGGGAGCGGTAATCGTAGGGCGGTACCGGCTCTTCCAAAGTCGGATACGCAGCACGGGCTACGGCTACAGTGCCTGCTTCCAGGGTGGTACCGTTGATGGAGGCCATGACCGGCTTGACTGTCTCAGGGGCACCAAGATCGCCAAAAGGTGCATGAGCAATTTCGTCGACGAAGTACTGATTGGCAGCACCATCACCGTAACCGCTGAGATCGACAACCAGTCCGCTGAAGGGTGAGCCGGGCTGGCCGACGACCGAGGGCACTGGTGGCAGAACACCGTCGAAAAAGGGATCAAAGATGCTGTCGTGCAGATACTCGGCACCGAGATTGGCATCGTAGAAGAAATTGCTATCGAGCGCATCCCAGGCAGAGGCGAGATCCTGACCACTTGCCAGCAGACGACCACCATTGAACTGCCAATCGGAGAGAACACGCAGGTCTTCTTGTGTCAAGGGTGTGGCAACAGTGAAGGTGCCGTCAGACTGGTAGTTATCGCCGGACCAGTAGATGATCACTTCGTAGTCGGTGAGATCAGCGGCGGTGGGCAGGGTTCTGGGGTTGTCAAAACGGAGATCGGCATTGTAATAGTCGAACTCCCAACCCAGACGTTCCAGCGTACTGGTATAGTATGTTGTATAGTCAGGATAGCCCAGGAGATCGCTCATGTCGTTGTCGATCAGCATAACTTTTGCATCGGAGTTGGCTTCGGTGCGTACCCACAAAGGCAGATGGGCCATATGCGAATCACTCGTCAGGTAAACCATACCGCCGTGATCGCCGATCTCAGCGTCGGTGGCATTGGCTACAACGGTGAAGCTTTTGCTCTCGCCGGCGGCAAATGTGAGATTTACAGGATCGACAGTAACAGACACAGATCCATCGGCCATGGCAGAGAGATCGTACGTACCGCCTGCACCGCTGACGTCGGTTGCCGTAATCGTTAGGGTGACTGGCTCACCAGCAGTAACCGAACCGAAACTGAGCGAGGGGTAGTCAAATGTCAGGCCCGGATCACCAGCTTTGGCCAGATCGATACGACCGGCCCCCATATCCAGCACGCCGGCGGGGATGGTGTGGTCTGCGTCCAGCCATACCTCGGTGGTCGAGGTAGACATCAGCGCGGACATGATCTGTGTGGGGGTCCAATCGGGATGCATCTGCTTGAGCAGTGCTGCAGAACCGGCGACATGTGGCGCAGCCATGCTGGTGCCGCTGGCCTGACCGAAGCCTTCCAATTGCTCTAGACCAACACCTAAGCCATAACCCGCAGAGAGGATATTCACGCCTGGGGCTGTGACATCAGGCTCAAGCCAATTGGCGTACGCGGGTCCACGACTGCTGAAGTCGGCAATAACATCAGGGACATTGCCCGCCTGAAAACCGGTCGTATCCAGACCGAATTGAGAAGCATCTCCGTTAGTGTCATACCAGTCGACCAGATTCAAACCATCGGTATGGCCAACGAAGATGGATGAGATCGTAACTTGGTTACCTACCGCGCCTGGTCCCATACTGACGAGGCCTTCACCACCAGAAGCATGATTGTACACAACTACGAATTGTGCACCAGCCTGCTCGGCATTGAGGACCTTGACACCGAATTCGCAAGCGCCTCGGCTGATAAGCGCACCGACACCGTCGAAGGTACCTTCCGGCCAGGCATCGCAGCCTTCGAAATTGGCTTCATCAACGGCGATAGCCGATAGATAGGGATACGGGCCCAGGATCTCACCAATAGGTAGAGGAGCGCCGAAACTGGGTGTGGCAAAAGAGATATCTTTCAGTTCATCGGGCACGGGCTCAGGTGCAGTAACGCTGAACACGCCGGAAGCGATGGTACCGGTAGTGGTGCTGGCAGCTACTTCGATAACCTTTTGAGAGGCATCACCTGTAGTAGAAAAACCATCGCGACCACTGTTGCCGGCGGAATGCGAGACGAACACACCCGCATCCCAGGCGGCTTCCCGGGCTGTCGTGGTAGCACTGGCCCAGGGCATGACGCCATCGTAGCCACCGAAGCTATAGTTGATGACATCGGCGCCATCCGTGACAGCGTCTTCGTAAGCCTGAACGATTTCGGCATCGAAGGCGCTACCAGAAAATTCGCTGTCTGTAGGATATCCTATCCGATAACTGAGGATCTGTGCCTTGGGGGCCACACCGGAAATGGTCTCGGTGTAACCGGCCACAGTGGCTGTGGTATCAGCATTACCGGCGGCTGTACCGGCGGTATGTGTACCATGTGAGCTACTGTTGGGGCCGGGCAGAGCGCCGTCATCAATGGGCAGTGGCGGATCCCAGGGGCGGAAATAGGCACGTGCACCGATCACTTTCGCGGTCGTGACGCTGGTATCGCCGACCGGATAGCCTTCTGGATACTCGAAGCCGGTGGGATCGAAGAAAGCGTTAGGGGCATAAACACCAGTATCGATGCTGCCAACAATGATGCCCTCACCCGACATGCCCTGACCGCCCAGTGCTTCCCAAATAGCGGGAGCATTGATCAAAGGCAGACTGGCATACATATGAGGTTTCTGTTGGTAGTCGCGGAAGACCTGGCGCACACCCGCCATGCTGGTCAGGCTACGCACGGCATCGGGAGTCACTTTAGGCAACTCCAAAACCACAGCATTCATCACAACCTGGTAGGCCAGTTGCTGGGGAACACCAGCAGAGTCGATGTAGGCAGCTGCGCTTGCTTGAGGAACCGCAGCCTGTATGGCATTTACGAATACGCGTTGTTCTATCTGCAATTGCTGGACATGGGCTTGGGCCGTGGGCGACTGGGTGTTGAGGCGCCCGTCGATCACCAGATCAGACGCGCCTTGAGCAGAAACTGACGTCGATAGCTCGACCAGCGAGGGGGATGCCAATTGTACGATCAGGCGATGGGATGTCTGAGCTGTCGTCTCTTGCTCAGAACCGTCGCTCATAGGTTGATCGGCTGCTACGGCTTGCGCCAGAAGCAATACGATCAAGGTTGTCGCCACCAAAAGGATAGCGATTTTACGAGGTTTCATTTGCGTTTCTCCTAGAAAGATTGAAACAATGGAAGATATGATTGGCTCGCGCGTACCAGTTGCGAAGGTTTCCCTAGTAGGCGTTCGCTTATTCCGATGAGGCGCTAATCATGATTGGTCGATTTCGATAGTTATCCTCCTGCAGATCTGAACTAATTCTGGTGGTTTAAAGGATGTAGAAAGGACGCACGGGGGCGGGGTTTGAGGCAAAACTGGAGAGTAGTTGGGTATCTTAATTCCCCTGTCATCTTTTGTAAAACATTTCGCTAAAAATATCGAGCAATACATCACTGGTAGCACCGCACTTGAACTTGGAGTATGACGAAACTTGACGGAAACGGGTTCATGAGCAAACCTTTCTGAAAATTATCCCGTCATCAGAGAGGTCATCATGAACCCGCAAGAGCAATTTTGCCCTAACGAGGCTTGTC
>JAAENG010000592.1 GCA_024224665.1 Chloroflexota bacterium | reverse complement strand
GACAAGCCTCGTTAGGGCAAAATTGCTCTTGCGGGTTCATGATGACCTCTCTGATGACGGGATAATTTTCAGAAAGGTTTGCTCATGAACCCGTTTCCGTCAAGTTTCGTCATACTCCAAGTTCAAGTGCGGTGCTACCCCAGATGCTGAAGTGCCTGGACTTCAGTTTTATCCAAAGATCAGACGTACATCCCGTATGACTTAAGTTATTGTAGGGGTGGATGAATTGTGTTTAACTGTCATATGTTCCGCGCCATAGACCTTCAACCAGACCGGATGGAAACACCACACCCCTTCAACGGAGAACTCGAAATGACAGTCGCCAATCGCAAAGACACGAAAGGTACCACGGTCGTCATAGGTGCAGGGATTTTAGGCGCATCGATTGCCTTCCATCTCTCCCTACGCGGGGAGCGAGTTGTTCTACTTGACGCCTCGGAGCCCGGCCAGGGGGCGTCATCCGTATCTTTTGCGTGGATGAACGGACACAACAAAACCCCTCAGCATTACCACGATTTAAATCGACGTTCACTCGACATGTGGGATCGATTTGCACGGCAATTGGGCGGTGATGTAGGACTGGTATGGGGCGGACAGTTGCGTTGGGCGTCGACGGCGCAGGGGGCGAACGATCTTGTCAGGCGCGTCCAGCAGATGCAAACCTGGGGCTATCCCATACGATCCTGTGATAACTCCGAATTGATTTCTCTGGAACCCCGACTTTCATTTGATAAGGTAACGGCGGCTTCGTTCACAGCGATCGAAGGGCATGTCGACACGGAAAAAGTCATTGGCGCGTGCATCAGAAATGCTGGCGCCATGGGCGCACAAGTACGAGCGCACACAAAAGTACAGCGTCTGGACCTGCGGGAAACTGGCAAAAACGGAGTTGCCATTTCCACAGTTGGAACCACCCACGGCGACATACCATGTGATAGAGTCGTCATCGCTGCCGGCCCCGACACAGCGGAGATAGCCGCCTATGCTGGCGTGGAGGTACCGCTGAATCATACCTTTGGCGCGAGCATTATCACCGAATCGATTCCTCCACTATTCGACATCATCGCAGTGTTGCATACTTGTACTGATTATAAACCGCAGATGGCCCTTCGCCAGTTAGACGATGGTTCTGTTATGATTCACGGGGGTTTGCATGGCGGCGCCAATGACAGGTCTCTTGGTAAAGACGAGGCGGAGATCTCTGAAGTCCTGTCTCATGCTCGTCAAATAGCGCCTGCATTAGAAGGGGTTGCGATAAAGGAAGTGCGACGAGGGCGACGTCCCATCCCGGCCGATGGACATCCCATACTGGGTTACACCGAATCCATTCCCAATCTCTATCTGGCAGTGACGCACAGTGGCGTCACCCTGGCGCCTCTAGTAGGCGAGCTGGCCGCAATGGAAATCAGCGACGGTGCAGGCATCGGCATGCTTGAACCGTTCAGGTTGGAGAGATTTGGCTGAAACAGCCAGCAGAACGGACCCTAATTATGTGTGGGCATGGTTCGTTCTGCCGAGAATGACTAAAGATTGAAGATTCTTCTGCCGATCGTCCTTAAACATAAATCTTCAATCTTTAGTCTTCAGCACATCAATTCGTAAAGATGAGGGACGCCGATTCCGAACTACGCCTGAGACTACAAACGCTGATATCGTTTACACCTACGATTGACACTAGATACTGTATACAGTACACTGTGCATACTTACAGTGTAGCGAATGTGACAGATGCAGTTAGTAGAGTCCTGAATAGTCAGAGCAGACTGTCATGTATAGGGTTTCTATCAAAATATAAATGGTCAGCGATTAAGTAACCCGCCAGCCAACCGAGATCGCCAGACCGGAAAAAGAGTTGTCATCGTGAAACAAAGCTTCGGCCAAAACAATCGTATCGGTTTCTCAGTTAGGAGTTCGGAGACAAGGCAATGACCAAAGCCTCGAGTCTACCCAAACTCAAACGCCCGGAAACCTTGGATGAGTTGGCATACAAGCATATCAAGGAAGCGATTCTAAACGATTCTTTTCATCCGGGTGAGTTTGTGGCTGAGGTACAGCTAGCACACGATCTGGGCATCAGTAAAACACCGGTGCGTAAGGCGATGGGCAGACTTCAGCAGGAGGGATTCTTAGTTAACTTCCCTTTCGAAGGCTACTATGTTGCCGAGATATCAGTTGATGACATCACCGAAAAATACGAACTCAGGCAGATCCTGGAGTGCTATGCATTGCAAAAATCAATACCCCTGTTTACGGACGCCGAGTTAAATGATCTGGAAAGGCTCCTTAAGGATGCCGACGATGCCCTCGCTCGCAGTGACCCGGCAGAATTTATCAATCTCAATCGACAGTTTCATCACGCCTTCGACTGCAAGTATCAGAATCCACGTATCTCGGCTGTCTTGGCCAATCTCGATGAGCACGTTCAGCGTATTTTGTTGCATGAGTACCGTGATCAACAGACCGATCTGTATGCCTCACATAAAGAGCATTATATGATCCTGGCAGCGGTTAAAGAGCGTGATGTCGATGCAGCCGTCCACCTCATGGAACGACACCTTAAACGTTTCGCAAATGCATTGGTTGCTCGTACAGAGAAAAGTGAAAGCACAGATGCATCCCTGGCAGTGACCTCACTATGAAAATCGTAAGAATCGAAGCCGCGACCGTTTGGGTCGACCTCGTCAAGCCGTACATCACTGCGGATTACCCGGATGGCATGAAAGGCAAGCCCTGTGTAATCGTACGCATGACAACCGACTCCGATCTTAGCGGGCTAGGTGAATCAGACCCCTTCCCCACCTTCACTTACGAAAGCCCTGAAAGCGTGCTACACATGATCCGCCATCGTTTGGGACCGGCGATTCTAGGCATGGATCCCGGCAATCTGGTGGCACTGCACACAAAGATGGATGCAGTCCTACCTGGCTGGTCGTTTGCCAAGGCTCCGCTAGACGTGGCTGCATACGATATTCTTGGTCAGGCCTGGGGTGTACCCATGTACATGTTGTTGGGGGGAAAATTGCGCGACCAAGTGCCCATGATCTGGCCGATCGGCGGTGACACCCCCGAGACAAACGCGCGGGAAGCGAAGGCAAAGGTCGACGATGGCTACCGTTCGATTCACATCAAGGTCGGGGCGCTGGCAGCGGAGGTCGATATAGCCCGGGTAGAACGCATACGGGCGACAGTTGGCGACGATATCCCCCTGATGCTGGACGCCAATCAGGGTTGGGATCGGACGACGGCGCTGCGTACCATCAAACGACTGGAGATATCGAAACCCAGCATGGTGGAACAACCGGTGCCTGCCTGGGATATAGAGAGTATGGTCGATATTCAGGCATCAGTCGGCGTGCCCATTAGCGCCGATGAGGTCCTCCATTCCCATCATGACGCCATGAATCTGATTCGGCGCGATGCTGCCCGTGTGTTCAGCTTAAAGACAGGGAAATGTGGCGGACTCTTCCGCACTCGGCAGATCGCAGCCATGGCCGAGGCCGCCGGAATCCCCTGCTTTGTCAATTCGATGATCGAGATGGGCGTAAGCGTGATGACGAGCCTCCATCTCGCCGCCAGTATCCCCAACCTGGTTGATCATGGCCATGCTCTGATGTCCAACCTTCGCATCAAAGAGGATATCCTCCCCGCAGGCAGTTTTCAATACGAAGGTAGAAACATTTTAGTGCCAGAAGGAATCGCCGGACTTGGCGTAAAATTAGACATGGAAGAAGTGGAAAAACGCACGCTCGACCATTTTGTTTTGGAGTTATAATATGGACAATCGTCCGAATGTTGCCATTTTGGGTGGAGGTCACGCCGCATTTGCTCACGCCGCCGATCTGAGTCTGCGGGGGTTCACAGTCAGCCTGTTCGAATTGCCCGAAATGGCCGAGAACCTGGCACGAGTCAGAGAATTGGGGGGCATTGAATCACAACCGCATCCGTCGACCGGCCTGGAGGGCGGCTTCGGCAGAATCGATCGGGTAACGTCCAACGCCAGACATGCTATCGCCGGGGCGGATGTGATCTTTTTAGTCGTGCCTGCCTTCGCCCAGAAGGCGTTTGCCAGGGCGATTGCCACTCACCTAAGCCCTGAACAGATCGTCGTCCTTAGTCCCGGCAGTTTCGGCGGCGCCACCCTCTTTGCCCAGGCTCTGCAACAAGGAGGATGTACGGCATTACCCCGTCTTTGTGAGGCACAATCTATGATCTATGCCTGCCGCAAGACAGGTCCGGCCTCGGTGATGATCAGCGGGTATAAAGAGGGGCTGCGTGTAGCGGTGTTCCCTGCCAGATTGACTGATGAGGTGATCCCTGTCTTGCAGCGCGTCTTCCCCTCCATGGAACCCGCCGAAAATATCCTGTGGACGTGGTTGAGTAACCCCAATCCCGTGGGACACCCTCCCATCACGATCCTCAATGCGGGATGGGTCGAAAACACAGGTGGTGATTTTCTCTTCTACCTGCAAGGCGCCACACCTTCCGTTCAGAAGGTGGTGGATGCTTTAGACAGGGAACGTGTGTCGGTGGGCGAGGCTTTTGGGCTGGCATTGATCCCAAACCATTTGCTTACAGAACTGTGGTACGGACACCAGGCCCGCCGTTTAGGAAGTGGCAAAACGGCTCAGGAGTTGGTTTATGCGGCAATCAAATCTGAAACTCAGCTCGACAGCCGTTATCTGACCGAAGATCTGCCTTACGGCCTGGTGCCCTGGGAGGATATGGGACGGTTGGTTGGCATCGAGACACCGATCTGCAGCTCTCTGATCGATCTGGGCGACACCCTGCTGGAGAGCGATTTCCGGCAAACGGGTCTGACGCTGACGCGCATTGGTCTGGGCGACATGAATGGCACACAACTGCATCGCTACGTGACGGAAGGCGATGGCGCAATCGGAGCTGATATAGCATGAAGGTGCTATTGCTAGGTGTCGGTATGCAGGGAAAAGCAGCTCTGCACGACCTGTACGGCAGTGATAGCGTCGAACAGATCATCGCTGCCGACGAAGCCTATGACGCACTGGCCGAATATGTACGCAGCAAAGGTTATACAGCAAAAGTCCAGAGTGAACCTGTGGACGCCTCGGACGAAGTGAGTGTCGCGAAATTGATGACCCACCACCAACCTGACGTGGTCATCGACCTGCTGCCCACCCGCTTTCATGCAGATGTGGCGGCGCTAGCAGTTGCCATCGGCGCCCATCTGGTCAATGCTTCCTATGTGGCGCCGGCAATAGCGGCTTTGGACGTCCAGGCCAGCGAGCGAGATCTGGCGATACTGCCGGAATTCGGACTGGATCCGGGCATCGACCTGGTGCTCCTGGGTGAGGCTGTACATTCGCTGGATACCGTCGAGATGATCGTGACCTACGGCGCCGGATTCCCCGAAAAGCGTGCTGCCGATAACCCCATAAACTACAAGGTCTCGTGGACGTTCGAGGGTGTGCTCAAATCGTACCGGCGTCCGGGGCGCGTGATCCGGGATGGCGTCGTTGTGGACATCGGCGCCGATGAGATTTTTTATGCGGAACATACGCATGTCCTCGATGTCGAGGACGTTGGCCAGTTTGAAGCGATTGCTAATGGTGACGCCCTTCTATTTGCCGACCATCTCGGCATCGACAGCAGTATGTTGCAGGCGTTAGGACGCTACACATTGCGCTGGCCAGGCCACTGTGCTTTCTGGAAAAAAATGGTGGATTTGCATCTGCTTGACGACGAACCCATTGTCGTCGACGGTGCTCTTGTTGATCGCAAACGATTTCTGGCAGCGGTGATTGAACCCAACCTCCAATATGGCCCCGACGAACGTGATGTGGTCGTTGTTCGTGTCGAGGTATCTGGCAAAAAGGATGGGCTGCCACAGCAGGTAGTATACCAGATGATCGATAAGCGCGACCTGGTGTCGGGTTTGTCGGCCATGAGTCGCACAGTTGGTTTTACAGCCAGTATAGGCGCACAGATGATCGGTACTGGCGCCATTACAAAGCGAGGCGTGCTCTCACCTTTGAGCGACGTGCCCTACGGTCTTTTTGTTCAGGAGCTAGTCAAAAGGGGCATTCGAATTGCATGTCAGAGGTCGGAGGTCGAAGATCGGAGGACGGAGAAATGAAAACAGGAGGTAGAGACGCCGAATGACAACGTAAGAGGTTGGCTGCCTCGGATATGACTCCAGGCCAGGAGTAACGCCCTTTTGTTTCAGGGCAATCGATTTGTAAAACCTTGACTCTCTATAAGGGGGAATTGCACGATGAGTAAACTTTTGTCACGCCACTTATTCTTTATCATGATCGTATTGGCACTTGTGTTGGCCGGATGCGCAACACAAGCACCAGCTCCCGCAGCGCCGGCCGCTGAAGAACCTGTTGCAGAAGAACCTGCCGCCGAGGAACCCGCCGCTGAGGAGCCTGCAACAGAAGAGCCCGCAGTAGAGGAGCCCGCTGCCGAGGAACCATTCGAGGTTGTTATGGGCGTCGCAGCTAACATAGCCACCCTGCACCCGAATCTGACTTCGCTTACTACGGACTGGCTCGTTCTCGAACAAATCATGGACCCGCTGATCGTATTGGGCCCGGACGGCACATTCCAGCCCTGGTTGGCAACGGATTGGGAAATCTCAGAGGATGGGCTGACCTGGACCTTCAAGCTACGGGAAGATGCCACCTTCCACAACGGCGAGCCTTTCAATGCTGAATCCGTCAAGTTCACCTTTGACAACGCCATGAACGTGGAAGGATCGAGACAGACGAATGTCATCAACGAGTTGGAAGCTGCCAATGTCGTCGATGAATATACCATCGAGTTGGTCACCAACCGCACCAATCCGATCTGGCTTTCACAGATCGCGCATCTGTTTATGATGCCACCTGCATATTCTGAGGAAGTAGGATCGGATGGCTTCAACGAGGCGCCGATCGGCACCGGAGCCTTCAAGTTCGCGAGTGGGCCAAGGACGACCATGTCACCGTGGAGAAGAACCCCGACTGGTGGAATGGCGAGCCCAAGGTCGACGTGATCACCTTCCGTACTATCCCGGAGGCATCCGCACGTATTGCATCCTTACAGGCGGGCGAAACCGATATCATCGAAGTCGTGCCTTTTGACTCCATTCCCCAGATCGAAGCACAGGAAGGCCTGAGTGTGGTGGATCGAGGCGGGGCGATCACCTACATCGGACTGGATACCCTAACGGGTTTGCCCACGGCTGACAAGCGCGTGCGCCAGGCGATGAATTACGCCGTAGATGCCGAAGCTATCGCCGAGTTTGTGCTCAGCAGCCGCGCCCAGGCTGTACCGGGTGGCCTTTGGCCTGTCTCCCCGGGCTGGGATCCGGATCTGCCCATCTATAACGACCCGGAGAAAGCCAAGGAACTGCTCGCCGCGGCCGGTTATGCAGATGGCTTCGACATCAAGTTCAACATCGCCCAGGTGCAAGGCATGCTTCAGTACAAGGAGGTCGCACAAGCGGTTCAAGCGATGTTAGCCGAAGTCGGCATCCAAGTTGAAATCGAAGAGCTCGAGACGGCTGCCATGTTTGATGGCTATGCCAACAGTGATTTCGAGATGTACTTCTTCCCCTGGCGATCAAATCCTGAAGCGGCCCGCCATTTCAATACACTATTGCATTCCGCAACTCGAGGCTACTACTACGCGAATGCTGAAGAGATGGATCCGCTGATTGACGATTTCATGACCGAGATGGATACGGAGGCGCGCGCAGAGAGTGGCCGAGTTCTAAACGAGTTCGTACACGAAGAGGCTCCCTGGATCTTTATGTATGTCCAGCAAGAAGGCTTCGGCGTCAACACTGACCGTGTGCAGTGGGATATCAATCCCGCCGCAGTGGATATGTTCTTCGGCGTGGAGTTAGCACCTGCCGGTAGTTGATCGACCCCACCATCCAGAGTCTTGTCAGGCTGAAATACAGACGCCTGGTCATTTCGGAACCTGACAAGGCTCTCACCTATTGGGAGCGCGCATATGAACCTCAGGATAATTCTGATCAGGCTGGTCCAAGGTGTCATCACCATATTCCTGGTCTTCACAGTCGTGTTCTTCATCATGCGTCTGAGCGGTGATCCGACGTTGCTCTTTCTTCCACCAGAGGCCACTCAGGAAGACATAGTGCGTTTTAGACACGATATGGGCTGGGATCAACCGCTGTTAGTGCAGTATTTCAATTACCTTGGCAACGCCTTAACGGGTGACTTCGGCGAATCGGTGGCCTATAACGTGCCCGCTCTGAATGTGGTACTGGAACGTCTGCCGGCCACGTTAGAGTTGACCCTCGTAGCATTCGCCCTCTCTGTAATCATTGCCATACCAGCGGGACTGATCGCCGCCGTCAAGCCGAACACGATCATAGCCCGGTTTGTGATGCTCATAGCCCTGGTCGGCCAGGCCATGCCAGGATTCTGGCTGGGGGTGATGATGATCTTGCTGTTTTCAGTAGCATTAAGGCTCTTGCCGACGGGCGGCCGCGGTAGTCCCGCACACTTGATCATGCCTGCCATCGTACTTGGCTCCTGGGGTGCGGCCAAGATCACGCGTTTGACCCGGGCGGGGATGTACGAGGTCCTGGGCAATGATTACATACGAACGGCGCGCAGCAAGGGGCTTTCGGAAAATGTGGTATTCATCCGCCATGCCCTTAAGAACTCCATGTTGCCGATTCTCTCGGCCCTTGGTCTAACCGTGGGTGTCATGCTAGGTGGTGCGATTATCACAGAAACGGTCTTCGCCTGGCCCGGCGTCGGGCGACTCATCGTGCAGAGTGTTCTAAAACGTGATTTCCCCGTGGTGCAGGTCGCCACTATCCTGTTGGCAATCATTTTTATCGTCAGCAACCTCGTCGTCGATATCCTGTACACAGTCGTCGACCCGCGCATCCGCTACGATTGATCTTATATTGACCGGCACGAAGAATAGCGACAATCTCCTGGAAGCAAGTGCCTGGCAACACGCAACCAACCGAGCACGCGACCGGTCGACCACACAACTACCTAACCGATGCTGCCAAGTAAAACTCCGTAACGACAGGGAGTGCTTATGACAGATGAGCCAGGATTAGAACCAGTTCCCGAGATACAGTTTCAAAAGGTTAGTGAACGTACGCTGAAAAGCAGAATGATCGCATCCCTGAGGCAGCGACCCACCCGGGGGATCGGACTAGTCATTATCCTGATCATCGTGCTGGCTGCTATCTTCGCCCCTGCCATCACGCCGCAGGACCCTACACAAGTCAGCCTGCAATTGCGTCTAAGACCACCTTTTTGGATGGAAGATAGTGTAAGCCCTCATTTCTTGGGCACCGATCAGTTGGGCCGTGACATTTGGACGAGAATCGTGTACGGAGCGCGAGTCTCCTTGATTATCGGACTTCTGGCGATGTTGGTGGCCGGGCCCATCGGTGTCTTTACGGGTGTGATCGCCGGCTATAGAGGCCGCTCGAGCGATACTGTGATCATGCGCATTGCCGATGCGCAATTGGCTATACCATCGATATTGCTTGCGGTCACGATTATTGCCGTGCTGGGGCGCAGTCTGCTTATTCTGATTGTGGTGCTGGGCGTTACCAAGTGGGTGGAATATGCTCGTATTTCGCGAGCAGAATCATTGTATTTGAAGGAAACCGATTTTGTGCTCGCCTCGCGAGTGGTGGGAGCCAAAACGCCAAGGATCATGTCACGGCATATATTACCTAATCTGATGACACCGATCATTGTCCTGGCCAGCTTCACCGTAGCAGAGATGATCCTGGCCGAGGCAGCGTTGAGCTTTTTAGGATTGGGCGTACAACCACCTACGCCAAGTTGGGGCAGCATGATCAGCGATGGCCGCGACTATCTATCGAATGCCTGGTGGGTGGCAGCATGGCCCGGTCTGGCCATTCTCATCACGGTTCTGGCCATCAACTTCGTGGGCGATTGGCTTACGGAAGTCCTGCACCCACGATCGGTACTCTGACCGGGGAATGCACATGCGTATTCAGCGAATAGAAGTGTCACTGGTACAGGGTAAAGTCGAAACCCCGTACGTTACAGCGATAAACCCGGAAGGTACGACAGAAGTCCCGTGCATCATCCTCAGGATGCAAACCGATACGGGTCTCTGGGGAATTGCCGAAAGCAATCCGTACCCGGGTTTCACTGTGGAAAGTCCGCAATCGGTCATGCAGGTGATAAGGCATTTGCTTGGCCCCGCAGTGCTGGGTATGGACCCATGCAATATCATTGCCTTACACTCTCGTATGGATGCTGTGGTGTCTGGCAATCCCTTTGCGAAAGCTCCGATCGATATTGCAGCCCATGATCTGATGGGCCAACATCTGGGTGTTCCGATTTTCCGTCTGCTCGGCGGAAGTGTCCGCGACCACATCCCCATGATCTGGCCCATTGGCGGGGGGGCGCCGACGGCCAATGCTCGTCAGGCGACTGCAAAGATATCGGAGGGTTATCGTTCACTTCATGTGAAGGTAGGGGCTTTGCATCCCGATGTCGATGTCGCCAGGGTACAAGCTATCCGCAAGGCCGTTGGCGCCGGCATCCCCATCATGATCGACGCCAACCAGGGCTGGGATCGATCTACAGCTATTCAAACCATCCGTCGCCTGCAGGCCTTTGAACCCAGCATGGTAGAGCAACCTGTGCCGGCCTGGGATATCGAAGGCATGGCCAAGGTACAGGCTGCTGTAAATGTGCCTATCAGCGCTGACGAGGTTCTCGATTCGGGCCACAGAGCAGTCGAGCTTATCCGGCGGGATGCCGCCAGGGTTTTCAGTATCAAGACGGGCAAGATGGGGGGGCTGATGCGTTCCCGCCAGATCGCAGCCATCGCCGAGGCCGCCGGCGTTCCTTGCTTCGTCAACTCCATGCTTGAATTGGGCGTAAGCGTCGCCACCAGTCTCCATCTTGCTGCGACCCTTCCCAACCTGGTGGATCACGGCCATGCCCTGATGTCGAATCTACGTATGAAGGAGGATATTCTGGTTCGAAATAGTTTTCAGTATGATGAAAAAAATATTCTAATCCCAGAGGACTGTAAGGGTCTGGGCGTGCAGATCGATGAAGAAATACTAGATCGACGCACGCTTGATCGCTTCGTTTTAAAAATATAATAAGGAGATTCTTAAAAATGAGTACAGACATACGCATTGCCGTATTAGGTGGTGGGCATGCTGCCTTTGCCCATGCTGCAGACCTGAGCCTCAAAGGATTTGAGGTGAGGCTGTTCGAAGTGCCCGAGATGGCTGAGACCATCGCTGCCGTCAAAGATCGGGGAGGCATTGACTCCGAACCCGCGGCATCCACCGGTCTTTCCCATGGTTTTGCCAGGATTCATCTCGTCACCTCGGACGCTGAAGCAGCACTCGAGGGGGCAGATATCTTGTTTATCGTGGTGCCTGCCTTTGCGCACGAGGCATTTGCCAGACGCATCGCCCCCTTTGTAAAAGAAAACCAGATAGTCGTACTGAGCCCGGGTAATTTCGGTGGATCCTACCTCTTTTCCCAGTGGCTGGTAGCCGAGGGTTGCGAGACATTACCTCTCATCTGCGAAGCCCAATCCATGATTTACGCCTGCCGCAAGAGCAGTGACACGGCGATCAAGATCTTTGGGATCAAGGAAGGGCTGCGGGTGGCGGTCCTGCCGGCCAAGAAAACGGCTGGTGTTATCTCTACGCTACGCCAGGTCTTCCCGACCCTGGAAGCGGCGCCAAATGTCCTGTGGACATGGCTCAGCAATCCCAATGCGATCATGCATCCCACCGTCACCATCCTCAACGCCGGCCGGCTCGAAAACACGGGCGGTGATTTCCTTTTCTATGTTGAAGGGATCACGCCCTCGGTGGAAAAGGTGATCGAGACCCTGGACAATGAGCGTCTGGCGCTGGGCCGCCCCTTTGGCCTGGAGCTGATGTCGCACGCCGACATGATACGCACCTGGTACGGACACCAGGGTTACCAGGGACAGACGTTCCCAGACAAAGATCGTAATCCAATCTATTACGCTATCAAAACAGATCCAGTGCTCGAGGGCCGTTATCTTACCGAGGACGTTCCCTATGGACTGGTGCCCTGGGAGGATATGGGCCGGCTTGTGGGCCTAAACATGCCTATCTGCACTTCACTCATCAACCTGGCCAACGGCTTGCTGGACAGAGACTTCAGGGAGAGCGGCCAGACGCTTGGCCGTATTGGGCTGGGAGATCTGTCGATCGAGGCATTGGTGAGATTGGTGGAAGAGGGCGAGTGACACACGAGGCCACAGCACGATGATCTCGGACTTCGCGCCCAAACTTGCCATGGTTCTGACAACGTGTTGGCTAATTAGTATATCCGTGCTGATTTAGGCACTTAACTCGGTTGATTTACAGGCATCCAGTTGCTGTTTCTCCAGTTTTGGAGACGTGAAAGCGGGAGAAACGGCAACATGCTTTCAGTCCCCAATAAGCTATAGTATTATCGCCTAGCATCCAGCAGCCGCACTGTTTTCGCTATGCATGCTTTGATTTTGCATCTGAATATTGACTGCCTGGTCTAAGGTCTCCATAAATTCATCTAAAGGTACGCGATGAATTCGAGCTGCATTTTCAACAGTAATGAATTTGGTAATCATCCTCCGCAACAGAATGGGCAGCCCCCGACTTTTGTCGGAAACGACTGGAGTCCTACAGAATAGGTGTTAGGCGGCAAGTTTCTCTAATTCAATCCGGTTGACAATGCGAATTTGTTGCTGATCGACTTCGATTAAATTGTCGGCCTCCAACTTGCGCAAGGAGCGCTGGACCACATCAGTAACAGTGCCTAAGCGAGCGGCAAGTTCGTATTGTGTATACCAGGTTGGACGAAAGAGTGTATCCTCATGCGCTTCATCAAGAATCAAACGAGACAACCGATTAATAACAGGGCGCAGTGATAGATCTTCGATCAGGGCAACCGACTGGCGCAGTCGTTTAGACAACACATCGATAATTAATTGTGCGAAAGTCGGATCCTGTAGAATTCGTTGTCTAATTATGTCTCTCGGAATGCGCCAAACTTGAACGGGCTCTAGTGCGACAACGGATGCTGGATTTGGCAGTGTTGTAAAGGCGCCAACTACATTAAAGGTTTGGCCTGATCTGATAAAGTGTAAGATCTGTTCCTTGCCCGATATTGAATATTTAACCGCTTTCAAAGTGCCGGAACGAAGCCAATATAACCCTTGAGATGGTTCTCCTTCCCGAAATATCGTCAAGCCTGCTTGATGGTTGGTTCGTTTTGCCTGCGCCACCAAAAACGCCAAGCTTTCTTCGTCAAAAGTACCAAAGAATGGGCTCTCCCGTAACTGTTCAATAAATCGAGTGAATGATGTATTTGGTTCAGACATTCTAAGACACTATAGATCGGGCACTACGGCCGACCCACCATATTTCGCCCATATGCTTAAGTAAGATCGAGTACATTTTTTCCTGGGCTTAGTCGGAGTTAAAATCGGTAAGCTAATTGTGGCTCTTTGGGATATCAGGGGGTTGACAATAAAACCAACCCTGGCGGGCGTCAATGACAGCGAATTTCGCCTGAATCCTGTCTGATATCTGGACTGGCAGTCCTTCATGATATGTCAACCCCCTGAGATCCAGTTGAACCCTAATTGTACACTGAGGGAGGTGTACTGTAAAAGCAGACGCATGATCTCCACCGCCGTCTCCCAGCCTAAATCGATAAAGTGTTGACACGCGAATCCCCGTCTGGACGATCACCATGAGCAGGTTGCCATTCACCTTATTTTGAGTTCAGCGGCGCCAACCGACCCTGCCGTTGGCCTGCAATGAGTCGGTAAAGCTCCCAGCACATCGGGCCGATCTCGCTAAGCCAGACTGGCTTTCGCTGCAACGAGGATCTCGGCGGCGCGCCACTAACGGTCATATACGCTCAAGGCAAAGATCAGTTGAGCCGCGTAGTAGAGCGGCAGGCCCCAGAGCTTGTTAACCAGCGAGGGCGAAACAAACCGATGCCGTGCGACAAATATGTCTGATACCGCAAACATCACGGCAGCGACTGCCAGCAGCGGGCCGGTCGAGGCTACCGTACCGCTGGCGAGTACGACCATCAGCGAGATCGCCCCTACGTAGGACACGACCGCCGGTTGGAGGTTGGGTGGCAGGTGCGGCCAGAGCCAACGAAGGATGGTTATTGCGACTACCGCCATCGTGATGGCTGCGAGAGTCAACGGTAGTAGCTCTAGTGGCAGCAGAAAGAAGGCGCCGCTATACGCCAAGTGGGCGAGGAGGAAACTTCCAAGGCCGGCGATGAAGAACAGCCGACGCTTTGGAATGAGAAACACATCGCCCAGCCACGAGAATAGCAAACCCAGAAGGATGAGCTGCCCATAGGATGAGGCAAGCGCTCCTGCCACCAAAGCAGTGGCTACGAAGATCGTGCTGGCGATCGGCTTTGTCAGCCAGACTCCCAGCCGGGAGGACTTCAACTCGGCCCAAAGCAGCGCCACGACCGCAGCCGCCAGGAATGTGCTACTGAGAGCGAGGTATGAAGATACCAAGTGCTGGTGCGGATAGAGTGTTCAATGGCGCCGCCTAAACGTATTGAGGATTTATGAGACGCAGGTCGGTCAAGCAACATCGGCGGGGTCCATCGCATCACCATGCCGAGGAAGCTATGGGTCGCCGCCACATAATCCCCCGTCGAACAAAGCCGCCGCCATGAAAACGGACGCTATTTGGAATTCAAGATGTCGTCTTGATTCTGCGGATGACTGGGGGCCGATCAAAGGCCTGATAGATTAGTGGTGCGATTCCCAATCAGTGTAATCAAGTTACCTGCATCTGAGCAAATTACCCCAGCCAGTGCGTCAGTCTTCCGGGTCGGGTGGGTGTAGATGGCGCTGGCTCAACCACTGTTGTCGCAACAACGCCAAAGTTTACTTCGGTAACTTCTTCTCTCGGGTCGGACGCACGAAATCCAACCTCGTCCCAATGTCTGCTCATAGGCAAAAGTGATCTCGCACAGCGCTATCGTGCAAGTGCTGCGGGAGACCTTTTTCTCATCCGTTTTCTTAAACCGGCCATGGCCATGTCTCCTGCCATTTGTTAGCTCTCCCCAATTGTCACATAAAACGCATCTTCACCAAAGCTGTCGAAGATCTTTACTCTTACCACATATTTTTTGCTGTTGACCCTGAATGTCGTTTTCTTGTTTTTATGTATCGTAAACAGCTCTTCCCGTAGGAGTATTGCTTCTTCGCTACTAGATTCCAACCTGCCTATACCAAATCCCAGATTATCACTCATAGCGCATATTTCTTCATAGCCATATTTATACTCAATTTCGAGCCCAGAGGCTCCCATTTCAATGGCTTTCAATATTAGATCGGAAAGTGGAGTGGTCTTATTTGAATTCATTTTACGGGAGCGACCCATGCATTGCAGGTGTCTGGGTGGAAGCTGGTGCAGTAACAGGCGTAGACATCTGTTCCCCCTGAATGCGTACAAGGAATGTCTTGTAATTCGGACTACTAATTTTTGAGTAATAGACTTTTTTGGGCCCGGTGACATACACATAATCACCTATCAACCCATAGCTTGCCCCTTCCGTGTTGGCTGAATGCCAGTTTACGTCAATCTGAGCCTCTGGCAGATCAGGAGGTGAATCGTCCCAAGACGATAAACTTCCATCCGTTGGGTTAATAGTTGCTTTGAATACCTTTGATCCGCGGATTGCGAACAAGCTGTCATGTATGACAAATATGTCGCCAAGACCATTGCCATTTCCTTTTGGGGAATTGCCACTGTCAATCCATGGGTTGGGAGAACCCTCGATATCTTTTACAATATGAGTGCGATAGATCTTTGATGAGTTGCGATCACCCATGTAGATATATCCTTCACCTCCCACTGTTGACTTTTTGTAAAACGCTGCTTTACTCGGGTTTGTGGCGGGGGCAATAAGTCCTTGCAGGTTTTGGAAGTATGCATTTTCTTGTGCAATAGGTGTGGTTGTGCGATGTACATCATCGACATTGTAGCTATGAGTTGTCATATTAAATCCGCCCAGGTGATAAACATACGAATTCCCAGTAGCAGAGGGGATGTATACGGCAGTGTCCCACATATACTTATTACCGGAAAAGGGTTCACGAAATTCGGGATTCTCCAACAATTTTATCTCTGATATCCTTCCATTAAGCCGATCTATGACATATTGTGCGATGTGGCCGTTTCGAAAATGGTAGGCTGTGTTTTCGGTTGCCACGGCGGTAAATCCATGAGGACCTCCTTTATGGTCAGATAGAGCGACTGACCAGGGAGACAGGCTCCCATCCACCTGCTGTATGGCATAGTACACAATACGATCGTCAGCTCCCTGGTTGGTTTTAGCATGGACATAGTAAAACGGCCCCACGGCAAAGGAAGGGAGGGGGTGTGAACGGTGGCTATCGTCTGCGAAATTCGCTGTTTCCTGCCAGGGACCAAGTGTTACTCCAGGCGCCTGTGTCTGGGTCACTGTCCTGGTAGATACCATCAGAAGCGTAATGAATATGAAAACAAGTACAAGTGTCTTTATGAGACGGGTTATGGATGTCATAGATCTGGTACGGGAATGGTGGAGAGTTTATCTCGTATTATAACACCGGACCTACTCATAGTGTCGAGGGAGCAACCCTTCGGATTTTCACCGACCGATAGGACACAGTCGAAAACTATGCAAAGATAGGAGGCCCCCGAGTTCTCGAGGTCTTCGTGTGTGGTACTGTAATACTATAAGGATACGGGAGCGACGGGAGCAGGGCACGAGCATGTATTCGGACGGTATGGTTTGCGCCTGGCTGCGCCGCATTACAGTCAATTAACAATGCATTGCAGGCGTACCTATTCATGTGAACTCGCGATTTCAACACTGCGCTGAGCAATCATTCCGGCATCGGGTTATCACTCGCAAAACCAGCTACGGCACACGCACGCAGCAGGGCAGCAGCGCCTTTACTTTGTTGGACAGCGTCATAGATACATGTCGCCAACGCGGTGTTTCACCTTGGCCGTACATCGCAGAGGTGATTGCTGAACGTCGCAAGCTACCTCAACTTCAGGGCGTTGAGCGTGTTGCCATCGAAGTAGAGTAGCAGGTCATCGGTGACCACGGGCGTCGTGCCCATTGCCGGTACATAGTCCGGCACGGCAAGGGGCTTGCGGAGCGGCGACTGCACCTTCCACTGCTCCGCGCCGGTTAGGGAGTCTACTGCGTGCAGATAGCCGTCGTTCGTTCCGAAATAGACCACGCCGTCGGTCACGGCTGCTTGGGTGAGGATGGGCGAGCCGACGTCCAGGCCCCAGCGCTGGGCGCCGTCCTCGGCGTTCAAGGCGATCATCTGTCCCTCTTTGATTCCGACATAGACCAGGCCGCCTGCAACCGTGGGCGAACTGCTGAGCCGTCCGCCCACTCTGGCCGTCCACGCGGGCCCACCGGTGGCCGCATCGCGAGCGATGACCACACCGCCATCGGCGCCGATGTACAGGCGGGCGTCGTCGAGGGCGAAGTGGCCGCTCAAGTCCAGATCGGACGGATAGGTCCAGCGCGCCTGACCCGTGGCCGTGTCGATTGCGAACACGCGGCGGGTCTTGGTAGATGGGCCGTCGAAGTGGTATGCGCCGACATAGACCAGGCTCCTGCCCAGGATTGGCGACGTAGCGATATTGCTGCCGATGGGGAATTCCCACACTGCCGCGCCGGTGGCGGCATCAGCGGCGTGCAGGCTGGCGGTCGTGCCGTTGAGGCCGGTCGCCTCGAAATAGACCAAGCCCTCGTGCGCGATAGGATGCTCATCGCCGTGGTAAGGCCCAAAGGTCATCTCCCATTGCTGTGCACCCATCTTCGCGTCAAAGGCTAGGACTTTGCCCACGTCGCCGTGCACCGCTGCAAAGACGCTCCCGCCATCCGCCCCGACGGGATCGTCGCTGTGGCCGGCCAGTGTGAGATCGACCTCCCATCGTTTTGTCCCGGTCTCTGCATCCAGCGCGATCAGATTGCTGAACTCGTCGACAACGAAGATCAGGCCATCGCTCACGGTGGGCCGGCTGATGACGTTGGTGACCCGCGCCTGCCATGCCAGCGGCAGCGGCGTCTCGGGCGCAGGCGCAGCGGGACTGCATGCAGCCAGCCAGAGTGCCACAGCCAACGCAGCCGTACAGGTCAAAACAAACCCTTGAGATCTCAATTTCCGCATCGTTCCTCCTGCGACCGCTGACAGGTCCAGACAGCGCTCCAATTAATCACTTGTTGTACTTAAACCGCCCAGAACTTCAGCAGTTGAAAGCCACCATCAGCCCGAAGGCGATAACGACATAGCTCACCAGCATCGCCACTCCGTACGTGGCCATGATCGCCAAGCGCCCGGCGGAGCTCGGTATGATCTTCCACGCCGCAACTCTTACCACGACGGCACTGGCTAAGAATACCGCAGCTATCGTTATCCACAGCACAAGCAGTGCCCGACCCATGGTGCTGCAGCCGTGTGTTCCCATCAGCAGGATCATGATGGCGATCGTTACGATAAGGACGGCCACCCCCATCGTGACAATGTAGGCGCCGACGACCAGTAGTACCCCTTTGGAATTAGTACTCATATTATTTGACATAATAGTTAATAGAACACCAAAGTGATCCCCATTGTCAGGACCACAAAGAGAGAAAACTGAGGTGACAAAGGGGAGTGGGTTTGTGATTGGAAATTAAGTCGTCATCATGAGTCTGTGAGCCGCTACGTCAAGTGGTGCACTTCCCGATCAGTATAATCAAGTTTCCCATACTTTCGCAAACCAATCTTACGCGGCGGGTGCGGTTCAGATTTGGGGCAGGGGAGTGTGCTGGCCAGTTGAGCTCATCATTCGCGCTGGCAAGGTCGAAGTCGGTTTCGATCACTATGAATTCAATGTCATTAAGTTAAGGAAAAATGTGTTACTATCCAATCCATTCAACCACAGCCATGACGAAATGGAGTCAGAAGTAAATGGATAGTAACACAACCCAATTTTACACTGGATTACTCACTTGTATCAAACAACTTC
>JAAENG010000591.1 GCA_024224665.1 Chloroflexota bacterium | reverse complement strand
GTTGGCGGCAATGGCACGGGTGCATCAGCCGGAGCATCAGCGGCGTGACTTCTATCTGTATGTGGACGAGTTCCAAAATTTCGCCACCGATTCCTTCGTCAAAGTGCTTTCCGAAGCCCGCAAGTATCGCCTGAATGTGACGTTGGCGAATCAGTATGTGGCGCAGATGCCGGAGGCGGTGCAAAAAGCGATCTTCGGTAATTGCGGGACGTTGGCGAGTTTTGTTGTCGGGGCGGAGGATGCTGGGGTGTTGGCGAATGAGTTTGGGCAGATGTATTCTCCTGAGAAGCTAACAGGCCTGACTCGTTATCAAATGCTTAAGCGGTTGGCAATTGATAACATGATTCACCAAGCTTTTCCGGCCCAAGCGATTCCTTTGGCATGTCCAACCAGACGTAGAAAGGCCAAAGTTGTACGCAGCAGCAAGGAAAGATTCGCGAGACCACGTTGAATGACTTGCCGAGTCAAGCCACCATCGGCCAATCCTCATAGCTGGCTTCCGCCTGCTTCATCAAGCGGTTGAGCAAGAATCGGAATTGTTCACCCCTGACCCGCCTTCGTCGCAGTACCATTTTTACGGCACTTTCCACACCGGCGTAAACATCCTGACGATGTGAACGAGTCCAATCCACCTTGACATTCTTCTTCACTGCCAGTGTCACATCTTTCACCAAACCGGCAATCCATTCATTGTCTGTAGGGATACCCTGGGGTGCGCCCTCGGCAACAACATCGTAGAAAGCCAATTCCTCGTCGCTTAGACCTAGTTCCTGTTTGCGTCGCTCATCTTCTTGCTGCCTTTGTCGAATTTCGACCATCACCTGCACCACGTCGGCGGCTTCGATGGTGCGATTGTTGTAACGGGTTATGGCGTCATCCAACATCTCTTTAAAGGAACGGTAGCGCACGAGATTCTGTTTTCGTCTCGTCTGTAAGTCGTCACGCATCAGCTTTTCGAGCAAGCGCATCTGCAAATCCTGCTGTTTCTGCTGCTTGTAGCCTGCCAGGAATTTTTCATCCAGGATGGAGATGTCGGGTTTTTCCAGGCCGGCGACATCGAAAATGTCGATGGTGGGACGAGCCATGACGCTGTCATCAAGCAGATCTTGCACGGCGCGCTCCATGTCTTCGGCGCTGAGGCGATTTTCGGGACGCAGTTTGCGAAGTTGTTTGCGGATTATCTGATAAAGAGCGACCTCATCAACATTGTCTTTGCCTGCAGGTAGATGACGTATAAGGCTGAATGCTTTAGACAGGCGCTTTTCGTCCGCCAAGAAATCATCTCGCAGTTCTTCATCGGTGGTGAGCGTGCCATAAACGAGGCTGGTAAGGTCTTCCAATTCAATTGGCGAGAGTTCGGTCCAGGTGGCGTAGGGCTGCTTGGGCGGCAAGTTAGACCGGGTGCCTTCGAGTTGATGAAGGAAGTAGTCAACGGCCTGCGTTGCCAGTTCATCAACCAGCGTGCCCCGCCCACCGCCATCGGTGTACTTGCGAGTGGCCGCTTTTAGTTGGTCGGCGATGCCGATGAAATCGACAATGAGACCGGCGGGCTTATCCCGAAAAATGCGATTGACGCGGGCGATGGCCTGCATCAGATTGTGCCCTTTCATGGGTTTGTCGATGTAAAGCGTGTTGGCGCATGGTGCATCGAAGCCAGTGAGCCACATGTCGCAGACGATGACCAACGATAGAGGGTGGTCGGGATCGATGAAGCGCGCTTTGATGGCGTCTCGCTGTCTTTTGGTGGTGATATGCCCAGCCTCATTCCACTCCTTGGGATCCTTGGTCAGGTTGCCTGTCATAACAATCTTGACTTCGGGACAGTCCGGCTGGACGGTGAGGGCATCATACAATGCCACGCAATTTCGACGGCTCATGCACACTGCCATCGCTTTACCCTTCAGCGTTTCCTGCCGTGTGTTGAAATGCTGCACCATGTCCTGAGCTAGCACTGCCAAGCGGTTTTTGGTGCCTGCGGCTCGTTCCATGGCCGCCCATTTGATCTTCGCCACCTCCAATTGATTGGGTGGCAGTTCCGGCTCCACCTCTACGGTGATAGCAGCCAGATCAGCATCGATGTCCTCGTTCGCCAGAGCTAACGGGATGTGACGAGCTTCGTAAAACAGGCCGACTACAGCATTGTCTTCTTTGGCCTGCTGCATGTCGTAGGTGTGGATGACATCTCCGAAGATCTGGACGGTGTTGGCGTCTTCGCTATCGATGGGTGTGCCGGTGAATCCGATATAGGAGGCATGGGGTACGGCCTGACGCAGAAAGGCAGCAAATCCATCGAGCAGATTGTATTGCGTGCGGTGCGCTTCATCAGCCATCACCAAAATATTATGGCGGGGCGAAAGCACAGGATGACGCTGCTCGTCCTCGCGCAGGCGGAACTTCTCGATAGTCGAGCAGATGATTTCTCCGCCTTCGGTTTCGAGATGTTCACGTAACTCATCAACGTTGCCCGCTTGGTGGGCGGTCCCGACCAACGCTTGGGCAGCAACGAAGTTTTCGTAGAGCTGGTCGTCAAGATCAGTGCGGTCGACTTGAAGGATGATGGTGGGGTTCAGGTTGGGCCAGCGGCGGAGGATGCCGGTGAGGAACACCATCGACAAACTCTTTCCCGAGCCCTGCGTATGCCAGATCACGCCCACCCGTTTGCTCCCTTCCGGTTGTAATGCCTCTGCCGCCCGTCGCGCCGCAAAATTGACCGCGAAATACTGGTGGTATTTGGCCCCTTTCTTATTGATCTCGTCGTTGACCACTTCGTGGACGATGTAGTTGCGCACGTAGTCAAGCAGACGCTCTTTGCCGAACAGTCCCTCGATCAGTGTTTTCATGCTACCGGTGGTATTCGGCTCAACTTCGACCCCGTCGATCGATTTCCACGGCGCGAACCATTCGAAGTTGGCGCTGTACATACCGTGCAGAGTGGTATTGCCATCTGAGATGATACTGATGGCATTGAAATTGAACAGCTGGGGGATGTCAATGACGTAATGGCCCAGTTGGTTGTAGGCGCCAGCCACATCGGCATATTCATCCCAGGGGCTTTTCAGCTCGAAAGCCACCAAAGGCAGACCGTTGATGAAAATAATGATATCGGGTCGCCGCGTATTTGCCGGGCCCTGGATCGTCATCTGATTGACCACCAGGAACTCATTTAGTTCAGGTCTACGATTCTCGAAATCAAGGAAGTAGACATGTTCGAAGCGTTCTTCACCATCTACCTCGTAGCGTAGTAGATAACCCTCGCGCAGCAGCTTGTGGAAAGTCATATTGCGCCGATCCAGATTCACGCCTTCGGGACTGCTGATAACGTGTACAGCGGCTTCGATGGCGTCTTCCGGCAGATGCTGATAGCGCCGCTGCAGGTAGTTGCGCAGAGAATCAGTCAGCACGACCTCATGCAGTTTCCGATCCAGTTCGCTGCCGTGCAGGTAGCGATAGCCCAGGTTTTGCAGGCGCTGGATGGTGGCGAGTTCGAAGGTGGATTCGGTGGGTGGGGGCATGGATCAAGCTCTTTTGCGTTTCGGTCGTGAGCGAGTTTTTCCTGTTAAAGCATCATACGTTCTATTTGAACATATTTGTTGCCCAAGACTACACAAAGATTTCTAGCAGAATCGCTAGATCAGATCCATCAAATACTCGATTGTGCTGAGTGAGTCCAGGGGTAGCTTCTGTGAAAAAAACGGTTACTACAAGAACAAACTAACTGTCCCAGGTGTTTTGAGGAGCAGCGTCGTACTTCGTACCTCGATTATCGAATGCGGGTTTTGTGCCTTCAAGGATATCAAGGTAGCACCGCACTTGAACTGGGAGTTCACTTTTTACGACGATTTTCAGCATGTCGCTCAGAAAACACCTGGGTTTCAGGCTAATTATGGGCCTCAACTAAAGGGTTTCTATGAGTTGATTGCTTTCAAACAGAGTTATTT
>JAAENG010000590.1 GCA_024224665.1 Chloroflexota bacterium | reverse complement strand
TTTTTGTGAAGAGGGAATGGGAGCCGCCACACCTTAAGATTTGCCCAAGAGGAACATGGAATGAGCGTATGCTGGTTGAGTCTGTGTTATCGATGATGACTACAGTTTGCCACTTTAAGTTGGTAGGTCACCGAGTATGGGAATACTTTAGAAGTAGAGTCGGTTACACTATGGCTCTTTTCAATATTTTAGTGCAATGGCATGGTTTTCAGCCCGATTCTGACGGATTTGTTCCTCTTTCGATGGCTGAATTCAGCCTTTGAACTAGCACCATTGGTTATGTAAAACGGTTGTCTTTCAAACGATATTCACGGACGCAGGTGGCGGGATCGCCTGCGTCCGACCTGTAGAGGCGAAAATGGGCAGTGACTTACGTCGTCGCCTGTTCATGTCCATACTGGTGCTGTTTGGCGTGTCGATGCTCACCTTTTCGATGATGCATCTGGTGCCCGGTGATCCTGTGACGGCTATGGCCGGGCGCCAGGCCGTCTCAGCCGAGACCATCGAACAACTACGCCAAGAGCTGGGGCTCAACGATCCCCTGCCGGTGCAGTACTGGAACTATATCAGCAAGGCAGTGCAGGGTGATTTGGGGCAATCCATCCGCAGCAAACGCCCGGTTACAGAGACGATTGCCGAGCAGCTTCCCGCCACTATCCAACTCGCGACCGTCACCATCGTGCTGGCATCGATATTGAGATTTACCCTGGGCATCATCTCAGCCGTAAAACGGGGCACATGGATCTCTTCACTGACCATGGTCACCGCCATCAGTGGCATCTCGATCCCCCATTTCTGGCTGGGGCTGTTGCCTATACTCCTCTTCTCTGTGCAACTCAGGTTACTGCCGAGTGTCGCTTCCAGTGACGATTGGCGCGGCTTGATTCTCCCCGCCATCACGTTAGCGGTTGGGGAGGCTGCCATCATCACACGGTTGGTCAGAGCGAGCATGCTCGATGTGCTAGATCAGCAATATCTGACTGCCGCACGGGCACGAGGGCTACGTGAGCGAAACGTCATTTTGTACCATGGCATGCGCAATGCTTTGATCCCGGTCGTCACTGTCATCGCCTTGCAGATAACCTACTTGTTGGGCGGAGCGATCGTGGTCGAGTCGATCTTCGCCCGCCAGGGCCTGGGCAGGCTGGCTATCAAAGCTGTAAACGACCGTGATTTCCCCCTGATTCAGGGCGTCGTTCTTGTCACAGCCGTGATCTACGTTGCCATCAATACGATCACCGACATCCTCTACGTCTACCTCGATCCTCGCATTCGCCTGCAATAACGCTATGTCGCTCGAATTTCAAGATCGACGCACACACGTGCCCTTTTATAAACGTTTGCTGCAACAGCGTGATGCGATGGTCGGGCTGGTGTTGCTGCTGATTTTGGTATTTACCGTCGTCGCCGCGCCCTTATTGACCTCAAAGGACCCGTTGGAGATCAACCCCAGCGCCCGCTTTCAACCCCCCAGTTGGGAAAATCCCATGGGTACGGACAACGTAGGCCGCGATATCTACACGCGATTCCTCTATGGCGGTCGGATCTCGTTGCGGGTAGGACTGATCGCCACGACTCTCGGGGCCGCCATCGGTATCGTGTTGGGCGTTTTTGCCGGTTTTTATGGTGGCCGTGTCGACGGCACGATATCCTGGGCTATCGAGGTGTTGCTGGCCTTCCCAGGCATCTTGCTGGCACTGGCTGTAATCGCCACACTGGGCCCTGGTCTCACCAACATGATGATCGCGGTCGGCATCGCCTTTATCCCCTCCTTTATGCGTCTGGCCCGGGCGGAAGTGTTACATGTGCGCGAACAGCAGTACATGGAAGCGGCCAGGTCCATCGGCGCCAAAGACCTGTGGATGATGCGACGGCATATTTTGCCCTATATCCTCCGCCCTCTTTTGGTGCTGGCGACACTGGGGATCGGTAATGCCATATTGGCCGGTGCGGCCCTCAGTTTCTTGGGGTTGGGCACACAGCCGCCCACGCCCGAATGGGGGGTGATGCTCAGCAGTGGCCGCAGTTTCATACGCCAGGCCTGGTGGATAACGGTGTTTCCGGGGCTGGGGATATTCCTCACGATCCTGGCTGTGAATCTATTCGGCGACCGCCTTGGCGATATCCTGGCAGCCGATACTCAACTGCACAAACAAGGGGAAGCGACCTAAATGCCCCATTCCAGTTCACTCATCCTATACAATGCCCACATCCATACACTGGATCCCGATCGGCCCCATGCCAGCGCCTTGGTCGTCGTAGATGGCAGGATCGTTGCCATCGGCGATCATACCGTCATCCATGCATACCAGGACAAGGCGCCAAACGTTTTGGATGCTCAGGGTGCTACGGTGATTCCTGGCTTCATCGACACGCACGTTCACTTCACGATTACAGGACTGGGGTTGCTGGCAGTTGATGTATTTGGGGCAGACTCAATGGCCGAAGTGCTGGAGCGGATCGCCACCGGTGCGGCCGAGCGTCCAGTCGATGGGCTGGTCGTGGCCTCGAAATTCCAGCCGGAGTTACTGCCGGAAGCTCGGTTTCCCACACCGCTTGAGTTAGATGCTGCCGCGGCAGGGCGTCCGGTTTATGTGATGGAGGCAGGTGGCCATTGGTCGGCGGTCAATCAAGCTGCTCTGGCCTTACTCGACCTACATGATTCTATTCCCGGCCAACAGTTTGACGAGAGCGGTCAGTTCAACGGTATTCTCAGCGACGAAGCCAATACCGTCGCTTTCACCAAGCTATGGCAGCGCTATTCCGATGCCATCGGTGTCGAGCGCGCCTTTGATGAGGCCGCGGCAGAAGCGGTACGTGGCGGAGTGACAACCCTCCACGCCCTGGATGATATGCAAGACATTCGGGCCTTGCTCTCTTACGGAGATCGTTTGCCCGTGCGCGTTGTGCCCTACACACAGAGCAAGGATGTGGCAGCCGTCAAGGCGCTGGGTGTTGGCCAGATCGGCGGTTGTGGCCAGGTCATGGTGAACGGCGACTTCGGCCCCCACACAGCGGCGTTGCTCGAACCCTATGACGATGATCCGAGCACTACAGGCAAACTTTATTACAGCGATGCTGAATTAGATGCCTACGTGCTCGAGTCGCATTTGGCCGGGCTGCAAGTGGGATTGCATTGCGTCGGCAGCGCTGCCGTCGAGCAATTGTTAAACGCGTACGAGGCCGCGCTCACTCGACATCCTCGCCCGGATCACCGGCATCGCATCGAGCATTTCGAGTTACCTGCTCCCGGCCAGGCCGAGCGTGCCAAACGGCTGGGACTTATCCTGGCCATGCAACCTTCATTCAATCATTTCTGGCCCCACCACAGCGAGTATCCTGAGGTCGTGGGTGAGGAACGGGCCTTGCGAGTGGACCCGGTCAAGAGTGTGCTGGACGCAGGCCTTCATGTCGCTTATGGCTCAGATAGCCCGGTCACGCCCATGAACAGTTTGCTGTGGATGCACAGCGCTGTCAACCATTCCAATCCCGCTGAACGCATATCGGCAGAACGGGCGTTGCGCTTGTGTACGGAGACGGGCAGTTGGTTTAGTTTCGAGGAACAGGATAAGGGGACGTTGGCAGTGGGAAAGTTGGGGGATTTCGTATTGCTGGATAGCGATCCGCTCGCTACACCTTCGCAGAAGATCAAGGATATCGGCGTACTGAAAACGGTGGTGGGTGGGTTAGTTGTTTACGGGAGCTGAGTGCATCGCACGACGCAAAAACCCCGTGCAGGGGCGTTGTCTTTTACCTAGGGGCCACCAGCGATCATGATGCCGGTCTGTACCGATGAGCAGGTTGGCGAGAAACGAAACCAGTGATAATCGTCCAAAATAATAGACGACAAGTGGCATGGTCGTGATTTGAGCGGCCACCGTAACCAAGAGCGCTTCGGCCAGCAAAGTATTGGCAACTTTAGGGATGCGCTTGCCGATGCGGGCATCCCAACTACGCTGTAGCGGCTGGCTGAACAGGATCAACCCCAAGGTGGCCATGGCACTGAGTTGAAATCCCACATCCCACAAGGTTAGGGGATTGATCACCAACATGATGATGGCGGCCACAAAGAGCGAAATGATCGCTGTACTCTGGCGACCCAGGCCAATGGCGATGACATAGAGACTGCCCATGAGGGCGGCGCGGGTGACGGCGGCATCGGCGCCCACCAGCAGTGTGTACAAGATGATCCCGCCCAGAGTAAGAATGACAGCAATCCGTTTTCGCCGCCCCAACAGCCGTGTAAACAGACCCAGTAGAATGCCGGACACGATGGCTATGTTAGAGCCACTGATGACAATGACATGGCTGGTGCCTGTCAGGTTGAAATCATCATAGAGCTCGCGGGGGATTCCACTTTCGATGCCCAAGATCATACCGTTGGCTAGAGCAGCGTAGGGTTGAGGCAACAACTGCTCGATGGTTGCACTGGCTCGGGCGCGAACCCTATACATCCTTGCCCAAAAGGGGCTTCCTTGATCCTCGGCCAGTACAGTGATCTCAGCACGACGAACCAGCGTACGGATTCCCTTGCGGGCCAAAAAACGACGGTAATCGAAATCAGAGAAAGTTGGAGGTTCTGCAGGTACACCACGTATACGGATGCGATCACCGTACTGGTACAGCGGCTCGCGAGCTGAGCGGACCAAAGCGATACCGGTAAGCGGAAATTCAATGTTTCCCTGCCAGAGAGTATCCACCTGCACACGATACTGGGCATAGTTCGTACGTTGGTCAGGATATCCAACAATCATTCCTTCCATCACTTCAGGGCGGCCGTACGGATCATCCCGGTTATAAGTCGCCAGATCATTTGCACCAAAGCAGGGTTCGAATGGGTGCGAGATATATAGCCAGACGCCCATCATAAGAAATCCTGCAACAAGCGCGGGGACGAGCACCCCACGCTTGTTTCGCCCCCACCAGATCAAACCCAATAATACCGGCAAAGGCAATAACACCCAGATCGGATTAGGTGTTGACTGATCTCCCTGGCAGGCAAAGCGCCCATTGACATGTAGAAACTCGCCCAGGAGAATCCCCGCGCCCAGACCTATGGTGGCATATATGGGTAAAAATGGAGAGGACAGACGCTCGGTAGAAGGCAAGTTCATAGCATCTAGGAGTAGATGAACATAGTGTCGTTGCCCGGCTACGTATATCGAGCGTGCCAAGACAAACCAGGGAATGCGAACCGCGAGTGTAGCTATTTTTCGATTGTTCGAAAGTGGGTATTGACCAAATCATAGCATGGCATCACTCAAGACTGCAATTGATTAGTGTTCCGAAATACATGGTGTGCCCCACGCACCGCCCGATTTTCTCTGTGCCAACCACCCTTTCACAACAGACGTTTGAGCATATGGATGTCTTCAGGTTCAAGCTCGTATAGCTCCGGGATCGGTTGTTCTGCAAGTTCGAAACCCTGACTACGATAAAACCCAACTGCAGACCCTGAAGGTGTTGCCGATACATACAGCCTATCGGCTCCGTCCAACCATGCTTGTTCACACACTTGTGAGGTTAACCGACGAGCGATTCCCTGGCGCCTGAAGGCATCACTTACATGCAAGTAGGCCAGTTGTGCCAACCCTGGCCGGATATCAGGTGTTAGAACCGCAATGCCCACCAACCGTTCCCCCATAAATGCACCCAACAAACGGCCTCCAACATCGATATGACCCTGACAGAATTCTATCTGATGAATTATGGTGTGACTATGTTCACCCTCAAGAGACCAGGCAGGTACATCCCAATCCACCTGTGTCGCTACCAACTCCCCCTCTTCAACGACATATCCTAGATGTATTCGTTCGCTGCGATCAATGTCACCGACTTTTCTAACCTCGGCAGGACTCAGCCATCGATAGCTAATCTTGATAGGTTGGGGATCCGTCACGACACCCTGCCGGAAGCATACAGAGTGGATGCGATATAGTATCCCAGTACCGCACCTGTTAGTGGCATCAGCAATTGCGCAAATCCAAATGCCGGGGTGATGAGGATGAGTAGCACACCCAGAAAACTACCTATGAACGTACCCAAAAGGCTTGCGACCACTTGATCTATCGAAAATTGCCTGCGCAAGATTTCGGCCACAGTGCCCACACCCCACACGCCCACCACATACCCTAGAGCGATCACCACCAGTTCCCAGCCATCACCGACGCCCAGCATATAGGCCGGTACGAAACCCAACAGCTGGCCGATAACAATCTGCAATGTGATGATAATGATTCGAAGGATGACGTTCATAGTTTGGGCGCCTCGGCATGACTGATTTCATTGCGAAGTATAGACCACCCCTTTTCTCAGGGCAATCAATCGGAACATGGCGCCCAGGTGTGGTAGGATGGCGCTACATGGTCTTCCATTATGCCATTCTAGGTCACGACTTGCTGTGCGTTGGCGATCCAACATGTCCTAATATCTCTGGTATCGGTGACCTCCCCGGTGAAGATTTTATGGTTACATTTGGAGGCTGGAACCCGACCAGTGTCAACCGTACTTCTGAGGGCGGCACGTTCATGCACGAGCTGGGCCACACTTTGGACCTGACCCATGGCGGCTCCGATCATATCCACAACAAACCCAATTACTTGAGTATCATGAACTACTCGTTCCAGTTGGGCAATATCATTCCTCGCCCTTTGGACTACTCTCGTTGGGCTCTGGCGCCGCTGAATGAAGCAGCGCTGCTCGAAAACAAAGGCAGCGACAATGACAGCCCACCCCCCGATCTGGTGGCCCACTGGCCGAACACTGTTTTCTCCTACTACCATGCAGGCAGTGATCAATGTCGGTGGGCTCAACTGCCAACGGTAGGCGACATCAACTGGAACTGGGCCAACGGCATCGAAGGGGGCGTGTTAAATCCCGCCGTTGGCATCAACAATCCCCAAAATGGCGTAGTCAGTACGGCTGGTCTCGAGCCTTGCGAAATCTCGAACGGTGAGGTGCTGACCAGCGTGTCGGACTGGCCCAAGATTCTCTACGTTTTTCGCAGAAGCGCAAACTTCTCAGCGCCGGGTGCAGGAGCAGGGGGTGGTACCGGCCCGGCGGTGGACGAACTCACCCAGCAGAGAGCAGAAGACCTGGCTGGCTTGATCGATGCCGACGAGGATGGTCTCAGCAACGCCCAAGACAACTGCCTCTTTGTGCCAAACTTAGACCAGGCAGATGGAGATGGAGATGGGGATCAGATCGGAGATGCTTGTTCGCTGGCAAGCCTTTCTTTTGCTGAGCCCACGATCGAGTCAGCAGCAATGGGAGACCTGGCGGTCTCATTGGTTGTTCCTGCAACGGGCACAGGTGCAACCGTTTTGATATACAGCCAAGACCCTTCAGTACTTGACGTGCCGGATGAACTAACCATCGATCCCGGTCTGTCCGCTGCCACAGTCCCTGTCATTGCCTCTGCAGCGATCTCGGTTTCTACACAAGTCACGGTTTCAGCTTATTTCGATCAATCACCACATTTCCTGACGACGACGATCACCGTGATCCCGAGCGCAGCCTCGTTCTGCGCCCATGTCAGCGAGATCCCACCGGCGGAGTGTGAGAAGATCTACCCACTTTATTCCGCCACTGATGGTGATAACTGGAATAACAACACTGGCTGGCAGCAGACCTTCACACCTTGTAGCTGGTACAACGTCTTTTGCGTTGGCGGTCATGTATACCGCATAAATATGAGGAATAACGGATTGAACGGCAACATCCCTGACTTCTCTAACCTGCCCGGCCTAAGATATCTTGACCTGTCTGGCAACCAACTCACCGGCAGCATCCCAGACTCCTTCAACCTGCCCGATCTAATTAGTCTTAACCTGTCCTACAACCAACTCACCGGCAGCATCCCAGACTTCAGCAATTTGCCCAATCTCACAACGCTTTATCTGTTCGACAACCAGCTCAACGGTAGCATACCCAATTTCTCTAACCTGCCTGAATTGCTGGACCTTTGGCTAGCTAATAACCCGCTCAGCGGTACTATCCCCGACTTCACCTCTTTACCGAATCTAGAAGAACTCGGTCTTTCCAATAACTAACTTGTCGGTAACGTCCCTGACTTCGCCAACCTCCCTGAATTACAACATCTATACCTCGATAATAACCAGCTTGATGGTAGCATCCCCGATTTTTCCAATTTGCCCAATCTACAAATTCTCGCGCTCGATATTAACCAGCTCAGTGGCAAGATCCCTGACTTCGCCAACCTGCTCAATCTAGAAGAACTCTGGCTTGACAATAACCAACTCAGCGGTGGCATTCCTACAAGTCTGGGTAACCAATCTAGCCTTCGTAAGCTTCGTCTTAACAACAACCCACTGTTTGGCGCCTTACCTGCTGAACTGGCCAACCTCTCATCTCTCTCCACCTTCACTTTTGATTCGACGCATCTATGCGAACCACAAGACGCTTCGTTTCAATCCTGGTTAGCAGGTCTGCCCACCATGAGCAGCTCCAATCTTTCCTGTATTGGGCTGGCTGGCGGTGATCAGGCGGGCGAAGAACTGGTCTTGAGTTGGTCCCATCTTGGAGAGGGTGTCGACCACTACGAGGTCTACCGAAGTACCTGTTTCTCATGCCCTCCGGATGATCCCAATTTTATCAAGCTGGAGCCAGATGTCCCACCACCTGGTGCTGGCGACACCGTTATCTTCACCGATACCACTGCCTTCGACGTACCTATAAACAACTACAGTTACATCATCGTGGCAGTAGCACATGATGCCTCCCATGTCGGTATATATCCTGCCTTCATCGGTGCTTTCAACTTTGATATGGTGGCAGGTGGTCCGTAAATCTTGTGCCAAGGCATTATAAGCGGAGCCGCTCTAGCATACAGGCAACCCCAGCCCAGTTGGAAATCCTGACGACTTCTGGACTTGTACCCCACATTCCGCACTGGATAAATATTGAACGGTCGAATTAGCACAGGAGTTAATCTCTATACAAATACTGTGCAGATATCGTTTTTTCCAGGCGGCTTGCGAAAATGGCATCTGAACTAACGAATTTGGAGTTGCTGGATGGCTTTTTCTGTCGAGTCGCGCATTTTTCGGGTCTGAGGTGGTATTTTTGGGGTCCAATCGGAGACGGCAGGCAGTTTTGTGGCGATGGATTGCGATAATTCCTGAATTCGCCTCAAATAGGTGCGGAATGTGGGTTGTACGAGTTCCGCATCTGCTGTAGCCAAAACGCTACGTCAGGCGATTAGCCCGAATTCGTTACCCACCGTTCAACAGCCCCATTATCTCCACCACCGTCTCCCAGTTTAAGTTACTTAAGTGTTGACAAGAAAATCGGCGTCTGGATTATGATGATTAGCGGCTGCATTGAAGCAGCGTCAACATATGCTTACCCTTTGTAGGATTATTGTAAGATTTTAGCCTTAACGTATTGAATGAACTTCCCCTTTTGGCCACAGTGCTTGTCAATCGACCGATAAAATGCTACACTAACCAGTCCGTCATGGCTGACACAATCTTGTTAAAGATATCATCCCCTCTTATCGATTCCGAGCGAACATTGCCGGAACAGACCTTTTTGCCCGATGCCTATCGCCTACCTGATGGTGCAGTAAAAGGGCCGATTTCGCCCATCAATCCCCAGGTGATTTTTATTGAAGTCACCAACCGTTGCAACTTGCTGTGCGAAACCTGTCCGCGTACCTTCTTTAACAGGGAGCCTCTGAAAACGCTCACTTATGATGAATTTGTTCAGATCGCCGAGCAATTCCCTAACATGCGCAGGATATCACTGCATGGCATTGGCGAACCGTTGCTCAATAAACAACTGCCGCAAATTATCAAACACCTCAAAGGCAGAGATGTTGAGGTTATAATCAACTCCAACGGCACACTGCTCACCCCAACCTGGCAGAAGGCACTGGTTGAGAGTGGTTTAGATGAATTCCGTTGCTCGATTGATGGAGCCAGACCCGAAACTTACGCCCGCATTCGCGGCGCGGACCTGCTCCACAAACTGAAGGCCGGGCTGGAGGGGTTGGTCAAAACCAAAGCCAGACTACAAGCGCAAACACCGCGCATCTCAATCTGGTGCGTGTCCACCAAAGAAAATCTGGCCGAGCTGCCCGAACTGGTGCGGCTGGCCGCCCGATTGGGTGTGTCTGAGGTTTACTTGCAACGAATGACGTATTTTGCCCAGGAGCCGCAAGAACAGTACGGCATGGCCCGGCAGGATTTGGCCATCTTTGGCCCGGATCACGATTACCAGGAAGAAGTGATTGCCGAGTGCGAAGCCCTAAGCACTGAACTGGGCCTTGACTTCCGAGCCGCCGGCGCCCGCGAACCACGCCACAGTCTAGAAGCTGCCCGGCCCGCCGATTTTATGCCCTGGCGAGAGTGCATGCGTCCATGGACCACGGCCTATGTAACCGCCAACGGCAACTGCTTACCTTGCTGCATTTCGCCCTTTGCCACCAAAAATTACGACAGCTTGATTTTGGGCAATCTCTTGGAACGTTCCTTTGCCGATTTGTGGAACGACCACCTTTATCAAACATTCCGAACAGCTTTGCTGAGTCCGCATCCACATCAAGCCTGCGCCAGTTGTGGGGTATACTGGAGCCTATGAACGGTGACATCCAACTTGATGCCGGGGAAGCCGGTTGTAGCGAACCGATTACGCTCATTTTTCAGACGATGAAGCGAATGGGTCCCGGTCAAAGCTTAGAAGTTTTGGCGCATGATCAGATGACTGATATAGACATTTCGGCCTGGTGTCGGATGACGGGTAATGTACTGGTAGCGCAATCTAGAGAGAAACACCCCCAACGCAACTTTCACCAGTGGCGCGCCGGTCGTGGAATTATTAGCTCAGGGCTCGGCAGTTTAAGTTATTAAAGATGAGGTAAATGATGGCAATACCGGTAACCGAAACTCAAATTACCTGCACGCCACCGGCGTTTATGTGGAAGCTATGGTTCTACACCAACTACGATTGTAACCTGCGCTGCTCCTACTGCGTAGCTAAATCCGGCCCCAATGTGCCACGCCGGGCGCTGGGTCTGGTTAATGTCAAGCGCCTGGTTGATGAAGCGGTTGAACTTGGTTTCAGTGACATCTTTTTTACCGGCGGCGAGCCGTTCATTCTTAAAGATATTTACGACATGCTGGCCTATTCGTCTGCCCGGATTAAGACCACTGTTCTAACCAATGCCATGCTTTTACACAACAAACGGTTGGACAAATTGTGCGAGATTGCCAACGAAAATCTCATTGTGCAGGTCAGCCTGGATGGCGGTCGCCCGGAAGACCATGATGCTTACCGGGGCAAAGGTAGCTGGGCCAAAACAGTCGAAAGTATTAAGCTGCTACAGGAGCGCGGTTTCCGCGTCCACCTGAGCACCACCGAAACGCCGGCCAACTCGGCTCATCTGGATAAGGTATGCGAATTCCACCGTAGTTTGGGCATCCCCGACGAGGATCATTTCGTCCGGCCCCTTGCCAAACGGGGCTACGCAAAGGAGGGAATTGAACTAGATATGACCAACCTGCTGCCCGAAGTGACGGTCAACCTCAATGGCGTTTTCTGGCATCCTCTTTCAACCGATCCCGATATGCAGGTTGGCAAAAAGATTTTTCCGCTGGCCGCTGCCGTTGAACGCATTCAGGGACAACTTGAGGCTATGGCCGAAGGCGGCGCACCGCTGATGACCTTTACCTGAGGCTAGTTCACCGGCTTCCGGGTGAAGCCAGAAGATTACAAACCATAAGTTTATTGTAAACAGGAGGAGAAATATGATCCAAGCGTTTGTTCAAATTGAAGCAGAACCCAGTCGGGTGCAAGACCTGATTGAGGAATTAGCCGGAATGGAGTTAGACAGTTCCGTGATCAAGCAAGTCTATGCTGTCACCGGGCGCTGCGACCTCATAGCCCTGATTGAAAGCCCCAACATAACTTCGTTGGGCGACTGAGTGGCCAATGGCATTGGGGGCGCCGTGGGCGTCCGACATACTGAAACAAATCTAGTTATCTGGTCACAACTGGTCTCTTAACCTCATTCAGAGTAAACATCCTGAGTAGCCTGGAGTGTAGCAAAAGGCGTATCGAAGCGTGTGCCCAACCCGGAAAGCACCCTTCAATAAACGACCTAAAATCATCACTCAGGATGCATTCCTCGATATATCCGAACTGAGGTTCTTAACCATGATCGAAAGTTTAGAAAGGAGGAATTCGATTGTCAAACTTAACTCAATTCATCCAAGTGGTTTTGGCTCACCCCATTCCCCCGTATCCTTTAAAAACCTTGACTGAGCACACTCCTGAGACCGATTCAGACTGATTTCGTTGGCCAACCGGTGCGCATCCAGAGCTATTTACCGAACGTACGAGAGGGAAGACCGACAGGGATGCCAATCTGGAAGGACTGCCCTTCACGCATTTAGCAATCGAAGGCATTGAAAAGCGCCCCGCTACCGCGGCTCTCCCTTCTATTCACTTGCCCCTCTCCCTCATTCAGAATAATCGCGGCGCCTGCCCAGTCGATGTTCTGTAATAGTCGTTGATGACCTCAGTTCGGAATTAACAAAACCTGACAGGTTTCTACCACGGCCAGCCGCCACTTCTCCTGCCGACTGGGCTTGACGGCCTGAGTCTGCTTGCGGGCGAGCACATCCAGTTGTAGGCGAAGGATAAGGATCTCGAGATCTTTTTCATCGGTGGAGAGATGGGCGATGCGCAGGAGATCGATGACGGTGGCGCATAGTTGTGCCAGAAGAGAGAAGAACATGCCGACATTTTGGTGTCGGGATTTGCAAAAGGTTAGAGCGTATCGAAAGTGAGATCAGTTCGGCACGTTTTCTCGTGTCAGATCGCTTCACCTGATGTTATTACAAGCTGAGTTCGGAGTTAAATTGACGCTCACGGATAATCAGTAGAGTAGAGAGCTAGGCGATAGTGTGTAGGCTTCAGTTTAGTTCAGTTTCTGGATTTCTCCATATGTGCCTTACTACCTTCATGCCATGCACTACGACCCAGCTCCCCCTCGTCGAACCGGACGTGCGGTTTTCCCGCATCCGGCTCTCGCAAGAACTGTCGCCTTGGGCACTCACAGGGAGTTGTGCGCTTCGCTCACAAACCAAGCCTATGTCTTGAAGATGCTTGTACAGCGTTTTCCCTTTCGTTCCTCGGTAGGGTCGCTGGCTCCGCCATCTCAGATGGATCGCTAGTCGCAGCCTGATGTAGTGATTGATGTCCCGGAGTGCCTTTCGTGAGTAGCCGTATTGGTAGTAGTTCTTCCAGCCCACTAGATGTCGATTCACTTCCGCTATCAACTGCGACAGCGGCTTGTAGCACTGGCTGCTGCTCGTCATCTCGCGTAGCTTCACCCTTTCACGTTTCACCGATTTCTTCGATGGAAACACGTTCAAGTAGCGATGTCTACCACCATACTTGTCCCGGTCATAACGGAACGTTTAGCCTAGAAAGTCCAGACTCGCTCCCTTTTCCTTCAGTTCGATGACCTTCGTCTTCTCACGATTGATCTCCAGTCCCATCCACTCTTCCAACTTCTCTTCCACCCACTCCACTAACTGACTCCCTTGATGTCGCGCCAGCACCACAAAGTCATCTGCATAGCGCACCAACCGGGCGTTCGCCCACTTTCTCGGCCCACTCTGCATATGGAATACTTTGTCAAACCAGTGCAAGTATAGATTTGCCAGCAATGGGGAGATTACACCTCCCTGGGGCACGCCCCGTCGGGGATAGATCTTCTTCCCTTTGCTGCCGCCTCCCTCGCTCTCGATTATCGGCGCTTTCAACCACATCTGTATTAGCTTCAGCACACTGCCGTCGCTCACACGCATTCTCATGCACGCCATCAGTTTGTCGTGGGGTATCGTGTCAAAGTAGCTCTTCAAGTCTGCATCGTACACTGAGGTGTACCCTCCTTCGAGATAGCCTCGGATCGCTCCCAGTGCATCGTGCGCCGAACGCCCTGGTCGAAATCCGTACGAACTTTCTTCAAAGTCCGCCTCGTATATCGGCTCCAGGATCAGCACCGTCGCCATCTGCACCACTCGATCTCGTACCGTCGGTATTCCCAACGGCCTCTTTCGGCCATCTCCTTTCGGTATGTACACTCGTCGTACCGGCTGGGCTCGGTAACTCTTTGTGCATAGCATCTCTTCCGTTTCTGCCAGAAATGCCCCTGGCCCACCTTCGCTTTCCAGGATGCTTTTTATCGTCACCCCGTCTACGCCTGGCGCTCCACCATTTCTTCGCACTCCTTCCCATGCCGTTTCCAACACATCCTTCCGATAGATCCGGTCATACAACGCATAAAACCGAAATCCCGGCTCCTGCTTCGCCTTTTGGCCTAGTTTCTGTCTCAAGCGGGCGAGTTTCTCCGGCATCGGACACACTTCCCCTTTCAGGGTGATACTTCCCTCTGCCAGTTCTTCCGCAGTGTAACGTTTTTCGTTCAAGCGGCTCTCCTTCTTTATCGACTAGAAACGCATTCTTGCTCAGGCCCCTTCGCTCCACGGGCGTTACCCCGCTTCTTCACTACTATGGGCCTGTCCGACTCCCGACCAGGGCCATGTACAAGTTTTGTCTCCCTGTACATGTCTGCGGCTCTCCCGCCGCCCTGTCGGGCCTCCCAGAGTCTGCACTGAGCGACGACCGGAGGTCGTATGTCGAAGTGTTCCTCGACCAATCTTTCCGTACGCGCTGCCTCCAATCACCCCGGAGAGTCCGTCAGTTGCTCCTACTCATTCCTTCACTGACGATGCTAGGCTTCACCCTATCCGGTAGGTTGGCCACTCTCTATGGTGTAACGAGGCCGAATCGAGTTCACTTACGTTGCGGCTCGCACGTTCGCTAGTGCGAGGCGTCGCCAGACGGATCCCTCCGCCTCACGCTCAGGTAGCTTCATGTTAAATGAGTAATTACATGGTGAACACCTCTCAGTTCACTAGATTGGTCAGGCTTTGCCTGGCGCACCGGATGACACGGATTTTTTATGGCTAGAATGTCGACAGTGATGACTAAAAGTTGCATTTATCCATGTTAATCTGTGCAAATCCGTGAGCCTATTCGTAATTCCGAACTGAGGTTATTACAGGGTGCGAGCCGGGCATGCCATCCAGCATGAACGCAGATTGTTCGAATTAGCCTGCTGAACCAGGTATGATCCACTCAATCCGAAGGCATCCGGGGAGAAGCCTGCTTTCGTTCCTGTCTATGGCGATAAAACCGAAAGCTTTCCGCTACCCCACCAGCTATGAGTGCCGGCATCCAGATAACCAGGACGACCAGGGCGTAGAGACGCGTACGCGGCGCGGCCTTTGGCATCGGCGTGCGGACAAAATCCGCAACCACATTGGCAGACAGAGCACCAAAGCTCAAACAGGGCAACACCACCCTGGTGAGTATGCTATCCGGTAGCAGCGCAGCAGGCGCCAATACCCACAGAACATACCAATGCTGAAACCAGAAGCTGCCAACCAATAGATAGAGCAAACTCAGTCCCGCGATTGTGCGCCACAACATGCGTTCGTCACCCCAATCAGGCGCAGGTGAGCGCTTCCAACGGTTTGGGCGAAAATCCAGCATCCACAAGGCAACGAGAACGGCACTGACAACAAATAACAAAGTGGGCAGTTGCACTGTCAGTCCCAGCACCATTTCTTTCGGCCAATGCCGCTGAATATACAACACGTAGTAGATTACGTGCCAGGGTGAATTGGCCAGGAAGATCGATCGCTCATGCAACATACGTGGCAGTGTGCTCCACCCGTCGAATGGCGCGTACAGTAACCAAGACAGCAACACTCCAATCACCCCTGCTACTGTGCTGACGCCAATAGTACGCAGCCATCCGCGGCGCCGAACGATCCACAGGCCAATGGCGGGTAGGAATATCAGCACTGTGACCTTCACATGCAATGCCAATACCAACACCAACAAAGCAGGCAGCCAACGTTGCCGCTGTAAGAGCCACAACGAAGCTAACAACAAGACGATCATGACGGCATCGTTGTGAGCGCCGATCGCAGTGGTGATCAGCAGCATAGGACTCCACAGCCAGGCTGCTAATGCCGCCGTCGCCAAATTTGGACGATTCCGCCGTACCATGCTCATAATCAGCCAAGCGGAAACCCCCGTGAGGGCTATAGCAAGCAGGCGATAGCTCACGAGATACACACTGAGCATTTTGCATGATGCGGGCGATCTTGGACAGGATACCTGTGTTGTCGTCCACAGATCAGATGCCTTGAGTATAAAGCGCACAACCACCGCGACACCAGCACTGGTCATTTCCCACAACGGGCCGTAGGTGTCTACGTGCCTGATCCACGCTGCATAGCGATAGAATGGGGCCTTGCTCAACTCCTCGGGTGCTCCGGCAAGCGGATTGGCTCCATATTCAACTATCATGCGTCCACGAAAAGTATAATCGAAGATATCATGCGATTCACCACCGGGAGCCACAGTTAGCAATACAGCACTGCATACCAGCCAGACCCCAACAATCAGCAACGAAAGTCGTCTGGAGTCAGAAAGGTAAGCGTTGAGAAGACGCAACGCCAGCATATAAAGCACAGTGAGACCCAGATAGATGGCGAGATGATAGCTGAGATTGATGCTGGTGGGATCTACCATCAGCGCCCAGGTGGCGCGGGGATCAGCCAAGCTGGCCATTAACGGGTAGCGAAAGGCCAGAAGCATGTAGAGGATGATGGATCCAACGGCGATGGAAAGGAGCCAAAACAGCCTATAGGGAGGGGAACGACCTGGCAAGCGACCTATCATGTTCAGGACAGAGGTGAACATGCTCACCTCCACACCTTACTGCCCATCACAAACTCCATGCATTAGCAGGCGGGCGGCAATGGCGCCCTCAAAGCTGCCATCTGAGCAGGGCAGCGAGTAGGCGCTCGCCTGCTGATAACGCAGTCCCGTAGGAAGCGTTTGGCGCTCCGCAAAATCGAGCATGGCACGGCTTATGTCTACCCCTAACACCGTTCCCTCTGGTTGCACGCGTTGCATCATCCGTCGGGCGAGTACGCCCGTGCCGCAGCCGACATCGATCAGTCGCTCGCCAGACTGGGGATTAAGTGTATCGATGAGGGTTGTGTGCGCCAGCGCCTGATCAGCGTTGCGGCCGCGCTCAGCGATAAATATTGCCAGATTTGCAGCGTCTTGCGATGGTAACGCATCCGGATTCGACCAGGGATTCATGTGCTCTACTTTACCTTGAGCTTGCAATGAGTCGATGCCTTCGTGCTAGGTTCTGTTGACACTCTTAAAAATCACCGCTGAGAACGCGAAGAACGCAGAGAAACCCGGAGAAAGGGGATATGTCTGTAGTGGTCAGAGGTTAGTTGAACAGGAAGCCTCCCGTCACATACGCCGGGCAACTTAGTCAATTGCGTGAATCGGCACAACCTTGCGGCCAAATGCTTCGAAACGGGCATTTTCCGCATTCCAAGCAACCGTTGACCACTACAAGAAAGGGGATATATCTTTGCGTCCCCTGCGCTCTCCGCGGTAAGAAAGTCACCATTACGTACAATGTCAACACAATCTAGTTCATTGCCGGCAATAGCAGATAGCATGACTGTGACCTAAATGACCATGTTACCACGCCATCTGCGCCAGATAGCGCCGCGTGTGGCTGGCCTGGTCCTTGGCCCTGTTATCATCGTCGAAAGTCTCGATTTCAGAACGCAGATATTCCAGTTCGGCGATTGTATCCACATCGTACCATTCAGGGAGTAGCGAGACCGATACTTCCAGCTCAGCGGCAAGGGCGAGTGTGTCTGCCAGTACGCGTGGCGTGCTCATCTGCACATCGCGCAACAGGCGTGGATGAGGCTGTTTCATACCAATCAGGTAATATCCACCGTCAAAGCAAGGGCCTATCACGACATCGGCGACATCCAGACGGGTGAAAGCATCGTCTACATAAGCGGCGGGCAAGGTAGGACTGTCACTATTTATTACCACTGCGCGATCGGCTCCGTTGGCCAGGGCGCTGGTCAATAGATGATCGAGGCGTTCGCCTAAGGAGTGGCCGCGTTGCTGAGAAAGCATCATGTCGGGGGCAAGTTGCCTAAAATAACCGTCCTTATCTCCATGCAGGTGGACGACAATGCGCTGGACATCTTGGACCCGTCGCATGATATCTAAGGTGTCATACAAGAAACACTCGTAAAGGGACGCTGCCATCTCTCCGCTTAACGGCGGACAGAGCCGTGTCTTAGTATGTCCAGCCGCTGGTTGTTTGGCCACCACAAGCAAGGAGCCGCGCATGGAGATGCCCTGTTCAGCTCAACAACAGGGCAACCCTGGCCCAGAGACGACCCTCTGCAGCTGGTTTGGCGAATCGCGGACGTAGCCAGCCATCTACACCCATAAACCGGCCAGCCGCCGCCCCAAGCAGCGCAACCGAAAGCAGTAAAATTGCACCATAGGCCCACTCCCACTCGAACGGGCGCGGTATGTTGGCTAGCGACACCCACAGCTGCCCCACAACCCCAATCGACACCAGCGCGCCTAACCGTGAAAAGAGACCTAACAGCATCGACAGGACTATCCAGAACTCGGCCAGCCAGATCACCCAGCCGAAGAAGCCGATGTTGGGGATGAGGATATTGTCCAGGAGCAAGGCATTGGCCTTGGCTATGGGTGCGATATTAAGGCCAATCTTGGGTAAACCGGCAGGTCGCATGTCGGATACAAGCACCTGACGATACTGTGGAGCGTAAATCGATTCAATCCCCATCCAGTAACAGAGTCCGCCGCTGCCGTTGCCGGTCCAGTGGTTCTCAGCTGCGGGCTGAGGGAAGGCAAAATCATTGGTACAGCCAAACTGTGGGGGTAGTTTCCACCACAACTGGGTGAAAAAGAGATAGGCCAGCCCCAGGCGGGCAATGATCATACATATCTTGTAAAGCAACGTGTCTGCACGCGGGCTGGATGAATCGAAAAGCTGAATCATGGACTGTCCCCCTGTAATGGTTGGTTGCCAGAATGTGCACAGTAACCTCGGTGCTGTTGTCTGCGGATTCGATCGGCATATAGGATAGCGATCACGCTCATACTGTCGCGGATTTGGCTGCGCAATACCATATCGAGGGCATCATCAAAATGAAATGTGTCGATTTCGAAAAACTCAGTATCGTCCGGCGGTAAAACAGATCGATCTAACTCATAGCCAAGGTAAATATGTGCGGTCTCGACACACACGCTTTTTGACGTGTAGTAGCTACTCACCCACTGCAGCCGACGGGCGATATAGCCCACTTCCTCTTGCAGCTCACGCAGCGCTGCTAGCTCTGGGGTTTCATCTGGCTTGACACCACCTGTTGGCATCTCCCATCGATGGTTTTCGCCAAATATATAGCGATACTGGCGGCATAGAACTACATGGTCGTCATCGACAAAGGGTAGCACCCCGACGCATTCGCTGAAAGAGACAACACCGTAAAGGGTTGTGCCCCCGTCAGGCATCTCGACGATGTCCTCTCGCAGGCGCATCCATTTATTTTCGTAGATCGGTTTCGATGAAAGTGTCTTCCACGCTTTAGGAGGCATGATGCAATATTTACTAAAAGGCGTAATGCCCTCGATACCACTTCATCTTACACGTTAATTCTGAAGAATTCGTTGCCAGTATCTTATGGATATATTACATGATCACAAACTAAGTGGCAGCAAAGTCGAGTAGTTAGTCTACCTGTAGTCTATGAATCCAGCAAATGCAGGCCGATACCGATGTTAGTTATGTCATGTGTCGCTATGCTCCTAATCGTATGTAGAAGCATTGAAGGCGATATCATGGCGCTGAACCATGAATCATGGTTCAGCGTCCAACAACCGCATGATCTCCACCACCGTCTCCCAATCCAATAGGCTAACCTTATGACATTGTGATCCCCGTCTAGGCAGGGATTATCAACAGCGTAGCATCGGAACGTTGTCTAACGATGGCGTAAGCTGCCTGCGTTTTGGCTCTGGAAGTTACTCATTCAGAACCAAAGATTGCTTTATACGCGCCGCCCTCTGCTGCGAAGCAGGTCATGGTTCACGCGGGGTTAGGCGGCAGCTACTCCTTCAAACAAAGATACCCTGCCAGTAGAGCGCTTCCTTTTATACTAGAGTTATTTGACTATTTCCACTATCAGCAAAAAGTCGACTTTAGCCATAGCTCCCATGCCTTTAAATGTTGGAATAACATACGGAACTATAGACAAGGTAGGACTACACTTAAACTGGGTCAGC
>JAAENG010000589.1 GCA_024224665.1 Chloroflexota bacterium | reverse complement strand
GCTGGAAGGATCAGGCTGAAAATGCGAAGACCCATCAGGGTCTGCTTACAGCGCCCGATGGAGCTTGGTAGGTTTCGCAAGACAATTTCATCGTCTTATTGGCGCCGAAGGTATTGGTGATGTGTCAGAGAGTGTTACTGCAATGGGTTGTATTTTTATCAAGCTACGCCCGAGGCTAATCGCAATTCCAAAGTTGGCTGCACAGCAGAGGTATGCCGCTGCAACAGGCTGTTCGTACTTTGGTCCCGGACGCCTCATCATGAAGGTTAATTATTTATTTCGGTAATGTTTTCTTGCCAGGTCCGCCGGGGGATTCATCCCCCGGCTAGCAAACAGCGCCGGATCAATCCGGCTATCGGCTCGTTTTGTGACACTTAGGGTGTCAAATCAGCCCCTTTCAAGGGGCGCTGTTACGTAGCACCGGGAATTCATCCCGGTGCGGACCTCGCAAACGCATAGGCTACATTACTGAGTTATTTTCTTTACTTTCATTAGATGAGTTTGTGTGGATCAGAAGACCGTTTGGCGAAACTTCTGCGCTTGCCACGACGGGCAGCCAAGCTTACCCATTCCTTGTGGCGCTATCTCTACCAGACAACACCATACCCTTCAGCTATTTCAGGCAGCAGTAGGTCAAGGATTGCCTCCAAGGTTTTTTGGGATGGCGCCCCTGCACCCTGAGCATTTAGAACGGCCTATTGTTCATCATCAGTCAGTGCGAAAAACTGCATGGTACCCTGAATGTCAATGTGACAGCTCTGGTTTGTTTCGGGATCGTTGATGGCGTTGTACAAGAACGAGAGGAGCCCTTTGGGGCGGACGCCACTGGCCCAGTGTGTTGAATCTGTCATTGTTCGAGTTCTCCAAGTGTGAGTGTGCGGTAACATATGGTACGAGATACGGCGGTGCTGCAATCTACTTGCTACGTTGAGTAACCTGGCACCATACCAGAGCATTATCGCCATAAAGAAAGATCACCGCAAACAGCCCCTTGACGACCCCTAAAAACGAAGCATTTCCTGCCTCCAGTCGATACCCATAACTTTTCTAAACAAATCACGTCATGATTATCAAGTAGTTGTAATAACCTTTTACGCACCGGCGAAGATGAAAATGGCTTGCAGACGTATTCCTATGTTAACCAGCCCAAGGGCATCCAATGTCTAGTTCTCTATGAAAAGATCTTCTTTCCTGTATATACTGGCGATTGCCATTTTCGTGTCATTGAGCAGTGTCGTTCTGACACCTGGTGAAGTACAAGCTGCACAGGGATATCCCCAGGTATACACTGTCAAGCAAGGCGACCGTCTGGCCAGTATCGCTCGCCAGCATTGCACGACATGGCATGAAATCTACAATATGAACCGGGGTGTCATTGGCCCGAATCCGAACAGTATTTATCCCGGAATGCATTTGCAGGTCATCGGCCGTTGCGGTGGTCATGGCGGTGACTGTTACAACGTCTACGATCGCGGGCCCTCGCAACACGCGCAAGGGGCTGTCCACGGCGATCGTTACAATGTGGTTTATGGAGACACCTGGTATTCAATAAGTAACCGCTTTGGCGTACCCATTCACAAGCTACAATATGTCAACGGCATGTGGAATCTTTATGCGGGATCGGTGATCGTGATCCCCTGCTTGGACATCCTTCCTCCCCCTCCCCCTCCTCCACCCCCTCCCCCGCCGGGGCAGGCCTACGTCTCTATCGACAACCCCTTGCCCGGGGCGATTCTTCCTGCTACGTTTCAGGCAAACGGCAGCGGCGGCAACCTCTTCGAAGGCAATGTCGTGGTGCGCGCGGTCGACCAGGGCGGTTATGTGTTGGCCGAACAGGCAACGACATTGCAGGGGCCGAACGTGGGCGCGGGTGGCTCAGGCGTATGGTCGGTATCACTTACCGTCAACGTGGCAACGGGCACCAATGGTACGATACAGACCTCGTCACCGGATGACAGCGCCTTTGCCAGCGTCGCGGTGGTATTTGGTCAGGGGAACAGTGGGGGCACAGTCTACCCGCCTGACCAGTGTTATATCGATGTAAAAAGTGGCACGAATGCCTATAATCAGCCGAACGGCGCCGGTGTGGCTCAATTTGTGGCTAACGGCACCCTCAATGCGCTGCAACGGCAGAATGTAAGTGGCGTCAATTGGTACCGCTACGAGATGTTAATCGATGCTGCCATGCGAACCCTATGGTCGCCGCAAAATGAGCTTGCTAATGTTGGGGGCGGCTGTACGTAAGCAGCGGTTTTATTTTTCATTATCAAAAGGTACCCAAATCACGAGTCCCTGGTTTCCAAGCGCCGACCAGGCGTGCATGAATTCACTCGGCTCCATATACAACTCCGCACCAAGAGCCGGGTCCACGATAGTCAATTCTCCTTCATCGATATCGCACACGAGAACAGCGTGTAATCCAGCTCGACCTTGGGGTAAATCTGCTGATCGCAGAAAGACAGTGAACGGCCAAACTGCGTTCAATAGGTTGTTGAGTCGATCAAATGTAGCATTTTCAAACTACAACGCCCGATAGCCGAGATTCTCTATGCCCTGAACAGCATCTTCCGGCCGTATGCCCAGGACTTCGATGGTTGTGAAGGCAGATGCTAACTCGGACTCCGTATGTTCGTGCCCCAAGTATTGCAAGACTATTCGAGCGCACGCGGGCAAACACGTGTGAGGATGTTCTTGCCGATACGGCGTTAGTTCCATTGTTTTTAGTTATCTGACATCGCTTTGCGTCGCATATCTGGGCGAGGTTCATCCTGAGTACTTGTGCCCTTTACAATTTTGGCGTTCTACGAACCGAATGGAATTCGTCGCTGAAACCACGAAGGCCCCTCAGGGCCTGGTTTACCGGCACGCGAGCGCCTGAGGGCGAGAGCGCCCAACCAAGGGCGCTTTGTACTTTGAGCCAGGGATTCCATCCCGTTGGTATATGATGCCAAAATTGTAAAGATCGATTTCTAGCGTAATGAACCATGCCCATATCTGCCGGGGAAGTAGACTTTTCAGTGAGCGACTTACCGGTAGAATCATAAAATAATGTCCCCAAAGCGGTTGATGCACTGGCGCCATGGACATCGACCCGCCATCCTTCCTCGTCCATCAACGAAAAAACCTCTACAGACACTCTATCACCTACCTCATGGAACAGGTAGCGTAGCGCCCGATTCTCGACACTTTGCCGATCAGAATGCACAGGTATCACGCGGATGCTTTCTTCTTCGAATTCTACAATCACAGTAGATCCATGTGTCGATCCATACTGACCCATCAAAATCACAGGGATCTGTAGACCATCTTTTCCTACGGCCTGTCGTACACGTTCCATTCTAAACCTCCTGCGAATCTGTTGCTATTCTAACATGATCGATAATCGATCCTGGCGGGCTGTCGAAAAAGTCGATCTCACATTTGATAGAACGCAGATTAATGCTGATTTTTTCATTTTTATCTGCGAAATCTGCGTTCCATTTTTCTTTTTCGGACAAGCTGCTAGACCAGCCATCGCACGACATCTTCCTTCTGCGATTCTCGCTGGTTGATAGAATGTCGTTAGTGTTGTTCTACTCAGCCTTTGGATTCAACGCCTCTGGGTAAAGCACTGCCTTCACATACTGGTCCTCACGAAGATACTTGATGGCTGCTTGCTGAATATCCTCGGCTGTAACAGCCAGGACCTGCTCCTCGAAAGAGGCGGTATCCAGCAATTCCTCGTCCCCGTAAAACGCGTAATCTTCGAGCAAGGAGAGCCAGAAACCGTTTTGTTCCAAGGCCTCTTCACGGTTCGAGATCAACTGAGAGTGCACCTTCTCGACGTCGATCTCCTTGGGGCCATCTGCTTGAAGCAACCTGACCTGATCAAGCGTGGCTTCGACCAATTCATCTACACGATCGGGATCGGCGGTGTAAGAGACAACGACAAAGTAAAGTGACTCCGGCAGTTCACGTAATGACGTACTGACCCGAGAAGAATAGACACCGGCCAATTCCTCGCGCAATTCCTCGCGCAGAACAATGTCCAGAACGCCTTCTAACGCACTCAGCCTGCGGCGATTTTTGGTTGTCGAGTCCAAAGGGCCGGTAAAGACGATCTGCACTGTAGCGCGATCACCCTCACCTTTGTAGACCACAGTTTCGACCGATTCTTCAGGGATGCTCGGTGCAACATCTTGCCAGGTCTCTTCACGGCCATTCGCGGGTAGGGCGCCCAGGTAAGTCTGTGCCAAAGCCCCCAGTTCCTCGGGATCAAGGCTGCCAACGAAGACGAAATCGAAATCACCTGCATCGGAGAAGCGATCCTGGTAGAACTCCAGACCCTTCTCGTAATCGAGGGTGTCGATGGCCTCCAGTGACAGAGGACCACGGCGAATGGTCGAGCCATATAACGCTTGTAAGAGGGCGTCTTGCAAGGCGGCATTCGGGTCGCGATCACGATTGACACGAACCGTGCGCTGCTGATTCTGGAAGACGTCGAACGCATCCTGATCCTGGCGTGGTGCTGTCACGTAGAGATGTATGAGTTGGAACAGGGTTTCGAGGTCCTCAGGCGATGCGGCCCCGCTGAAACCCTCACTCAACTCGGCAATATAGGGGAAAACCCCTACCGCTTTCCCGGTCAGAAGTTTCTCAACAGCCGATTGATCGAACTCACCCAGTCCACTTTGGGCGATAATGTTGGCAATGGTTGTCGCTTCCGGGAAATCTTCATCAGCAACCAGTGAAGATCCCCCAGGGCTGATCGCTCGCACCAAAACCTCATCATCTTTGAAATCAGTGGCTTTTATCAGCACGCGCACACCATTGGCCAGTTCCAATTCCACAGCATCCAGGTCGCCAATCTCACGTTCGGAGAGGATTGCAGCGGGTTCAGGGATATCCGCCAGCAGGGGTGCGTCGATCACTTCATCCTCGTAGGCCGCGATCTCTTGGGCCAATACCTTGCTAAATGATGCAGCCAGATCATCCTCAGATGGCAACTCAAGGTCAGCTTTCTCAGGGGCGGTAACAATCACTTCTCGATTATCGGAGGCAGCCAGGGCAGTGGACTTCTCGTTGGCCTCTGCCAATGTGATCTCCGGGATCAGTCGTTGGGCGAGTTCATACAGATACTCGATGCTGGGGATGGGATCGGACGCCAGGAAGTGATCGAGATATTGGCCAGCCAAAGCCCCGTTATCGATATTCTCTCGCTCATCATAGATTGTCTCGTGGAACCGCAACAGATCGATCTTGGCTCGTTCTAGTTCGGTGTCGGCGAAGCCATGGCGCCGAACCCGTTCTACTTCGGTGAGCAACGCCTCCAGTCCGGGCTCGACCTTATCATCTTCCACCAAGGCAGCGATGAAATCAGCAGCCACCGGCCTGACCAATTGGCCTGCCCCCACACCGGCGGCGAGGAAGGGCGCATCAGGCTGACGCTCGATCTCGTCCAGGCGTTGGTTGAGCATGCTATAAAACAGGTCTGTGATGAGATCGTCACGGAAGTCAGTCTCTGTGAGAAGCGGCTGGCTATCGCGTTTGCGAATGACCTGGATCTGGGTCACCGTTTCCTCTGGATCGGTCACTACCAGGAAGGTCGTATTCTCGTGGGCCGGGACAGTATAATCGGTTCGAGCAACAGGATCCGAGGGCGAGCTAAGGTCCGTGAAGTGCTCGCTGATGAGTGCCTCGATCTCACCGGCGTCAAAATCACCAACAGCCACAAGTCCCATGAGATCGGGTCGATACCAGGTTTCGTAGTATCGTCTCAACGTCTCAGCCGGGGCGTTACGTACTACATCCATGTCGCCAATGGGCAGACGGTCAGCATAACGTGACTCATTGAGGATAAATGGCAGGATCTTGTCATTGATTCTGCCACTGGCGGTCTCATTGCGTAGCCGCCACTCTTCTACCACGACGCCTCGTTCCTTATCCACTTCCTCGGGCGATATCGTTGCGAAAGCTGCCCAGTCACGCAGCACATCGAAGGCGGTATTCACGCTTTCACTATCATCGCTGGGAACCTGCAACATGTAGACAGTCTCATCAAATGAGGTAAAGGCATTGATATCAGGCCCGAACTCCATGCCGATGGTCTCGAAGAAATCGACTATGGCCATGCCTTCGAAGTTCTCGGTGCCATTGAATAACATGTGTTCCAGGAAATGTGCCAGACCCAACTGATCGTCATCCTCTAGAAGGGAGCCGGCATCGACGGCCAACCACAACTCGGCCCGATTCATGGGCTCGTCATTCTGACGGATATAGTAGGTGAAGCCATTATCCAACTGCCCGATTCGCACCGCTGGATCGATGGGTAGGGCGCCTTCGATTTCAGGAGGCTCGACTTCGGTGGGTATCTCGACCGCTGGTGGTGTTTCGACGCTCTCCCGGTCGGTAGCCGGTGGCGGAGATGGGACGACAGAGGTACAGGCGCTGATGAACAAAGCCAGGGCCATGACTACAAATAGAATTCTTTTCATAGATTATATCTCGCTCGCAAAGAAAGGTTTTCTGATGGCAAATAGGTACGAAAATAGGATCCGCCTGACACCCTCACTGCCTATTGAACGCTTATCGACCCTTTTCTTCAGTGGGCATAACACCAGTGTTGATTAAGTGAAGATTGGAATCTCCTTGGCGGACGCTATCCACAAAGCGGCCTCGCTTTTTCAACGTCACCGTCGTCAACACAGCAAGCGACCACTTTGGTTCAAGACTCGACCTGACCACCTGGCTCTGTAAGTAGTAAGTTATCTTGTTTTGTGTTATATTAATCAACAAAGATTTGACTTTCGATACATAGAATATGACTCATGTCCACTGTGCACCCTATTAGAACTTTGAGCAAGCACGAATCCCGTCTGCTGAGTGCATTTGTTGCCGCCGGACAGAATGTATTCACGGTAGAAGACGTCCGGCGCCTGCTAGGTCGTGATGAGAAGGAGGTAACACAGACACTATATCGACTAGTCAACAAGCAGTGGTTGCAGCGACTGGAACGGGGAAAGTACTGTGTGATCCCGCTGGAGGCCGGATCGGAAGTGCATTGGGCTGAGCATGAGTACGTGATGGCCTCTATTTTAGTGGCGCCATACTATCTGACTTATGCAACTGCTCTCCACTACTATGGCTACAGTGAGCGCTTGCAGCGAGAGGTGTGGATCGCCACCACTCGACGCAAGCGCCCTGCCACGATTGGCGACTTGAGCTTTCGCTTTGTGTACCTGGGTGACCACAAGTTCTTCGGATTCACGACAATCCAGATAGCAGAGCAACCTGTACAGATGGCGGAACGGGAGAAGTCTATTGTAGATGGGTTTGACCATCCTGAATACTGCGGCGGCGTCCTTGAGCCGGCGAAAGGTTTGTGGTTTGGACGGGATGAACTCGACTTTGATCGATTGATCACACACAGCCTGCGTCTACGCAACCGGGCAGCCGCACGTCGCCTGGGTTTCTGGCTGGACCGTCTGGGACTAGTCGATGGGGCATTGCTGTCACAGCTACGAGGCTCCGAAGACAGAAACTACAACAAGCTCGATCCCGCTGGCCTGGAGGATGGTACTAAGGATGCACGATGGCGCTTGATTATCAACGTACCAGAACACCAATTATTGGAATGGCGGGAACATTGACATGATTTCAGAACGTGAATTACGCCAGGTTGCAGGTCGACTGGGATTGGGCGTAGGCCAAGCAGAGCACGAATATGTCATGCTCTGTGCACTGGACGCCCTGACTCACACTCCACCTCTCTCCGGAAACCTGTGTCTCAAAGGGGGCACGGCGCTGCGCTTGGGTTACTTTGAAGATTGGCGTCACTCGGTAGACCTCGATTTCACTGTGCTGCCTGATGTATCCAAGGAGCTTCTGCGGGCAGAGTTATCGATATGGTTCGAAAACGTCGAAACGATTCATGATGTAAAGATGACCCTGCGTGATTACCATACCGCCAACGGCGCCATCCGCATGCGCGCTCGTTTCGAAGGTCCATTACGCCATCCCAGCCGCCTGCTCTTCGATCTGACCCTCGATGAGCCGGTCCTACTGACACCAGAGCAACGTCCAGTCGTCATCAATCACTTTCCCGATCTGCGTCCGCAGGTGCTCATGTATCAGTTGCAGGAAATCTTGGCTGAAAAGCTTCGTAGTATCCTGCAACGCGGCAAGGCTCGTGATTATTATGACACGTGGCGATTGCTGCGAGAGCAAGGTGATGCGTTCGATATGCCTGATTCTCGCCGATTGCTCGACAAGAAATGCCTCCACATAGGCATGAAAGCACCAGAACTATCGGACTTCTTCCAACCGCTCTTATTACAGGGTGCTTCTGTCTACTGGTCTCAGGATCTACTAGGGCAGACGCCAGAGGGAACGTTACCGGCATGGAATATGGTAATCGACGATCTAGCCGACTTGATCGATTCATTACTAACCTGATGGCGCTGAGGCGGAGGTATTCATCGACAGTGATCGGCGATGAAGCTGACGGTTGTAGTCGATCTAGCCATCGTTAGCGGTTCGTCCCTAGCCGCCAACGCGTCGGTGTTCTCACAAAGTCATACTCCTTCCAGCCCAGTGCCAGGGTGGGGTACACCGCGTAGAGTGGTTCGGCATCAGAAGGCGGGTTGGGCTTGAATCCATCATATTTTCTGGCGTAGTCGGCGGCCAGACGTTGATACAGATCGGGATGCATTGCCACTAGCCTTTTGGCTGTGCCCTCGAGAATCACCACATCATCTCCGCTTTCGAGATGGATAACGATGGCCGGATTTTGGGCAAGGTTTCTGGCCTTGACTGCATTCGTTTGTGAACCAAAATAGAGGACTTGGCCGATCCATACGCCCCAGACAGGTACGACGTGTGGGCGACCATCGGGACGAGTTGTACCCAGCCAGTAGTTGCGAGCGGCGGCCATCTGCTCATCGATATAGTCCCAAGGAAGCATTCCTTCCGTATCTTGCGAAATACCGTATTGTGTTAGATCTGGGCGGCTGGCTGCCGGCGCCGGCCGGTTCGTATCTCTAGAATCTGGTCTGGGGTTTACCATGGGGTTGCTGACTCCTTAATCTCTGTCGCATGTCTGATCTCATCCGGGGATCACTCCATCTTTCTGGACCCGAATGAGGCTCCGGAGCCCAGAACATCATACGCCAGGGCGCTACGTCGCCTTTTGTGCGAGTGGTCATATGTGATCTCGCGTCGAGAATAGGCCTAGTGAAGTGACAAACTCACTTTACTCTAACCTAAATACACAAATTTCGAAAACTGACATGCAATTGGGCGGCGTGCAGATGCATGCTACAATGGTTTTAGTTGACTTCCCCGCATACTCAATCTCGCCAGGTCAGTTACACACCTCACAACGCCCCAGACTGATTTCTGCATCTGGTCTTTCGGAAGCATGAGCACAATCTAACTTTGATACAGCCCTCTAACGACAAGGTAACAAAATGACTGAACATGTTTACTGGCACGCACCTGTTTGGGAGATAGTGGTGATCGCTGGGGCAAGTATTTTCTTGATTGCGTGGCTGCTCGTTGTTGCGCTCCGCCGTCCCAACTCGGCCGCTGCGCTGTCTGCCGTCCATCCGGTTCTGAATGAGCAACCGATTCTCTTCTTTGATCGCGTAAATGGTATAACCACCATGAATGATGCGTCCAAGCACATGCTGGATCAGATCCAGGCGCTGCCGGGTAGTCTGCTGATAGATGCGCTGTTAGAGGTGTTTTTAGAGACTCACGAGGAGGCTCGCATTGTTCAACAGAGGGATTGGCCAGAAGCCGATCAGACCCTGGTAGCGATCCCGATATACAGGCATTCCGAAGATGTTGCCGGTGTATTGGCATCGGTGGTACCGATAGAGATGCTATCAACACCTGACCGCCCGTTTGAGAAACCTCATGAACCTGTTCGAGACTGGATCGTTTTAGGACCTACGCTGCGGCTGCAACGCGGCGGTCCCACAGCTCATGTCCGCCACATCGATCCTGCTACTGAGCAGCCGGCTGCCATCTGGCAGGAAACAAAACTCACACCTTCAGAGGATGCACTCTTGCGCTTTTTGATCGAGCAACCGGGAGAAGTACACACAGCCGAGTCACTGTTCGCTCTTGTCTGGCCGGATGACGAGGTGAATGCAATCGGCCTCCGCCCTGATCAAAAAGATCGCTTGCGCCGCCTGGTGTTCCAGCTAAGGCAAAGGATTGAACCCGATCCACGTAGCCCACGCTATTTGCGGACAGCGCACGGCATCGGCTATGCATGCTACATAGACCGTGCAGAGAAGGGGGCATGAGGGTGTCGCCCTTCAGGTATCGGACTCATTTGCCCCTTGTTCTGGCATTGCTTATAGGGCTGGCGATAGCGCTGGGCTGGTTGGTCGGGCGCAGCGATGGTATGGGCGGACCACCGTTGGTCGTTCTATGGGGAGGCGATCCCGAAGTCTTCGACCCCCAGCAAACCTCACACCCGGTGGCCCAAGACATTTTCCGCCATGTTTGTGAACCACTATTCTATGAAGATGATACGGGTAGGCTGCGAGGCCTATTGGCCGAAGACACACTCGATTACAGTGAAGGGGGACGCCGTCTCACCGTCCGTTTACGTCCGGGCATCATTTTCCATGATGGCGCCATGATGGACGCGCAGGCTGTGCAAGGCAGTTTCGAGCGTTTGCTGCATCTTGGCGGGTCGCCATTACAGAATGACTTACGGGATGTCGCAGTAGCGGCGCAAGCAGACGGCCGTAGCGTTGTATTCACCTTGCCAGAACCTGACTACGAATTCGCCCGCCTGGTGTTGAGCAATTCTTACGCTGCCGTTGTCTCACCACGCACGCCCAACGGTGGTGGCTCGACCTTTGTTGATTGTACCGGCCCCTATCAATTCGTCCCAAGCTTGTATCACGCCGGCCGCACGATAACGCTGATGCGCAACCCAACGTATCATTGGCCGCCGGCGCTTTTCGACAATCGAAATGCAGCACACATTCCCCAGATCCGTTTCGACTTCATCGCTGAGCGCGAGGGGCGTCTCGACGCCCTGCTCAACGGCGAAGGTTGCGTTCTCAGCTTGAGCTCGCGGCATGTGGAGCAGGTGGCTGCGTTGCCTCGCTTTCGTCTCTACGATGCTATGGGCGGCGTCACTTACTTGGGTTTCAATTTCCAGCGGCCCCGTTGGCAGAACCTGCAAGTGCGTCAGGCCATTGCTCAGGCCGTGGACAAGACCAGCCTGGCCCAAACAGGTCCTTTCTTGGTTGCCAATACACCCCTAACACCAAACACCACCGGCTATGATCCTGATGTCGGGGATTTCAGCTACAGCCACGACCCAAAACGCAGCCGGACGTTACTGGCGCAATCTGGTTTCGAAAGAGACTCGGAGATCGTACTACTTATCCCGGAAAGCAATACCTACCGCGAGTTAGCGGCTGCGCTGCAAGAGCAATTGCGGGCTGTCGGACTCGACCAAGTTCAGATCAAAGAAGTGTCTCGAGCAGACATACTGACACAGCGTCAGGATTTCGACCTGCTGTTGTTCGATTATGCCTGGGGGGACTACACAGCGTTGGCGATATTCTTGGGTTCTGGGCCACGTAACCTGCTTAGTTATCCTCATGGTGATGTGACCGAAATGGTGCAGCAGGCGCGCACGGCAGCCACCTCCGACCTGCGCCGGCAGTATGTGAATCAGGCGCAGCAGGTGATACTGGAGCAGGCGATCTGGCAACCACTGCTGATACGACGCATCACCTTCGCGGTGGATGGGCTATGTGTGCAGGGCGAGCGCCAGTCCTCCTACGGTGAGTTGCTCTTCCATGACGGGGATACGTCATTAGCTCGCTATTAGCTCGCTAAACGCTCCCCGTGCACCGCATTCGGCGCGAATATCACAAACAATCATAAAAAATCACAAGATATCATGAAATCTGGGGCGGATTTGTGGTATGTTGAGTTACATCCTCACCAACCCATGAGACTATGGCGGTTTCAGAGTACAATGCTGGAAAGCCGCCCCCAGCAAAAGCTGGCAGTCATCCTGCCAATTCAAATTCAGAATCCTTGGGCGCACAGAGTGTCACTAATCTACCATCCCCGAATCCGCCCTATAGTGATCCCTGGAAGTTTGCTCCCGAACAAGGTTGGGTGCGGAATAATCTACAGACCGGTTTTATTGAGAGCCTTGCTATTTGGTGGGATACCTCAGGATTCGATAGTATTCATCAGGGTTACGAACATGATATCACAATCTTCGAAGATCTTTACTTTTATATTCAACCAGGATTCACATATTTGTCTAATCTCCCTGACTATTATGAGGATACCACGTTCATGGATGAAGACTCTTCCTTTACGGTGGGATCCGAGAGCGCGGAAGAGATACTACCGATACAAACTTACTGGACAGCAATAGAGCTTATTGTGAATAACCCTGTATACCCCAACTATCCAGAGAATGTAGAGAATATCGGTGGTGACATTCAACCTCAGATTAATTCGTGGGCAGGAAACTACAATGCCAATCCGCCCGAAGGCCCCTCAGAGGAGGAAGAGATAGATTTTTGCAATTGGTACGGAGGAGGAACAGACCCGGCAATGTGTCTTTTTGCCGACCAAACGTACACTATTGGATATCCGCCCCAAATGTATCACGATTCGAGTAGTGCGTATGTCGACTTTCCCTTTGATCACCGCCTGGAGGGGAAATATTGGTGGTACAAAGGTTACAACGCCGGCTGGCTACAGTGCCCCCAGGGGAAATTCAAGGGACTCTATATTAACCCTGTGACAGGCAATACGATTTTCGCTCGCTGCGACAGTTCCATTTCATTCGATTGGGGAAGTGACGGACCGAATCATGGGTTAAGCGATGACAACTTCAAAGTTCAGTGGTCTGGCGATTTCTATTTTCCTGTTTCTGGATGGTATGATTTTACGGCATCAGCTGATGATGGTGTCAGGGTTTGGCTTGATGGTTGGGACTGGTATAATGATCTAATCATAGATGGATGGCAGGGTCCGGGCACCTTCAGTACCACCGAATATATCGGCGCCGGCACTCACCGCATCAATGTGATATATCAGGAAATTTCAGGGCTTGCCAGTGTCGATCTAACCTGGAACCTTGTGCGGCAATAATAAGATAAGCTTTTTCAGATTGATCAGTAGCATTATCAATCTGAAAAAGCCTTATTGAAAAAATGCTACAGTAATCGGGCTTCTTGCAGCAACTGCGTAGCTCCTACAAAAAGGATTATGATGATCAAGAGAATAGTAAAATACATCGGTTTCGCATTTCTCGTTTATGTGCTTGGGGTGTGTCCTAAATGAGTTGGAGACACAGCATATCTGGTAAACTGAAGGTGTCAAAACAACCGACCTACAAACAAACCAGGAGAGAAGCTATGTCATCCAACTCAGAAGAGATTGTACAAGAGATTCGCCAAGAGTTC
>JAAENG010000588.1 GCA_024224665.1 Chloroflexota bacterium | reverse complement strand
TTTTAGTGTGGTGGTAACGCTCATTTGTAATCTCCGTACGGGGTAAATCCTCACCTGCCATTGAATCTATGCTGGCCTCGCAGCCGCCAGAATGGGATCCACGCTCATCACAAGCGAGCATGGATCCCGAAGTAAAACAATTACTGCTGCTGGGGAAGGATAACCCAGGTATTTTCATAGCAACCAAGATCACTGATACTTCCGACCCTACCGCCCGTAAACGGAAGGCTGGTCGCAGCAGCATCCACTCCTAGCAAGCTGGCTGAGCCACACGCTAGAGTCGCTGGCAGTCCCGGCGCAGGGCCGGGGATTTGGTTTTCTCGCCAACTGGTCAGGGTTCCGTTGAGCAGGCGACCAATATCGAGGGGTAGGACCTGAAACTCAGTTCCAGCTCCCGAATCGTCGATGTCCATGTAGTCGAACGGCAACAGGTTGTCGTTCCCTAGATCCAAGCACACGGACTTTTGAGTCAGTCGGTAATTCCCCGCAGCCTGATTCTGGAAACCAGGGTCATGGTCAAAGTTCGTGTTCATGTAGGTGGGCAGATTGCACCAAACGTAGCCTCCGTTGAGGCCGCCCACCGACTGGGACTCACCAATGTCATTGTGCAGCATCCTTTGGATGGAATCATCCGGTGCAAACACATTGGGATAGGCCACATTGTCAAACCCAAGGGCACCTACATTGGAGTAGATAATGCTGTTGGCTATCAAGAACTCAGAGTCTGATTCCGCATAGAAACCACCACCTGTAATGGTGGCCTCATTGTCCGCGATGGTATTGTTGTCCCAAATGGACTCATAAAAGTCCTGCTGCAGGTAGACGCCCCCACCCAATCTGGCCTTGTTGTACAGCACGAGGTTGTTCGCAAAAACGAACCCTTTGTGGATTACGCCATGCTGCCCCTCCAAGCCGGGGTGACTGGCGGCCAGGAAGATCCCACCTCCCCGTTGTCCGGCCTCGTTGTCCCGGAGGTCCAAGTTGTAGAGGTGTGACAGCCGACGCCAAGCAGTTGCGGCCCCAGGCTCGGGAGGCAAGGGGGTGTTGTCCAGGTAGATACCTCCCCCATAGTTGAGGGCCGTGTTGTGCTTGATGCGCCCACGTCCCATGCGCAATGCTGCGTCACTAGTGCAAATACCACCGCCGTTGCGGTTGGCTTCGTTGTCGTCGATCCAAATGTGGCGATCGATGCTCAGAACGCCATCATGGATGTAAATGCCACCGCCATCCTCGCCCTGTCCATTCATCGACGCAGAGCCATCAGTTGCGCGCCCACCTCGGATGTGTAGGTTTCGAAGCACCACTTCCGATGTCAGGAATGGGCTTCCAGTTGTAATGCTTCCATCAATGTACATGACGTGAAGCAGATTGTCGGTATCCACAATGGGAACGCCAACGTCACCTTCTAGGATCGTGTTGATGCCAACACCGTCGGGACCGTTTACCTCCATGGTGCCACTGCCTGCAGGATCGTAACCCTTGTAGCCACCATATATCTTCATCGGCTCACGCACGACAAAGCTGTGGTGACGGGGGTTTGCTGCCGTCCCGCCAGGAACTAGTGTGTCTGTGTTGGTTGCGCTGAGATCAGGGGAGTAAACCCCCTCCGCAACCAGAATGATTGCATCTGAGCCTGGGCTGAGTGTTGCATGGGCCATCACGTCCTCCAGGGAATGGGCAGCATGGGCCCACCCCAGCGAAGGATCACCATTTCCACCAGGAACGGCATCTGCATCCACTAGGTAGTCTGGACCCTGTCCAAATGCTTGCCCCCCCAAGCCTACGGCGAACAAGGCCATAGGAACCGCAGCCTTCCCTAAGCCCTCGAGAGCTTGACTAGCGAACCGGCGAACCGGCGAACCGGCGAACCGGCGAACCGGCGAACCGGCGAACCGGCGAACCGGCGAACCGGCGAACCGGCACGTATCTGTCTGTTTCATATTGTGTTTCCTAAAAAATTTTGGAGTCTTGATAAATTCGAATGCTGATCCCAAAGAGCCAAAAGACATCTCCAAGTACCAACC
>JAAENG010000587.1 GCA_024224665.1 Chloroflexota bacterium | reverse complement strand
GCTGACATTGGCACTGAATTTACAAAAATATGTCATCATCGTTCTGACAGCTCTGGCCGGCGCCAATGCCATAGTATTGAGTATTCTCTTATTGATCAATCGCGTATCGCTCGATGAAGTAGCGGGTGCAGGCAACGCCATCCAGCCTGTTTTACAGGCTTCATGGTTCTGGGCCATCGCCTGGCTGATCGTCGCCATTGCCGGTGTTGTCGTTCAGATCCGCACCAATCGAACTTATACTTTTGAAAAAGCCACGTACGTCGAGTCTTGGGGGTAAAAAACAATGTTCTATATTGATCCTGTCTATTTTTGGTATGTTCTCATACCCACGCTGATCATCTCGATTGGCGTTCAGATTTATCTAAAATCAACCACATCGAAGTGGAGCCAGATTGCCAATGGCTCGAACCTCGCCGGAGCACTGGTAGCACATCAGCTTTTTACTAAAACCTCACTTAATGGCATTCCTATACAACATATTTCCGGCAATATGACAGATCACTTTGATCCCGGCGCCGATGTTGTGCGGCTGTCAGATACCACCTACAAAAGGACATCAGTAGCGGCCATGGCCATTACAGCCCATGAATTGGGCCATGTACAACAATACCAGACCGGATCGGGCCTGATCAAAATGAGAGGCTTTCTTCTCCCTGCCCTTCAATTCAGCCCGACCATCTCCTACATCTCGATCCTGTTTGGAATCTGGTTCAATATGACGGGATTGTTGTACATCGGCATCATCTTCTTCGCGCTCATGGTGCTATTTTCGATCCTGACACTACCTGTCGAGCTTGATGCCAGCCGCCGGGGTCTTAAGCTGCTGGACGAGGCAGGTCTGATGGTGACGGATGAAGATCGTAGCGGCTCAAGTGCGGTCTTGAGAGCCGCCGCCCTCACCTATCTGGCTGCAGCGGTTACCTCTATCCTTCAACTGCTTTATTATATCAGCATCGCCAAACGACGAGGATAGGTGCTCCCACACACAAGTCACTGGAGGTTTCTCGATGAGAAAGGAACACTATTTCACCCGCCATCCCATATTCCGTGTCGCGGTGATATGGATAGTGGAGGCACTTGCCCTATTGCTGATGGCCTGGCTGCTAGACGGCATCCGCATTGAGGGCGAATATAAATTTCTGACAGCACTGGCCATCGCCGCTGTTATCGGCCTGCTCAATGCGCTGCTCTGGCCCATCCTTAGCTACGTTTTACTACCCTTTGCCGTACTGACGTTGGGCCTGTTCGCCCTGGTGTTGAACGGGTTGATCATCATGCTGGCAAGTTGGATTCTGCCCGATAATTTCATGGTGGCAAGTCTATGGACAGCCATCCTCGCGTCCTTTGGAATTACTGCGATCAACATCATCGCCAGCACCATTCTCACGATAGATGATGATAACTCATGGTACCGCAATGTGGTGCGAAGGCGAGCCAAGAAAGTGGTCACGGCCGAAAACGCCCATATCCCCGGCATCCTCTTTCTCGAAATCGACGGGTTATCCGAACCGGTACTGGAAAAAGCCATGGCTCAAGGTTTTGCCCCCACCATCAAGCGCTGGATTGAGGAGGGTAATCACAAATTAGTAGGTTGGGAAACCGACCTCTCATCACAGACTTCGGCAAGCCAAGCGGGCATCCTTCACGGCAGTAACTACAACATCCCTGCCTTTCGCTGGTACGACCGTGAGCGCAAGGCCATCGTGGCCTCAAGCAACCCGGATGAGGTCGCCCGCCTGGAGAAAGAGCATTCAGACGGCAAGGGTTTGTTAGCAGACGATGGGGTCAGCCGCGGCAATCTCTTCTCTGGCGATGCGCCCAATGTGATGACGACCGCCAGCACGATGAAGGATATGTCGAGGCTGCATGTCACCGACTTTTATGCCTATTTTGTCAATCCTTACAATTTCACCCGCACCCTGCTGCTGATGTTTTGGGATATCGTGGTGGAGAAGTACCAGTTCCGGAAAGCGCGCAAGAACAACGTTACGCCGATACTGGGCAAGGAAAAACGAGGTGGCATCTATCCCCTCCTGCGCGCGTTCACCACCGTGATCATGCGGGAGCTGAACACCTATACCCTGGTGGGTGACATCTTCGCCGGTGTGCCGTCAGCCTACGCCACTTTTGTGGGCTACGATGAAGTCGCGCATCATTCCGGTGTAGAAACGCATGATGCTTTTGATGCTCTCTACAAAATCGACCAACAATTCGCTCGTCTGGAGAGCGCTGCTGAAACGGCCCCCCGACCCTACCATTTCGTCATCCTCTCTGACCACGGCCAAAGTGGTGGCTCGACCTTCAAACAGCGCTATCATATGACCCTGGAAGATCTGATCCGCGACTTGGCCGACGAGAAGTTCATTGTCAGTGGCGGCGGAGAGAGCAACGAAGACTGGGGGCACCTGAACGTATTCCTCACCGATGCCGTGCAGAATGACGACAGTGCCTCGAAACGTATCGTTAGCCGAGCACTGAAGTCACGCATGCAGGACGGCAACGTTGTTCTCGGCCCTGAAGGCGAAGAGGTAGAAACCGGCGAGGACACTGCCGAAACGGAAGATCAGCAGAATTTGGTCGTGCTTGCTTCAGGCAACCTCGGCGTCGTTTACTCCACGACGATCGAGGAACGTCTGACCATGGAAGCGCTGGAATTTCTCTTCCCCGGCCTGCTTCAAGGCCTGGCGGACCATGAAGGGATCGGTTTTATAATGATCCGCTCAGAAGAACATGGCGCTGTCGTTATCGGCAAGAAGGGGCGCTACTATCTGGCAGAGGATCGCATCGAGGGTGAGAATCCGTTGGCGGGATTCGGCGCCAAAGCTGCCGATCATCTACGCCGTGAGGATAGCTTCCCCAATTGCCCTGACATTCTGGTCAACAGTTTCTATGATCCTGCTACAAACGAAGTGGCTGCCTTCGAAGAATTGATCGGTTGTCACGGCGGCATGGGCGGCGATCAAACCAACCCCTTCGTTTTGTACCCCAGCGAGTTGCAGCTCGACAAAGAGCATATGGTAGGTGCGGCCGATGTCTACCACCAGCTAAAAGCCTGGTTGACACAATTACAGCAAACTGAGAAGATCGCGGCGTAAGGCAATATTCATGCCGCGGGAATGGCTGTAGTAGCGCCATTCCCGCGGCATGGGTGTGAGATTGCGTTGGCCGCTGGCACGGACGGCAGCAGATTCGATCACCGCCGGTGGTTCGCCAATGGCTGACATGTGGTTAAGCAACCTTTCCCGCATCTCGTCGGCAATCACCCGTAGTGACTCTATGCCTACCAGGTTATTGAGTTCGTAAGGATCGCTCTGCAGATCGTAAAGATACTGTTCGATATAGTGATCGGCGTCCTTCCGTTGCGAGCCATCGAGCCCGGGTGCAGTGACGCCGTATTTCCAACGCTTTGTGCGTACAGCCCGGCCTACTTGTGATTCGCTGATCTGCGTAAAGACATCGTCGGGCCAGTCCACTTCTGCCCGGCGCAGTAACGGCAGCAGGGATCGACCCTCCATGCGCTCGGGGATGGGTAAACCGGCTGCGTCCAGCACGGTGGGCGGGATATCCAGCAAGCTCACGAGAGCGTCGATACGCCCCCCCCCTTCAAACCCAGGTCCCGTGATCGATCCTGGAACTCGCATGGCTGCCTCATGGCAGGAGCGTTTGTATTCGTCGTTGCGCGTCTTGAAGTGATTGCCGTGGTCAGAGGTGAATACGACAACAGTTTCGTCCATCATATCCAGGCTTTTGAGTGCATCCAGCAGCCGTCCGTATGCTTCATCCAAACGCTTGACCATGCCGCAGTAGCCACCCCAATGTTGCGGGGCAGAACCGGTCAGGGCCTGCAAGTCGGGTGGCAGCCAGCGCCCTGTGTAGGGCTCACGATACCCGTCCGGTGGGGGATAGTCGTCGACATGATTTTGGTGGTGGGGTTCCAGGTAAGAGAGAAAGAGGAAGAAGGGCTGGTCTCGCTCTTCAGCAATATAGCGAATGGCGACATCGGTCATGGCGTCGACACGATAGCCAGGCAGCTTGACCGGCTCATTGTCATTGTCATACAGAATCGTGCTATACGGCTCTGAACAGAACTCCAGGACGTTGGCAGCCAACCAGTGTTCGTAACCCCCCCGTTCTTCTTCGGGAACGGGATCGGTGGACGCTAAATGCCATTTGCCGATATAGGCGGTGCTGTAGCCCCCTTCCCGGAAGCACTTCGCCAGGGTCGTCGCGTCTTGGGGCAGGGGAATACCGTTACGCCAGCAGCCCGTCTGGCTGGCGTACATGCCGGTCTGCATGCAAGAACGGGCGGGGCCGCAGACCGGCTGCATAGTGAAACAGTGTGCGAGGTGTGTGCTCTCTTGGGCAATCCGGTCGAAATTAGGCATCAAACCCATGGGATTGCCATGCAAAGCGCTGGTGTCCCAACGCTGCTGGTCGGTGAAGAAGATGATGATGTTGGGTTGTTTGGACATTAGGTTTGGTCGCGTGGTCGGTTGGTCGGTTGGTCGCGTGGTCGGTTGGTCGGTTGGTCGCGTGGTCGCGTGGTCGGTTAGTCGTGTGGTCGGTTGGTCGGTTAGTCGTGTGGTCGGTTGGTCGCGTGGTCGCGTGGTCGGTTGGTCGGTTGGTCGTGTGGTCGGTTAGTCGTGTGGTCGGTTGGTCGGTTAGTCGTGTGGTCGGTTGGTCGGTTAGTCGTGTGGTC
>JAAENG010000586.1 GCA_024224665.1 Chloroflexota bacterium | reverse complement strand
TACCACACGGCCAACAAAGCCCTTGATCCAAACCTCTCGATGACCATAGGCAACAGGCACGGAGTAATCATTGCCTCGATACCGTACCACGGACGTGGATGTCACCTGGCCACTTTGCAGATCGCAGGCTTCAAAAGGGGCTGCGGGCAAATCCCGCATGGCCGCCAGGTCTGCTTCCAGCCGTTCGCCGATGCTGGTCTTATGGCCACGCAAGACATCACCCTGTCGTTTGCGGCATTGTTCTTCCAGATAATCGTTAAACTCATCCCACGTGGCAAAGCGTGGCATCGGCACCATGAAGTTCCGTCGGACATAGCCAACCAACCCCTCGACCTTACCTTTATCGTTGCCCTTGCCGGGACGACCATAGCGATCATCAATCACATAATGGGACAGCATCGCAGAGAACCGCTGTGCGCGCTTGCGTGTCCCATCGGGCATAATCCGAGCTACAAGGCATTTATCATTATCGAAAAGGATCGACTGGGGTACCGCTCCGAAGAACGCAAAGGCATGCACGTGCCCATCCAGCCACGCTTCCGTATTTGCTGCAGGAAAGGCGCGAACATAACACGCATCGCTATGGGGCAGATCGAGTGCAAAGTAGAAAGCCTTTTGCTCAATCCCACCGATGACGACAAGAGCTTCACCAAAGTCGCCCTGTGCATGACCCGGTGGATGAACAAGCGGCACAAACATCTCGCGGCTACTGCGCCTTTGAGTCCGAATGTAGTCTTTGATAATCGTGTAGCCACCCGTGAACCCACATTCATCGCGAAGTCGCTCGAATACACGCTTTGCAGTATGGCGTTGTTTCTTCGGGCGCGTCTTGTCCTCATTCAG
>JAAENG010000585.1 GCA_024224665.1 Chloroflexota bacterium | reverse complement strand
TTATTGAAAAAATGCTACAGTAATCGGGCTTCTTGCAGCAACTGCGTAGCTCCTACAAAAAGGATTATGATGATCAAGAGAATAGTAAAATACATCGGTTTCGCATTTCTCGTTTATGTGCTTGTATGGAGTACTGTCATAATCTCGAGACCCGTTCAGCTTCCGGAGAGGACATTAAGTCTTGGATATCCTGTTTCATTTGTGACGATTTATCTGCGACACCCGTCAGCGGGTGGCACACCGGATAATATCTTAGAGGGAAGGGTATATAATATTACTTCTTCGTGGTGGCCAAGCGAAGTGTCAAGGACACGATTCATCTTGTCGTATGTCATTGTCTTCTTTGGAATTCTTGCATTGTGGAGGGTTTTTAGCAAAAGGATCGAAGAATTAATTTTTAGCGAGGATTTCTCTCCCGGACACTTTTTGGAAGGTGATTACAATGGCAACACATGAAAATGGTGCATCAGCGCTAATACAAACCACAGATTACTCTGATTACACCGATTTTTTGTTTTCAATCGGTGTAACTGTGAAATCTGCTGGTAAAATGAGGTGGCCTTAGAAGTCACTTTGAACGAGTGTCAGTGATTATGAAGAAAGGCAGTAGCGCAAAAGTTATTATGAGGCGCCATACAGGGCGAAAATCATCGGATTACGCCCTCATTTCAAGGGCAAAACCGGTCCATCAGAGAGAGTGCCCTCTCATCTATCCGGTTGCCGTAGTAGATTTTGCGGTATTGACATATGTCACTTGCCAACTGCCACTTTACACACACATCGACAACTTCTTATCGATATCGACGCTGTAAGCGCGCATTGCCCCTGTGTAGCAACATCAATGTTGCGTTATGGCGCAGAAACACCTTCATTCCATGCGATAATCGAAAATCACTTTGATCGAGCCGGTCGACTTGTCTTGGGCGGTGGCAATGGCTCGCCGCCACTGTTCGAGCGGAAAGCGATGTGTGATCAGGCCGTCGATCGACAGTTTGCCGGTCTTGATTAGTTCGATAGTCAAATCGTAGGTGCTGATCTGCGCTCCTTGCCAGCTCTCCATACCATGTGAGTTCAAACCGATGAGATCGATCTCCTGGTGCCATATCGGGCTGAGATCAAGGGACAAGGGCTGGGTTTTTATACCTGCCATCACCACGGTCCCACCTGCTCTAGCCCAGCGCAAGCTATCTTGAAGGGTCTGTGCAGAGCCCACACAATCATAGGCGCTATCGAATCCACCCAGAGCCATCCTAACACCAAACATACCATCGTATGTCTTGGCGCCTGTAATCCGAGCCGTAGCCTCATAGCCATCTTCATCGATGATGACCTCATCCACACCTAGATGTCGAGTCATCTCAATCTGCTGGGGATAACGTGCCATGGCTGAGATATGGCAATCTGGTGACAACGCCCGCAGCGCCATGATCACATCCAAGCCAACCATACCACTGCCAACGACAAGAACTTTTTCGTCCACCTGCGGTAGACGCCTGAGCGCTGTACGGACGCCTACGGCCAGCGGCTCAACCATGGCCGCTTCCTCATCACTCAAGCTGTCGGGTACCTTGAGCACCTCAAGTTCATGAGCAATGTAGCCATCGCCCCAACCTCCACCAACACCAATCGGCCCTTGACCGAGCGAGGTATTTTCACACGTAGAATAGTTGCCCATTGCGCAGGATTGGCACCGTGGTTCGATTTCCTGGCTGAAGCAAGTGGCGCCTTGCAACCGCAACTTTTGCATAATGACACGATCACCTACTCTCAGGGTGGAAACATCTGACCCTGTTTCTAGTACGCGGCTAACGACTTCATGGCCAAGATAGAAACGCTCAAGTCCTGGGAGAGCGGCCAGACCAATACGAGGATCGGCATCCACATTGAGTAACATGAGGTCAGAGGCACAGATGCCACAGATCAAATTCTCTAAGCGCACCCAACGAGCCCCTGGTAAAACCGGTTGCGGGATATCGACATAGTGTACCGGCGATAGGGCACTGTACACAACGTTGTACCAAATCGGCTTTAAGGCCTTGACCACCACACTGCGCGGGATGTCTTTGTCAACATAGATCGTTCGCATGCAGGTTCCTTTTAGCCAAGTCTGCGAGCATCAGAAATAGAAGGTGATTTGCCGCCCCGACGTACATTGATGATCTCGGCCATGATGCTGACAGCGATCTCGGCCGGTGTGCGTCCTCCGATCGGCAATCCAATAGGCGAATAGACCCTATTGAGCTTTTCTCTCGGAATCCCCCCTTCCCTCTCCAATAAATCGAAAACCGCATTGACACGACGACGAGAACCGATCATGCCAATGTACGCCAAGGGCCGATCGATGATCTCTAGTAGGCAGGTGACATCCAAACTGTGCCCGCGCGTGACAAGAACGACGAAGCTGTCCTCGTCCATCGCTGTATCTCGCACTGTCTTTTGTATATCCTCTGCGATGACCTTGTCAGCTTTAGGAAAGCGTTCTCGATTGGCAAATTGGAGACGATCATCGATCACCGTCACGGTAAAGTCACATAGGCTGGCGAGCTCGGCCAGTGGTACGGCAATATGCCCGGCGCCGACAATAAAGAGATGTGGAGGTCGGAATTGCACTTCGACAAATACTTCCAGCCCTCGTTCGGGATATCTCAGTGTGCGATGTTGGCGCCCACGCAACACTTGTTCAGCATCTGTCAGAACAGCAAGCTCCAACTCACCCAAACCCAGGCTGCCAAGCGCCGGGCGATCCAACCACACCACGGCTTTGGCGCCAATTCTGTCGGGCTGCGAGCATCTGATTACCGTCACCAGTGCAACAGGTTCACGTGCTTCAATGGACCGGTAAAGACTATCAAGTATTGTTTTCGTCATTCGGGCTGCCATCGCTCGACAAAAACATTCATCACGCCACCGCACACACCCAGCGCCTGCATGCTGATATCCTCGGTGAGGTCAACGTACACATTAATAGGATCGCCATGCTGCAACACATCAATCGCGTCGCGCAACACATCCGCCTCACCGCAGCCGCCACCAATGGTGCCGACATGATGCCCCAACGGATGAATGATCATCTTCGCCCCAACCTCTCGGGGCACCGATCCCTTTACCTCCGTGATCGTTGCTACAACAACCGTTTCACCGTCGTCCAGGAACTGCTTCAATGCTTTGTAGATCGAATCCATAGTGATGGCATTATACCGAATCGGGCGAAAGTAACAAATTGCTTGAAACCAACGTTGGATTTTGCCTTAAGATAGACATGATCGTACACTAGTTATAGTTTTGAGAAAAATCCCACCATTGTGCTGTTCCCCGGCTCATCTGATGAACGACACCATTACCCGTGTTCCCGGCCTGCGGGTAGGCCATTATTCCGATCTCGATGCGCGCACAGGATGTACTGTTGTCCTTACGCCCACAGGTGCGACCGCAGGTGTGGACGTCAGAGGGGCGGCGCCCGGCACGCGTGAAACAGACTTGTTACGTCCCGAAAACCTGATAGAGAAGGTACATGCTGTCGTGCTGAGTGGGGGTTCTGCCTTCGGTTTAGAATCTGCCACAGGTGTAGCCCAATGGCTACACGAAAGAGATTATGGTTTTAACGCCGGCATCGCGCGGGTGCCTATCGTTCCTGCCGCGGTCCTGTTCGACCTCGATGTGGGACGGTCGGATGTGTGGCCAAATGATATCGCCAGTTATCAGGCCTGTGAAGTTGCTTCCGACGCCCCCGTGGAACAAGGACAGGTTGGCGCCGGCAGCGGTGCGACTGTCGCCAAATTGAGGGGTTCTGAGAATGCCCGGCCGGGTGGGATCGGCAGTGCTGTGATCGAGCTGCCAAGCGGCGGCTTCGTTGGGGCGCTGGTTGCTGTCAATGCCCTGGGCGAGATCATCGACCCTGCGACGGGGAAAACAGTCGTCAGCGCTGGAGAGGGCGACCTCGTCGGCGACATCGTCGGCGACATCGCCGCGGACCTGCCTTTCGCAGGGATGAATACGACGCTTGCTGTCGTAGCCACTGATTTAGTGCTCAATAAGAGTCAGTGTCTACGGGTCGCGCAAATGGCACACGACGGCTTTGCCAGGGCCATTTTCCTCAGCCACACGATGTATGATGGTGATGTTATCTTCGCTTTGAGCACCGGGGAGGATACGCCTGGGGACCCCAATCTGGTTGGCATGCTCGCCGCTGAAGCCGTTACCCGGGCCATTCTCAATGCGGTTACATAGGGCCTGACGATTTCACCCTCTATCGCTCGCAATCTGGCGATTACGGGTTGGCGCATATACCCACAATCACCAGAACAGTCGTGGCCAAAAAAGTTTTCGCTGAAAACCAAAATTGGTAGTTCGCTTGCATTGTGATTGTTAGGCAGGCATTGTAGGTTCTGCAACTTTCAGTTTTTTGCCATACTTCTCACAGAAAAATCGAATGCTTTCCGGCGCTATATCTATCGCCTGCTCATCATACAGTCCTGTTTCAGGATTTAGCCAAGCCAATGCGTAATCTCCTTCGACTAACTGAAATCGTTCCCTATCCTTTAACACCTCAAATACACCACCCGGATTATCTTCCACAATTAATGTATAAAAATCTAATTCATAGATAGATACGTCCAAATCTTCTTCAAACCACAATCTTAATCTATAATCACCGATATACTCAGCTTTTAGTATGCCCTTCTCTTCCCGGTCGTGCCACAATTTTTCATCATTGGCTACAATATCCCACTCTTTCCATTTCATGGCTCTTATCCTACGATTAACACGGGTTGATTATTTTTAGCATTCCGCCATTGTTCTAGCAATTCTTGTTCATGAGCTTCAACCCACGTCTCAACCATTTTTCTCAACGTAGATGGAAGTTCCTTGTTTGACTTCATCCAATATCGGGTTTTGATTTCTATCCGGTAACTGCCAACATTACCCTGATATTTTACGTGGACGTGAGGAGGCGCATGGTCATTGTAATTCATCAGAATCACTAACGCTCCTTTTTTTGAATGGACGCGAAACCGGCGGCATACTTGTCTCCCCTACTTGGGTTTTTCTGCAGAAACTATAGCACAAAATCAAAGGGCTGTAAATGCCCTTTCATCAATGTGGACGACCAGTCTTTGTCCTTTCCCTTACCTGCCTAACTATGTGAGTAAACGCCTACTGAAATCAGGTCGAATCATGAAACAAAGATCGAGATAACAGCGAAATTGGTGGGATTAAACGTGTATTTCCAGGTCAAATCCTGATATTTTCTCTGCCACTTTGCGCACTCTATGCGGTGAAAAGGCGTTTTTCACAGGAGCCAAACATGTCCTCAATAATCGATCCAAATGAAGTACGGTTTTTTAGTGGAAGATCAAACTACAAACTGGCCAAAGGTATCGCCGACCATGTTGGCGTCAAATTGGAAGAAACAAGTTTCTCACGCTTTGCCAATGATTGCCTGGGCATCCAACTTGGAGCCAGCGTGCGTGGCCGCATCGTCTACATCGTGCAATCCCTCACACCACCGGTCAATGAACGACTCATAGAGCTATTGATGATGCTCGACATCGCCCGGGGTGCGGCGGCCGCCGAAATCCACGCCATCCTCCCTTACTACGCCTACGCCCGTTCCGATAAAAAGGACTCGCCGAGGATTTCGATCTCTGCCCGCCTGGTGGCTGATCTACTTGCAACGGCCGGCGCCACCCATATTATGACTATGCAATTGCATTCGCCGCAGGTACATGGTTTCTTCTCGGTACCCGCCGATCCCCTCACCGCCCGGGGGTTGTTTGTAGAACATCTGCGTAAACGAAACCTGAACGGCAAAAAGGCAATCGTGGTCGCGCCTGATGCAGGAAGCGCCAAATCGTCGGCCAGATTTGCCAGCCTGCTGGATTTACCGGTGGCAGTTGCCAATAAAAAGCGCTATTCCGACACCGATGTACGCATCAGCAAGGACATCAAAAAGCAGGTCAAAGGTTTCAAGCGCGCCATCATTTACGATGATGAGATCGTTACAGGCAGCTCCGTGCTTGAATTGTCACGTATCCTGGTCAAGAGCACTATCACTGAAATCTGCGTCGTCGCCACGCACGGACTGTTTAATGGTGATGCCATTCAACACTTCAATTCCATGCCCGAGATCGGCGAGATACTGACGACTGATACAGTGCCCCAACCCTCAACCGAGCAACTCCCTGCATTGCGCGTCCTCTCTGTCGCCGAGATTTTTGGCGAAGCGATCTACCGGAATTATGAGCGTGAGTCGATTGGTAGTCTGTTTACTTTTTGGGATGAAGAGGGGTAGGGACAAGTCGGAGCTTGGGGATTGGGATGGCCTGGGGCGAGGTTAGAGGTTAGTTACCATGCTCTTCTGCGACGTACGCGGCTCGCTCGACCAGTATCGATTTCATCCCAGGTACATCAATGCTCCCTATAGCTTTGCTCTAACCCCCGCCGTTGATTCGCCAACACCGCCAAAACGCCGGAAGCGAGCGTCAGAGCCAGCCCTACCATGCTGACACCGGCCATACCGCCGCCGGCAAAGATGGCGCCGGTGCTCAGGCTACCCGCCCCCGAAGCCAATGCCACCAGTACCTCGCTCGCGCCCTGAATCCGCCCTTCCTCACCAGGCACCAACCCGACGGTCAAAAGAGATGAGCCGGCGATAAAACAGAAATTCCAGCCCAATCCCAGTAAGAACAAGGCGAAAGCTAGCGGCAGCCATTCGTTCGATAGCGGAGCAAGTACGGCGGAAAGAGCCAATGTCAGGGCGCCGGCCAGAATGATCGCATAAGAGCCAAAACGGTTGGCGAGTCGCCCTGTGACGGTAGAGGGGTATCTTCTCAATATTCCGGGGCACTCGCCGAATGAATTCGGGCTCTGAGGGCGTACCGCCGAACGTCCACCTTCGTGGACGGGTTAGTTCCCCCAAGTTATTGAGAAGATACGTAGAGGGCGCAAACATGCCGATCGTGTGCGCCATAATGACCAACGATATTGACTGCAAGGAGTGGGCGTGAACATCCATGTGCAGGGGTGTGATCACCATGATCATGGTCATGACCAACTGGCCGATGACCAGCGCTGCGACCGCTATCTGCACATATCGCAGCTTTTGGATTTCTCTAACCGACCTACCGCTGTCATTCTGTTTTTGTTCAGGGGTATCGGAGCCGGTGGATCGAGCGATTGCCATCGGGGCGGGACGAGCAAAAATTCAGTGAGGATGAGGGCCAGCAACGCCAGGACTGCACCTACAACATAAGGCCCTATAAAGGCATCAAATCCTCTGCGCTCTGCAAATTCACCGGAGGGGGCGACCAGCAAAGGCCCGATAATGGCGCCGACAACACCGGCGAGCACAACCGTGCTAATGGCTTTGGCCTTGCGCGCCGGCACTTCTACATCGGCTGCAGCGTAGCGACTTTGATCACTGGCAGCACGCCCCATACCAAGCAGAGCGGCTGCCGCACAAAAGCCTATGAAGGATTGCAGGATCAGGGCTGAGGCCCCTAACACAAATCCGAGGACAGCCATCGCATAACCCAAAACGAGGCCCGGGCGACGCCCATAACGACTCATCAACCAGCCCATAGGGTAGGCAACCATGGCGCGGCCTATCAGAAAGGAGGTGGCGGGCAGCCCTGCCGTGCTGGCGCTACCACTCAACTCAGCAGCAGCGATAGGCATCAATGTGAAGGCGGCGATCTGGGCGGCGCCGAGTAGACTTTGGCCGGCAAAAAGGGTCCAGATCAGACGGCGGCGGATGCCAATTGTTACAACCGTTTCATGCATTCGATAGTTTTCCTGGCGCCGGTATTGCCAGCATTGATAACGCGCTTGCACACATAACATGCAACGAACCGATGCATGTTATGTGTGATTAGTGCAAACGTCAAACCAGAAACGATGGATACGGTAACGGTCAAGACATATCTTTATGCGATATCCGCGTTCGCGCACATGTAAGCGAAATCACCGGGATTCACACGTGTGATCGGGCCACGGATCAGAATCATGTAGTTTCGCTCGAAGGGCGCTTTCAGGACCTCCATCTCCTCAAATGTAAAAGCATTGATCACACGCCCCAGCACGGTCCCGCCCGGCACAACTGTACCCAACTTCTCCAATTCAATCTCAGGATATAAAGCGCCGCCGAACTTGGGACGGATCACGACCATTTCCTTGACCACCACTTGGTCCTCATAACGTATCGGTTCCCCTCCCACTCCCACTCCTACGCCTACGCCTACGCTTACGCCTACGGTGACGCCTACAGTTACCCCATCACCAACTCCAACTACTTCCCCCACTGTGACAATGACACCGACAGTGCCACCCGCCGATTCCTTACTCTACCTACCGCTCATTCAACTGCAATAGAATAACGGGCGTGGTGCAGAAGCAGCGTCCCACATCTTTACAATTTGAAGTTCTGAGGATCAAAGACTGAAGATTAAGGATTGAAAACTAACACTACAACGAGACTTCGACCGCGCAACTGTCATGCTGAGCCCGCCGAAGCATCTCGCGTCACTTGCAAAGGCGAGATTCTTCCTCGCTGCACTCGTCAGAATGACAAAGTCTTGTTGTAGTACTAAGGACTATCGACAGAAAAATCTTTAGGCGCTTACTCAAAATGATCGACAACTTATTGTCGATGTTTGTGGCAAGTGGCACGTTGCAAGTGGCAAGTTCAACACACTGTCTGCAACCGCGCTCGCACCTGCGACCTGCCACTTGCTACCTGCCACAGCGAGGCCTGATTTTCTCAGCGCATTATGGGAACAATCGCTAGCAACTTGGCCCACATACAGTATGTAATCTGCAATCCTTTTGGGTAATTTTGACCCTCCACAGAATCCGGTAGAACTAGTCAGTTCCAAGCGAACGTGCAATCAGTCTATTGTCACCACCGCCGTCATATTCCAGCGCAGTCGTTTATCGAAACTGTCTGGCGCCACCACAACCGTATAGGTGATATCTCCCAACTTACTCTCTCCGATATCTTTGACTCGAATCACACTGCCGGTAATTGTCAGATCGGGAATGGCATCAAATGAGATGCGAGCAGAATCGCCCGCCGCGATCTCGACCACATCCAATTCGGTAAGATCGTCGGTCTCGATCTGCCAAGTGCTGAGATCGGCCAGTTGAATGGCCGCTACGCCAGGTACGACCTGCTCCCCTACTTTGACCTCCAGTTGGGCGATGGTCCCGGCAAAGGGAGCGACCAACTGCATATCTGACAACGCGGCCCGCGCCTGCTCAAGTGCAGCAGCAGCAGATGCGACATCCGCCTCGGCAGCGGCAAGGGTCTCGGATCGAGCACCTGCCAGCAACAGATCCAGTTGCGCTTGAACGCGCTCGACTTCAGCCTGTGCTGCAGCGAGGTCGGCGGGATGAGCATCTGCAACAAGGGCGTCGAGTTGCGACCGGGCCTGCTTGACCTGTGCCCGGGCGCCGGCGATATCGGCAGCCGTCACACGTTGATTGAGCGCCTTCAAACGAGCGAGTGCGGCGTTGTAGGCATTGGTAGCCTGTTGTAGTTGCAGGGACTCCGGCCGAAGGGCGATATCAGCAGCCTGACTGACACGATCATAGGCGGCCTGCGCCTGCTGTCTCGCGGCATCTGCGCTGTCGACTTCAGCCTGAGCAGCAACGATTTCGCTGCGGCCTGGGCCTTCGTTTAGTTTCTGCAAGGATGATTGCGCACCTGCCAGCGCCGCCTCAGCCGAGGTGATGGCTTCGAGTCTGGCCCCCGCCTCCAAACGGGCCTGGTGCGCCAATGCTGCGTCAACAACTGCCTGTGCCACGGCGATTTCTTGGGGACGAGCGCCCGCCTTCAATTCTGCCAATCGCGCTTCCACCGACTTGAAGCTCGCCTCTGCCTGGCTGACAACCGCGATTTGCCGGGCGGCGTTCAGTTGTACAAGCACATCACCTGCCTCGACCCTTTCACCTTCGGCCACCCATAGTTCTGCTACAATACCGGCGGTGGGCAGACTGAGCGAGGCATATTGGCTGGGTACAACCACAGCGTCCGAGATAACCTCGCTGCTGGCTTTTACAGGAGCAAGGTTATCTGTGCTTATTGCAGTGGCCGGCGGCTGTTCCTCGACCGCTTCTGTACCAGGTACAGCGCAAGCGGCCAGCGACATCGCGCCGACGAAAAGTACTGCGATCAAGCCATTTGATTTCAAGAGATCTCTAGATAAACTGTTCATTGCTGCCTTCCTATTGTGATAGATACTGATTATTTACTGTTCGTACGTTAGAACCTGCCGCACACTCAGACCTGCGGCCTGGCGTGCTGGGATATAACTGGCAAGGCCGGAGAGCAAAACCACTAAACCAAACCAGAGCAATACCCCGGTGGATGAGACAACATAGCTCAGAGGTGCATTCATCGTTTCCATACCGACTGCCACGCTGATGGCCTTGCCGACCGGCACTGCCAACAGCACAGCTGCGAACCAACTCATTAGCCCAATTAACATGCCTTCGACAACAAAAACCTGCATTACTGAACCTGTAGACGCCCCAATGGCCCGCATGACGCCCACCTCGCGTATACGCTCGATGACATTGAGACTCATGGTTCCGGTGAGACCAATGCCGCCGACCACAGCCAACAACAGGGCCATGCTCATCAAAAACATGATGATGATATTGAAAAGCGCATCAATCGCCGCCCGCATTTGGGTGATGGTCTGCACATAGCTGACACTGATCCCTGCCTCCTCGAAGGCGGTATCCAAGCTTTCGCCCAGCTGTTCGAGGTAGGCGGCGTCATGTTGATCTGATGTGATACTGAGAATGTTCGCCCGACCTGTGTTGCGTGTTACCTGGGCGAAGTGTTCATAATTGACGTAGGCCAGGGAGATCGGTTGAGCGATGCGCGCTACGCCGACGATTTGCCAATCGACCTCTCGGCCATCTATCTCCAACGTCATCTGATCCCCCACCACTAGATCTGGCTCCTCCAACAAGAAGTTGGAACTGACTACAATGGCATTTTCATCACCCGGCAGCAACCATCGCCCGGAAACCATAGTAGGGCGGAGCATATTCGTAGTGGCCGGTGGTGCGAAGAGTGTGATATCCCCACCCTCGCTGCCGTCTGAGCGCAGGCGATAGGTGTTGGTTGTTCCCCAGCCCTCGACATCGGACACACCTGTTACAGCTAGAGCGGCGTGCGCCAGACGATCCAACCGGTATTCTTTGTCGAGTGTCACTTGCACATCGTACGCGAAATATTGTAGCAGTTCATCCAACGTGTAAAGCAATGACGTACGTACATTGGCCACCGCAATAAAAATCGTCCCGGCCAATATGAGCGTGAGAAGGGTTAGCGCCAAGCGCCCCTTGCGGCGAAGTGTGTTGCGTATGGACAGGAGAAGTGGCCGCGGTAATCCCTGCAGGCGCTCTATCAGCCGGTCGAACTTGCTCTCGCCAAAACCGCCTTCGCCGATGCCGTAACTGCTGATCGCCTCTCTTACTGTAATGCGAGCACCAGAACGGATGGGATAGAGACCGGCCAGGGTAGGCACGAGCAACGCCATGATGATCTCCAAAGCCACGACTTGAGGACGAATGCTGAAATCACCCAATGTGAAATTGATGAAATAGGATAGAAAATTGATGATCTCGCGCGCAGCCCAGGCACTTAGCGGCACAGCTACCAACAATGCCAGCAATCCGAAGAACAGCACCATGCCCAAATACATGCTCGTAATCTGTAGGGTGCGTCCGCCAATGGCCTTCATAACGCCAACCTGCCGTACTTGTTGAGCCAGCAATGCCGATACTGTATTGATCAAGAGGAATACGCTGACAAAAAGTGCACAGATGCCCAACGCCCCCAAAAGCAATACCAGCGTCTGAAAGGTCGAATCCTGGGGGAGTTTTCCGGGGGTGGGGATATCGGTGCGGTCGACTTCATGACCGCTGCGCTCCAACTTATCTTCGACAGCAGCAGCGACGCTCTGAATCTGCTGCTCGTTGTTGCGATCTCCCGCTGCCAGGATGTGTAGTTCATTGTAGCTGCGGGGTAATCCCATCCACTCTAGCGTATCGAAGGTCAGATATCCGTAGGCCATGCCGGTCCAGGGCGCGGCGCCGTGAACGCTATCGTAAACCAAGCCGGCCATGCGCAGATCTCGCCTCTTGCCGCTGGGCAACTCGACCAGCAGCACATCCCCCTGGCTGCCATTGGGTCCCAGTCCCTGGCTGGCAAGCAAGAGCGATGTCCGTTCGATTAACACCTCCCGTTCGGGGGGAGGAAACACGTCGGGCTCAGGCCATTTGGCGGGGTCCGGGCCGAATTCCAGCTCGGGCTGCAGGATGTTGATGCGCATCGCCTCATAGTCGGGGACAGCGTAGAGGCGCAGGGGATACCAGGTATCATCTTGGGGATGCTGAAAACGCACGACGATGCTGCGGCGGCCTTCGACCTCTGCCACTCCGGGCATACGCGAGATCGAAGCCACCAGATCGTCATCGAAACCTTGCTGCGTGTAGAGAATGGCACTGGCGGGATTCGCGGCTTCGTAGCTTTCCACCATATCATCGGTGACAATCGCCCGCAGGTGAGCGACCGTGCCAACGGCAAACACACCAACGGCAATAGATAGAACAACCAAAAATGTACGTCGTTTGTTTTGCAAAATATCTCGGAAGACCTTGCGCCAGCGTGGTCCGAACATCGTCTAAACCCTCCCCGCCACGATAGCCTCGGTTGGCCGGCTATCGACGATCTCGCCGTCGACGATGACAATCGTGCGAGAGACTCGCTCAGCCAGATCCTGATCATGGGTAACCATAAGAATGGTCTTGCCCTGCCCGACCAGGTTTTCGAAAAGATTAAAAACCGATTCCGCGGTCTTGGAATCCAAGTTTCCGGTGGGTTCATCCGCCACGAGGATGGGTGGATCGTTTGCCAATGCCCGGGCGATGGCCACCCTTTGTTGCTGGCCACCCGACAAAGCCGAAGGCAATTTGTTGGCCTGATCGGCCAATTCGACCTGTTCCAAGAGATGCAGAGCCCGTTGCTTGCGCTCTCGGCGCGCATACATATTACAGAAATCCATCGGCAGCATCACGTTCTCGACGGCGGTTAGCGTTGGAAGCAATTGGAAAAACTGGAAAATGACCCCAACGTTGCGACCTCGCCAGGTCGCTAAGCTGTTCTCTTGCAAGCGGTGAACGGGAACATTGCCGATCAGCACTTCACCCGCCGAGGGACGATCGATGCCCGTAATCATATTGATAAGGGTGGATTTGCCGCTACCTGATTTGCCGATCACCGCCACAAACTCACTGCCATCGATCTGTAGATCCACATCCCTTAGAGCGTGAAACTCTCCGGCGGCACTGCGGTAAATCTTGTCGACATCCCGCAGTTCGATGAGGTAATCGCTTTTAAGGGCTTGTTTTCCGTTTTTCTTTCCATTTCGCTTCAGTCCAAACATAACTGCCTCTCTATCTAGAAACCTGCTTGCAACCTTTTGCCTTCAAGGATTGGACTTTTGACAATTTGAATCGTATGAGCTGAGCAGAAAGTTGACGAAAAGGGGGAACTGCGTCAGAAGTAGTGCATGAATATCACTCTACACACTACCAATCTGAAACAGTTCCGAACATCATTGTATCAGAACATT
>JAAENG010000584.1 GCA_024224665.1 Chloroflexota bacterium | reverse complement strand
CGGGAGGCCGGGAGACCAGTAAACCGGGAGGCCGGGATTTGTCCATAAAATGAACGTTGAGGTGCGATTCACTCGGCCATCGTAGCCGTTCACGAATGTGTATGATCTCGGTAGGGTTCACAACAGGCCTGACATCACTTGACAAACACATTCGCTGCGCCGTTACATGTTCTGTTCTGTCGTAACAAAACCGGTCACTCACGACGATATCCGCGCACGACGCGACACGCAACACGCAACACGCAACACGCAACACGAACATCATGTCACATAAATAGCGTTAGAAAATATCCAGCCACGCGGTTTTAACCAGTAGCGTTTCCAGGCTTCGACGCGGTAGATGCCAGGATCTGTGACCTCAAATCGGAGACTGTCACCTTGAACATGAGCCACTGCACCATGGCCAGCGCGTATAAGTCTCAAGTCAGCTTTAGCCGGGAGATCGATCTCGAACGTAATCGATTGCCTGGCCGGGATGTGATCCCCCATCGTGTAGGTGGCGTCGCCGGCACGGGCCTCAAACCTGAATCCATCGGTCGGGTGCAGCATATCATAGGCCACCCAAGCGCGCCCTAATCGCAGGGCTTCGTACACCAGCACCCTATCGTGATCGAAATCCTGAGTAAAAGGTTCGGACGTTAGGATATGTGTATTCACAGCTTGAAAGCAATAATCATACTGCAAAAAACGGCGCCTAAGGGGACCGATGTTAAAAACATTTGCATGGGCATCGGAACCGCCGGTCGCCACTGTGGGTTGCTGCAGCAGGAGTTCATCCCATTTATCGAGCATTTCCTGATGTGGGCCGGTGGTAAAGTATTTTGGCGTGAACGCAAGCACAATGGCCTTGGGCAAACTGGTGGCGTGATGGCGAAACTCCGACATGAAATTCCAGATCTCGACACCCGTATAGCCTTCGATATCCCATGCGGTCCAGGGAAAGGAGGTGGGGATGAGGGGACTGGTCTTTTCGATGGGATGAGCCAGGATTGCAAACCCGCCTTGTTCGCGTACAGCGTCGATCAAAGACTGGGGATCGGGCGCAAATGCGGTAACATCCTTGCGAATACCCAGCGCAAGGCAATGATTACACTCGGGCTTCAGATCCTTATCGTGTATCTCGCTATCAATCAGCGTGAGTACACCTTCACGCCACCCCTGCCACTGTTGGCTCAGAAGGACGTTATGATCGGTTAGGATCATAAAATCGAGGCCCGTACGCGCTGCAGCAGCGATCAAGTCTTCGACTTCTCCGCTGCCATCGCTGTGGTGGGTGTGCATATGGAGGTTACCGCGGTAGGCATGATACATGGGCATTTGTGCGAATTATGTGGTGTGTGATAGTAAATCCATCGGTTCAGAACGTTTTGTCTCGGTCTGACTGTTTTCTTGCGTTTCCAAATTCGACAGCCCGTCGGCGCTGGCGTTTATCCATCCAGAAGCTGCGATATTGGGCGTCCAACTTGCGGGCGAATACCAGGAAACCGGTGTGGGCGATCATGCGGTCGGAGGGACGCAGACGGGCGGGGACAGGTTTCCACGGCCGGATCAGGATCTCCTCGACACGGATTTCGACAAAATCGCCATTCTCCAATGCCCTGAGTAGAGCGCTGACCTGATTGGTCGTCGGTAAGAGGGCGCCAAACATCCCACTTTCGATTAAAGCTTGCTCGACCTGAGGAATGTAATCAGCAGCGTTACGCACATCCAGGAAGACCGCATCAACCTCGCGTTCATCAAAGCCTTCGCCAATATCCCGGATCTTGAGATCGATGTATGGGAGCAAACCGAGTCGGTCGAGATTGTGTCGGGCGACCTTCTGATGCTCATCTCGAGCCTCGTAACTGTAAACCCGTCCGTTGGGCATAACAGCGCGCGTAAAAGAGAGCGTCAAGCCTCCGCTGCCGGTGCCGGCCTCGATCATACGTCTGCCATCCCATAGATCCAACTCCATCACCAATCGAGCTGCATCCTTCGGGTACACAATCTGTGTCGTGCGTTTGAGATTGCGGGTCAGATCAGAGGTCGTCGGCCGTAGAACCAAAAACTTCTGGCCCATGTGGCTCGCTACCACCCTGCCATAGGCTTTGCCGATCAGGTCATCGTAAGGTAGGCGACCGCGATTGGTGTGCCATTCACCCCCATCCTGCACAAAAATCAGATATCTTTTACCTTCTTCGCTTATCAACAAAACCGGCTCACCGGCCTGAACCAAGGACACTGACGCCTCCCGGATATGAATTTTGGGATGATAGCATGATTAGCCTGCGAAAAGCAAACGTATGGGGTGATTGGCAGGTGTAAATCAACACGCAAAAATTTAAGATTCAAGACTGATGATTATTATCTTGTCCTGCAATCTTCAGTCTTCAATCATCAAGAATCCAAAATTGAACCACAGGAATCTCATTCTTACAGTCATTCGACTTGACAAATTAGAACAGATGTACTATTATGGTGTTCAGACAGGCAGCACATACGCCATTGTAGCGCATCGCCTGCATAAAACATCCCCCACAACAACCTAGGAGTGAACTCGTGACTAGTAACGGTAAGACAAAAGCCCTGGATACGACGCTAAGTACATTGAACAAACGCTTTGGTGACGGCACAATCATGAAACTGGGGGAGGCCAGTGCCTTACGTGTGGCTACTATCCCCACCGGTTCACTACCCCTTGATATCGCTCTCGGCGTGGGCGGATTGCCCCAAGGCCGCGTGATCGAGATATACGGTCCAGAATCCTCGGGAAAGACCACGCTCTGTCTTCATGTAATCGCTGAAGCTCAGAAACTGGATGGACTCTGTGCGTTCATCGACGTCGAGCACGCTTTAGATCCTGCCTATGCAGAACGCATCGGCGTCAATGTCGATGAGTTGTACGTCTCTCAGCCTGATACCGGCGAACAGGCGCTGGAAATCACCGAAGCGTTGGTGCGATCCGGCGCCTTAGATGTGGTGGTCATCGACTCTGTGGCAGCCCTGGTACCGCGTGCCGAGATTGAAGGTGAGATGGGAGACAGCCATATGGGTTTGCAAGCTCGGCTCATGAGCCAGGCCTTGCGCAAACTAAGTGGCGCCATCAAACAGACCAATACCATTGTCATTTTTACCAACCAACTTCGCCAAAAAATCGGCGTAATGTTCGGCAACCCTGAAACGACCACCGGTGGAATGGCGCTCAAATTCTATGCCACGGTACGCCTGGATATCCGCCGTATCCAATCCATCAAAGATAAAGGTGATACCGTCGGCAATCGCACCCGCGTAACTGTAAAAAAGAACAAAGTGGCCCCTCCCTTCCGCGTCGCCGAATTCGATATCATGTACAATGAAGGCGTCTCCCGATCCGGCTCTGTGTTGGATTTGGCCACCGATCTGGATATCGTGGATAAGCGAGGCTCTTTTTACAGCTTTGAGGGTACGCGTTTGGCACAAGGCCGAGAGAACGCCAAGGTATTCCTGCGCGAAAACCCAGAGATGATGGATCGTATCGAAATGCTGGTTCGGCAAGCGTCGGGGCTGGCGGTGCCTGAAGATTTCGTCGCGGCCGCTCAAAACGGCAATTTGGACGATGCCGAACTCGAAGATATGCCCTTGGCAACGGCGATGGCTTGATCGGTGAAATGACATGTCCAAACGAATCATGACCTTACACCCGGAAGAAGGCAAACAGGGTGTCAATATCGAGAGAAGGACTTAGGACAGAATAACTTGCTGATTTGCTCCCTGAAATGGCGGAAGCATTCCGCAAGTTATTGAATCCTCTGTCCTAAGCAAATACAATAACGTGAAGGATGCCATCATCGATGCACTCAAGACCCATGGTGATATGTCTTTCTCCGATTTGGGTAATGCTGTCGGTGCCTACCTCGACGACTCATTCGATGGCTCGGTAGGTTGGTATTACACGACCGTCAAGCTTGATCTCGAGGCTCGTGGGATTAAGGAGGACTGCCAGTCCTCGAACAGTGATGGCAACGTACAGCGGAGATACGCAATGTTGCACGCGGGTTCTGGTCAAAAGCAGCCAAGCTGTGAATAATGGAGCGTCTAGACCTTTCGTAGGAGCCCTTTATGCAGCAGCCTATTGACCTGACCCTGACACATACAACTCAGACAACCTACTCGCTCGACCAGAAACTCGCAGATTTGCGTCGCATCTTGCGCAATCTGGGGCGTGTGATCGTCGCTCTATCTGGTGGAGTAGACAGCACATTGCTTTGGCTTGTAGCCCATGAGGAACTTGGTGATAACGCTCTGGCCGTTACCGCTGTTTCCCCATCACTGGCCTCATGGGAACAAGAGGACATTCGTGAACTCGTGCTGGAAATCGGTGGCAGGCATCAGTTCGTTCAAACCACCGAAGTCGATAATCCGAATTATGCCGCCAACGCCAGCAATCGCTGCTATTTCTGCAAAAGCACACTATGGGAGACGCTCGAGAGCATCGCTGCCGGCGAGGGTTATCGATACCTGGTTGATGGTTTCAATCTGGATGATGTCGGGGATTTTCGACCCGGGCAGGAGGCAGGCAAGGAACACCAGGTGCAAAGCCCTTTGAAAGAAGCTGGTTTCGATAAAACCGATGTCCGAGCAGCAGCACGCTTGTTGGGTCTTAGTGTGTGGGATAAGCCGGCCATGGCCTGTCTGGCCTCTCGCTTCGCCTACGGGGTGTCAATCGACGCCGACAAATTGAGTCGAGTGGATCAGGCCGAGGGATGGATACGACAAAGAGGGTTGAGCCAGCTACGCGTGCGGGTTCAGGATGAAAAACTTGCCCGAATCGAGGTGCCTGTTGAGGATATGTCTTTACTCCTCGCAAATCGTCTGCAATTAGTAGAGCACTTTCAGCAGCTTGGGTTCACCTACATCACGCTGGATCTCGAAGGATTTCGTTCGGGCAGTATGAATCTGGCATTGACCTCATGACATCCTCCCAACTCGATACCATCTCCACACTGGATTATGACCGCCAGACACGCAGTGGTCTGCCTGAGATCGTCTACGCCGAAAGTAAAACACCCGACCAGGTTGCTCAAATCCTGGCCGCACTCTACGCTCAAACCGGAACCGCTCTTGCTACACGTGCCTCCCCAGAGCACTACGAGGTGGTACATGCCGCTCTGCCAGATGCCATCTACCACGACCTTGCTCGACTGGTCAGCGTGGGTCCACCTTTACGCCAACCTGATCACACGGAGCCCTACGCTGCGATCGTCTGCGCCGGTACCAGCGATCTAGCGGTTTCCGAAGAGTGTGCGCTCACATTGGATTGGACGGGTTATCGTGTGAAAAGGATCACCGATGTAGGCGTCGCCGGCATCCATCGCCTGTTCGCCGCCGAAGATACATTACGTCAAGCTGCTGTTTGTGTGGTTGTAGCCGGAATGGAAGGGGCACTGCCCAGTGTTGTGGGTGGCCGAATATCCTGCCCGATCATTGCCGTGCCCACCAGCGTCGGCTATGGCGCCAATTTCGGCGGACTCAGCGCCCTCCTGGGCATGCTCACAGCCTGTGCACCGGGGATCACAGTGGTCAATATCGACAATGGTTTTGGTGCAGCGGCAGCCGCACACCGCATTCTTAAACAGTTGGTGGCAACACCCTCGACAGCGTGATCGCCAGCACAATCTCATAAGTTCACTCAAAAGTCGAAGAACACAGATCGAGCCGTTTCTACCTGTGCGATGAATGCATCACCATGCTCAACGTTTTGCAACTGTTGCGTGAGCGAGCTGAGCCGTTCCGGGGCAGCACCGCTAGCTGGATCGTGGAGCCACTGCGCAAGTGCCTCAAAGGCCTCTGCAAGCAGAGACTCTGAGACCGTATCTCCCTGTCTGGCCCAGTCCGCCGCCTCTGAAAAACTTGCCTCTGCCTGTTGGTAGTCCTCCCCGGCCATCTGCTGTGCACCCAGCATCCATGTCGCCCTCGACAAAGCCAACGCTCCTTTGTCCAGGGTATGGGCCAGGCGGAGGTTCAGAGCTGCCGCTTCCAGACCCTGATTGACATCCGCAGCTGTCAATACCACACCTTCCTCATCCCACCCCGGCCAAGTGAACGATGCCAGGTTGTAAGCCAGGGCTTTGGCAGAACTGCGCAAATCATAGGCTTTGGCCTCATCCTCAGCCTCGATGGCAATCGCCGTTGTCAGGCCATGCTGGATGCCGGCCCTGGACATATCGACAATGCGCGGGGTGTTTTTCTCTTGCCAATAGAGATGCTTGACCAACTCCAGATACAGAGCCATGGCGTCGCCGGGATCTGTTCTTCGCGCAAGCCAATCGATTGCGGAATACGAATCTTCGCTGGCCAGAAGTTTCAATACGGTTTCAAGCGCTGACATGGTAGCGAACCTCCAATTGCTAGAAATCTGAATGAATGCAGGTGCAATTCTTTCAAGCCAAGGTGGCGTCCAGATCGAGGATCAGTGTTTTCAGGGCTAAGGCGATTTCAGCCAATTTGCTGTAGTCCACGATGTCGGTTGTGTCCTCTGGCGTATGGGTGATATAGGTCGAGAGTTCCATAAACTGATCAGATGTGATAGCCATTGCCGGTACGCCATTCTGGATAAAAATGGAGTGATCGCTCTGATACCAGGGTTCCCCTTCAATCATCGTACCCGATTCGGAAAAGGTGTTTCTGATTGAGGCGGCGATCTCATCGGGGCATGTGTACAGGGAATAGGCGGTACTTCCCTCATGGTAACCTGCCACATCAGTATTGACGGACAGCATCATTTCTCCGAATCGGCCTTTGTTTTCCTCGATATATAGAATCTCACCCGATGCTGCATAATAATCTTCGCCATTGATGGCTACGATTTCGATCTCTGCTCGGCCCTCATAGTCGGCCAACAATTCAGCCAGCAACAACAATACCACGATACCTGTGCCATTATCCAGCGCGCCCGGTGTGTCGATCTTGGCATCGATGTGTGCGCAAATGACGATTCGTGTTCCAGGATCAAGCCCTTTGCGTCCAATCACATTGCAGCCTGTCATGGGTATACGTTGCGCCTCGCTGACCAATGAGATCTCCTGTCCCACATACTTCGCCAGGCGATCACCCTCGATATCTTTCATGTACACCGAGGGGATATCGAAATCGCCATCTTCGAAGAGGGGGAACGGATAAAGACCCCCGGCCAGTTCTGGGTTGCGACTGGTGGCAGCCACGATGGCTAGAGGCTTTTTATCTTCCAGCAAAGAAATGATCTGCTTATGCTCGTCGGGGTTGTAAAATGGAAAATTCTTGGGCATAAGCTGCTCTTTCGTTATGTCGCCGCCTAACAACAAGACCTTTTCCGTTAAACCAGCTCTCTGCAATTCCTCAACTGTGGAGACGACGGCCAACGGGCCTTGGACGTCGCAGCCCAACGAGTAAGGACTGACCGATGCGGTAAATGATTGGCTGTCAACTGTGAGTTTTACATCGCCAAATCGCCAATCCATACAGTCGAATCGCTGTTGTTCAGTTTTAAACCCGAAAGCACGGATCGAGTCTTCAAAAAAATCGGTTGCCATACGATTACCACGGCTGCCAACACGCCGGTTAGGCAGGTCGTTACAGAGTATGTCCAGGTAAATCTCTGCCTGCTTCGTTAGATGATCAGCGGTCATTGAACTCATCTCTTCCTCGAACTTAGACAATGGTTAGTGGTTGATAAAACATCAAACGCAACCATATCAAATAGTTTCCAATCGCGCACATCAGCCTATTGGCGGATAGACGCTCGACGATGACCCTATTGGCGGATAGAGCAAGGTGGAAATATCAAGTGTTTGCAGTTACCATAGAACGATCACCGAAAGACGTCTACCTACACTATTGCCCGTTCATAACTAAAATATGCTTGCCTACCTTGACCTACCTATCGGCATCAGCGGCAACATGCTGCTTGGCGCCATACTTGATGCCGGTTTGCCCGCCGAGAACTTGCAGGCTACTTTCGACGCCCTACAAATTTCCGGACTGAGCTTTGTCGCCAATGCCGTAACCAAAAACAGCATCGCCGCCACACATGTCGAGATCGTCGCGCCCGACCAGAAACAACATCAGCATCTTGCGGATATCGAAGCTATCTTGCAGTCGAGTGATCTTCCGACCCGGATCCAGGACCGCAGTTTGAGCGTATTTAGGCGCTTGGCACAGGCTGAAGCTCGGGTTCATGGCACAACGGTCGAGCAGGTGCACTTTCATGAAGTGGGGGCGTTGGACGCCATCGCCGATATCGTGGGCGCTGTGGCAGGGTTCGACGCACTTGACGTCGACACAATACATGCGGCGCCGATTCCTCTTAGCCATGGCACCGTCCGGGCTGCACACGGCCTGTTACCCGTTCCCCCACCGGCTGTACTGGCCCTGTGCGAGGGTTTTCCCACCCGCGGCATCGATATCGAAGGAGAAACTGTAACCCCCACCGGCGCAGCCTTGCTCACCACGCTGGTCGATACCTGGGGACCAGCGCCAACCATGAATATTCATCATGTGGGACAGGGTGCCGGTACAAAAGATTTCCCCATCCCCAATATCGTGCGGCTGCTGTTAGGAGAGCCCATCGCTGCTCCAGGCCATGGCCTCGTTGAACCGCTGGCCCTACTGGAAACCAATTTGGATGATATGAGCCCTGAGTGGCTGGGGCCTTTGCTCGACGACTTGCTACAAGCCGGCGCCTTGGATACCTGGTTTACCCCGATCTTCATGAAGAAGAACCGGCCTGCCGTGCAACTCTCGGTTTTGTGCGCTCTCGACCGGCAGGAAAAACTGCGGACCTTGCTCTTCACCCATACCACGACGCTTGGCGTTCGCACCCTCAGCATCGAACGGCACTGCTTGCCGCGGCGTTTCGAAAGGGTCGAGACAGCCTATGGCCCGATTCGGATCAAGCTGGCCGAGTACGCGCCGGGGCAGTGGAAGGTAGCACCAGAGTATGAGGATTGTCGACAAGCCGCCCAACAGCATGATACATCACTTGGTGAGGTTTACGCAGCAGCTGTTAGCGCTTGGCGAACGTAGTCGAAAGAGCCAATTTCCAGATGCACCTGCAGATCTTTGGTGTCGAAGCATCATTCATGAGAGAATCTGATTAGCATAGGTCTACCATACCTAAGTGATACTCAGACTCCGCCAGCCCAAGTCCGCTCAACATCTTACATCATGCCCAAACTCGATCTCTATCTCAAGCGTCCCAACACAAACATCATCAATGGCGTCTGCCCGCATGATTGCCCCGATACCTGCGCCTGGCAAGTTGCCGTGGACACGAGCAGCGGGCAAGCTCTCGATATCTGGGGGCATCCCCACCATGCGGTCACACAAGGGGTACTCTGCGGCAAGGTCGATCGCTACCTGGAACGCAGCTACCATGCCAGCCGTCTCACCACACCACTCAAACGGGTGGGACCAAAAGGTAAGGGTGAGTTCACGGCCATCAGTTGGGATCAGGCCGTGACCGAAATCGCAGCCAATCTCAAACAGGTGATCGCCGAGTTCGGGCCCGAAGCTGTATTGCCTTATTCGTACGCCGGCACCATGGGCTTGCTGCAAGGGGAAGGTATGGCACAACGCTTCCTCAATCGCATGGAGGCAAGTAAACTGGCAGCAACGATATGCTCGGAGGCAGGGTCGGCCGGCTATAAATATACCATCGGCCGATCTACCGGTCTCGAACCCCAAGACTTTGCCCACGCAAGGCTTATTCTTATCTGGGGGAGCAATACGTTGACCAGTAACATGCATCTCTGGCCTTTTGTGCAACAAGCCCGCAGACAAGGTGCACGTGTTATCGTCATCGACCCGGCACGCACGCGCACCGCTCGTGCCGCTGACGAGTGGATACCGATCCGCCCCGGCACAGATGGCGCCTTGGCCCTGGCGCTCATGCACGTGATCATTGGCGAAGGCCTGTACGATGAGGACTACGTCGACAACTACACGGTGGGGCTTGAACCATTGGTCGAGCGCGTAAAAAGGTATTCGCCCGAGTGGGCTGCCGAGATCAGCGGCGTCGCCAGCGAACGCATCCGCCTCCTTGCCAGAGCATACGCTGCCACACAACCAAGCGCTATCCGCATCAACTATGGCTTGCAACGCCATGCTGGGGGCGGTATGGCGGTTAGAAATATCGCCTGCCTGCCGGCGTTGACCGGGGCCTGGCGCCATCGGGGCGGTGGTATACAACTGAGCACAAGTGGATCCTTTCCTATGGATTTGGATCAGCTCGAACGGCCGGATCTGCTCAATGGGAGGGTTCCGCGAGAGATCAACATGAATCGCCTGGGCGACGCCCTCAGTCTGGACCCTAAACGTATCGCCCGAGCCCACCACCACCCTCGTCCGATCGACCCTGTTCCCGCTCCCGATGACGCAGGTCCAGCGGTGAAAGCGCTCATCGTTTTCAACAGCAATCCGGCCGCAGTTTCGCCCGACCAACGTGCAGTACTCAAAGGGTTGCGTCGCCCCGATCTTTACACCGTCGTCCTTGAGCATTTCCAGACCGACACTGCCGATTACGCCGATATCGTGCTCCCCGCCACCACCCAGCTCGAACACTGGGATATCCTCACACCTTACGGCCACATGTACATTGCGCTCAACCGCCCGGCCATCACCCCTATCGGCCAAAGCCAACCCAACAGCGAGATCTTTCGGCGACTGGCAGCAGCAATGGGATATGAAGAGAGTTGTTTCGGCGAGTCGGATGAGCAGATCTTGCAAGACCTAATACAAGCTCAAACCCACCCCCATTTCGAAGGCATGTACTGGGATCGCCTGCTCGATCAAGGTTTCGCCAGGCTCAACCTACCTGAGCCCTACTTGCCCTTCGCCAAAGGTAATTTCTACACGCCTAGCGGCGGATGCGAATTCTACAGCGAGGGCGCTGCGGCCGACGGCTATGATCCTCTACCGGTTTGGACCCCTCCAAAATCAGAACAACGAGATTGGAATCTAGGACGGGATGCGGGATTCGAACATGCCACTATTGCCGGCGTCTCTGCGCTGAAGTGCATCTCGCCTCCGGCTCACTCATTCCTGAATTCATCGTTTGTCAATCTAGAACGATTCAACCAACGCGAAGGGCAACCCTTGCTGTGTTTACATCCACAAGATGCGGAACAACGCCGAATCGGCGAGGGTGACAGAGTGTGTGTCCGTAACGACCTGGGCAGTGTTTCACTGATCGCGCGGGTCACTGAGGATATCGTTCCCGGCACAGTTCTGGCGCCGAGTATTTGGTGGAATAAATTCAGCATCGATGGCATCAACATCAACCAGATCACGCCGCAGGATGAGGCCGACATGGGTGCGGGAGCACTCTTCTATGACGTGCGAGTGTGGGTAGAACGTGTTGAAGTATAGGTTTAGAAAACAAAAAGTGTCCGGTTTTGAAAGCATCACTCGATGTTTACATGGATACCGCCACAATTCTCCGATTCTGTAAATGGCTGAATATGCTGCATAGTAATTGATAGACAGCCCAACTCCCTGCTACATTGCGCCTAAATGTGCAACGCAGCCAATATAAAGAAAACCCTTGAATATTTACAGATATCTGCTATAATTGTCATTATCGCACATCTTATTAGACTTAGAAATGCCATGGATTCTGTGTAATCCAGGTAATTCTCAAGTTGTGTTCGTGAGTGATTCATCATTACCTTTCCCCCCCTTTATACATTTAGGAGGTATCGATGTTGACACATTTCAGTCGAACCGGACGGTGGCCGAATAGCCGCGCAGTATGTGTTCTGAGCACATTATTGGTCATATCCGCTTTTCTACTTGCTGGCTGCATTTCAGGTGCAGAATATACGAGCGTAGCACTGCTGGGCGGTGTACCCAGTGGATCTATCGCACCCTCAGTCTGGGATGTTACTGATATCAAGTGGGAGAATGGAAATCCCAAAGGGTATTCTGAGGGTGACACAGCAGCTATGGCGGTGGAAATCAAAAGGGTGTGTCCTTTTTGAGTTAGAAGGGCCATAACACCCTGCGATACTAACATGTTTGGAGGCCGGTTCAGGCCTTCTG
>JAAENG010000583.1 GCA_024224665.1 Chloroflexota bacterium | reverse complement strand
GTACAGGAGATGGCTATAAATATACCGCTCCGGTGGGGAGCTATCCAACTGGTGCCAGCCCCTATGGAGCGCTAGACATGTCTGGAAACGTATGGGAATGGGTGGCCGATTGGTATGATGGCGATTACTATGCGTCATCACCTGAACGTAATCCGTCCGGTCTAGAAACCGGTCATAGGCGCGTGCTGCGGGGCGGCTCGTGGTACGTCATTCAGGACTTCGGGCGCTCCGCCAACCGGGACAACTACGCCCCCGGGAGTCGTGGCAACGGCATCGGTTTCCGTTGCGCCCTCTCGTAGTTTTGCTGAAATGCTGGCTTCTGGGTTTCTGAGAATCTGAACCGGGGGATTCCAAAGGGGGTGTCCCCCCTTTGGTCGCCGAAGGCGACGATCCGATCGTAAGCGTCGATTCAGACCGCTGGTCCGATTATCATGCAAAGACTTAATGAATGAATTCAATTCTGAGGCCACAGGGCCGAAGGTCGACCTACGTCGACCGGTTGCTGCCGTAGGCGGCGGTTGGTCAACTTACCAAATCCACTATTCGACAACCGAACTGGCCAGCACTTCCCACATCCTGCCCCTCGTTCAGATGGTTGAGATTATGCATATTATCCAGTCTGAAATGTTAGCAACCGATTTAGGTCTTATTAACCATTGAGCAACCATCGAAATGGGACCTGCCCCTGCACGCCACCCTAGCACGTAACGAAGTTAGAGGAGGACAATGAAATGTTGCGAAAAACGTATCAATTTAACAAACCGTGGCGACTCACCCAGACCTGTCAGGTTTTTGCCGTCAACGGCTCAACAATCAGTTTGCTATCATCAGCGATTCGGTCTCGAATACGTATGACCAGAAACCTGACAGGTCTTGACGCTAGGTTTCCGAGAATATGCCGAAAAACCTTGATTATGGCATTGTGTGTAATAGCGATCGTGCTATCTCCACTCATCGCCGCCGCCCAAGAACCGGTCACCCTGGTTATCGATTCCGTCACTGTCGATGGCTATCCGCAGACGGTGGTCGTGGCCACGGTGCGAGATGATTTCGGCGTGCCTATCCCCGACCTGGATGTGGATAGCTTCACCATCAAAGAAGATCTCTCCGCCGATGAACCAGCCATTTTGGCGGTCGAACCCTTTGTCAATCCCGATATCGAGCTGTCGGTGGTGCTGGCTGTGGATATCAGCGGCTCGATGCAAGGGGCGAAACTGCGAGATGCCAGGCGCGCGGCCCGGCGCTTTTTGGATGGGCTCAGCCTTGAGGATGATATCGCCCTGATAGCCTTTTCGGGCGCCATCGATCTGGATGGCGCCGACCCCGAGCGGGAAGTGGCATTCGGTGGGGATCAGGCGGCGCTGGTCGAGGTCGTGGAGACGCTTGTGGCAGATGGGGCCACACCCCTCTACGATTCTGCCTTCAAGTCGGTGCAGTGGGCGGCCGCGCAACCACCGGGCAACCGCGCCGTCTTGCTCTTTACCGATGGCAAGGAGGAGAAAACACCCGATGGCAGCGGCGGCAGCCGTATCGCCAACGAAGATAGCCCCATCCGTGAGGCAAATCGCTCCGGCGTGCCCGTCTTCACCATTGGTTTGGGCGATGATGTGGATGAGGGTTACTTGCAGCGTCTGGCCCGCGAGACCGGCGGCGCCTACCAGCACGCCCAACTCTCCACAGAGTTACCGCAACTCTTCGCCAACGTGGCCGATCTCCTCAAACAGCAATACCGCATCACCTACCAGTCGCAGCTGCCCGCCGATGGCGAGGCGCACCAGGTGCGTGTGGACGTCAAGATAGAACAACATCGCGCCTTCGACGAGACCGAATTCGGACCCCTGCCCTTCATCCCCACCGCTACCCCTCCCTCGACCTCCACACCGATCCCAACCGAGACGCCTACCCCCACCCGCACGCCCACAACGACGCCAACGTCCGAACCGACAGATACGCCAACACCAGAGCCCACAGACACGCCCACTCCCCAACCGACGGCCACGCCTACGCCCGAACCCACGCATACGCCGACCCCGCAACCCACAGACACGCCAACCCCAAAGCCGACCCACACCCCCACCCCGAAACCAACGCATCCCCCCACTCCCACCCCCACCCCTGAGCCTACGGCAACCGCCACCATCGTCGTCGTCGCCGAAGCAGACAGTGGAGAGGGTGAGATGTCGTCATTCACCTGGCTGGGCTTGCTCCTGCTCGTAATAGCTGCGGGCAGCGGCGTCTTCTATTGGCGCCGAAGCCGCTCCGGCGGGGCGGCCGTCACACATCATTGTCTGGTCTGTGGCCACGAGATCCCCACGCCCGGCAGCGAATGCCCCTCCTGCGGGCATCAAGAGAGCTTTAGCGAACAAACATAAATATCTTCTCAACAACGGGGATAAACCAACCCGTCCACGCAGGCATGTCCTGAGCGTAGCCGAAGGGTGGACGTTCGGCATAAGTTCGCAGAACTCCGCCCCAGAGACTGAATTCATTGGTATCGATAACAATGTCCCTTGTCCCTAACATAACCATCCTCAACGGCAAGTACCACATTCTGTGTCTGATCGGCGAAGTGGGGATGGCGTGTGCCTGGCTGACCGAGGAAGTCTATCGGACATGGTTGCTCAACAAGAGAAAGGCAATGCTACCTAATCCCGCTCGTCGATATCTTTGCATCAGGCTGCGGGCTGCTCGAGGTACGCATGAGGCAGAGAGTCATCCTCTATGTAATCCGTACCCAAGCTAGTGGCTTGAGTATCTTCTCAATAACTTGGGGGATTTAACCCGTCCACGAAGGTGGACGTTCGGCGGTACGCCCTCAGAGCCCGAATTCATTCGGCGAGTACCCCGGAATATTGAGAAGCTAGTGGCTTGAGGTCTGAAACGCCTGTTTGGTAGATGCGATCGGGTCTCAGGCTACAGCAGCTCATTACTATTCTAGCCGAGTGCTGCCAACCTGATGGCAGTTTCCAACACTATCGCTTTAATTGGAGGTTTGAAGGACATGGCAGAACCCTTATATGTGGCCAAGAGCGTTGCCCTGCGCCTGGGTGTAGTGATTATCCTGGTTGGCCTATCCCTTGTAATCTCTTTTTCAGTAGTGCATGCACAGGAAACACCACTTTGGCGACAAAATCTGACTTGTGATGGTGTCGAGCAGCGCTTTCAAGGCCTGGAGTACTGCACAGATGCTTCAGGGACGATCCATGTTATTGTGGTAGATATGAATAGCCCGGCGATACAATTTGAATATGTCATTGCTGAAGGTTTGAACGGCAAAGATGACACTTATGGCGAGTGTCTGGATGTGAATGTTCCACAATATGGACCAGTTCGGGGTGGTTGCCACGTGCCAGGTAATCCTGCTAAATACCCGGCTTTGTCGCTCTCAGAGGCCATTTCACGCTATCCGCAAGCTGCTGTGATCGTCAATAGTGACTACTGGGGCAGCGATGGTAACAAGCACGGTCCTGAGGGATTCACAGTTGTTCAGGGCGATAGACGGGATGGCCCAGCTTTAGGTGACACTGACAACAATGCTGCGAACCGGCCATGGCTAGCCCTGGGTGACCGTTCTCCCATTCGGGTAGAATTTGGTCAATTTGGACACTATGGTCGTGGTCCAGATGATGGTGAAAGTCCGGATTGGGTCTACACGGCGACCGGTGGCACCCCATGGCTTATTCGGGAAGGGAAGGTTCGAAAAAATGAGATAGACACTTGTGAAGGGGCGAATCTTTGGGCATGCCGGGCGGGCGCCGAACAAACTGCTGCAGGAGTCTCAAAAGATAAGCGTTGGCTCTTTTTTGTCTTGGATACTAGATCGGGGCAAGCGACTCTTATGAGTTTGGCAGAGTATATGGCAGAATCGCTGGATATTTTTGAAGCCATCAAGTTTGATGGTGGAACATCAACTCAATTCGTCTATGCAGGGCATGTCATGAATACAGGTGGCGAGGTGCCGGCCTATCTTGCGGTAATCACTTCCTCGGGACATGGGATCGAAATCGTTCACAAGTCACAAAATCATGCTTCGCCAACCTCCGCCATTTTTTATGACGTGGTATTGCCGGGTGAGAGAGTTACACTCGATATCACTTTACGTAATGAGGGCACGGCTACTTGGTCTGAACCCACCTATCGACTCGATGTATTGACCGATAATCTAGCCAACGTCCCCCAGTCGGCGCCGGTAATAGGACTGGTCAAACCGGGCGAGACATACACTTTCAGTATTCGTTTCGACATTCCTGCCAATATCCTGCCCGCCCCACGTCTTGTGCAATACCAGATGACAGATGGCAATGAATCGTTCGGTATAGTAGTCAATGCGTATGTCTTCGTCATACCCCAGCAACTACGGGATATGGAGCAGGAAATCCGGGAGCAGATAGCCGTGTGGCAACGTCAGGGCGAGCAGGCTACGGAAGCGTTCATTCAGGATCTCACCCATAGGATCGTAGATCGCATCCAGAAAGAGGCCGAAGAACAGGTTGAGAATATCTTGCAAGGTCTTCTGAGTGGTTGCAACAGTCCGGCGTTGCTGGTTGGGACAATGTTGACCTGGATTGCCTTGAGGCGTCGACGCTAGTGCAACTCAGTTTTATTTTTCGAGAGATGTAGATTTCAGGAACGTACTTTTGCACCCTGTAGTCCCTCACAAAATCATGAGACTTTACGATAATTTACACTGATAAGGCTTATCAAAGATAATAAATACCCGAACTTTGGCAGAAGCCTCAATCTATTCCAGG
>JAAENG010000582.1 GCA_024224665.1 Chloroflexota bacterium | reverse complement strand
GATGGCCTCGTTGTGCTCGGCTTCCTCAAGGAGAGTAGTGAGATGGCCCTCGTTGCAGATGGAAGAGAGCTTCTTTTGCCCCCCCGAATCTTCCACGTAACGGAACATAACGAGGAGTAGTTCATGAGCAACCTGCCAGGAGCGGTTTCTGAGGCGGATTGTGTCGAAGACTGCCGATTCGAAGAAATCTGTGAGGACTAGAACTGACGTAACCGCCAATGCATGCGCCATCATGATGAAGAGATTGATCATTTCCGCGAAATCCTCCATGCGTTGCGGGCGAGAAATTGTCGCCGACAAACCTGCACCTTTTCCATCAGAGGTGGTTGTTTCAGATGGCAGCGAGAACAATTTCACCTGCATCATGCGCTTCATGACGAATTCGGAGACGCGACCCCACAGAAAAGTGAAAATGCCCATGTCAACGGGAGTGCCAGAGTGAATCGAATCAGAATGCGCCGACGTCGATCGGAGAATTTTGAGACACTCAAGCCGACCTTGTAGTTTTGCAACGTCATCAGCATCATCTGCAGCATCCATCAGATCGGCAACCGCAACCACCGCGGACTCGATGGTGAGTTGCCCAATGTTGATGGCAGCCAGGATGGCCTTCGCCGACGTCGTCGCGGTGATTTCGAACGATGCGCCCGGCGCAGGACGTTTAATCAGGTTCAAAATGGACTCCAGAGCAGTCCTGGTGAACATCTTGAGGAAGCGCGTGTTGACCAGCGATGAAATAGAAAGAGCACCTGCCCCTGCGACGACGATCGCGGTGTTCGCCTCGACCCCCGCAATGGTAGGACACGTCGGCGAAGCCGCAGTCCATGTGCAGCTGGCAAAATTTCCTTGGCAATGTGGACAAACTGTGTCAACAGTTTGCAGAAGAAAGAAGAATAGCGACGCGAAGAAAAGCATGGCGAAGGTGTCAGGCAAGGGGTCGAACCCAGGATCCGGAGCCGCGTGCAAAGACGACAGCTAACTCTTGCGCTAGCGTGTGCAGGGAACGCTAGCGACAAGCAACAAGAGGCGCCACAGACCTTGACACAGAGCCGCCGTTCTCACTAATTGCACGTGAGTCGCCGTTCCCCTAAATTCTGGACTCTAGACGGAATTTCATGCTTTTCATGCGGAATTCCGAATTCTTGCGCTTGTGCATGCAATTCCCCCATATGCAAGCCACCCAACCTTGCGTTCCAATGACAGTAAATCCAACAACCATGCCCGTCCTCATTCCCTGTCACAGACATCTAACGTCTGGGCGTCAGTTGTGCAGTAACAT
>JAAENG010000581.1 GCA_024224665.1 Chloroflexota bacterium | reverse complement strand
TAGACCGGTAGAACAGTAGACCGGGATACGCCGGCGCAGCGAATATGGAGGCGTATTGCCCCGGTTTACAGGTTTACAGGTTTTCCGGCTTACAGGTTTCCTGGTTTCCTGGTTTCCTGGTTTACTACGAAAATTCACGTTTTTCATATTCTCAACTCAATCATTAATGCGGCTGATCCTGTGGTTGTTCACCTTTGACGCCGAAGCCACCGTCCACCTCGTAATTAGCGCCGGTGACAAAGCTTGCTTCATCGGAGGCAAGGAATACGAATACATTGGCCACTTCCTCGATAGTACCCACACGCCCGATGGGATGCATTTCGTCGAAAGCTCGGCGGTAGTATTCAGGATCTGATTGGGTAGCGAAAAAGTTATGCAGCATAGGTGAATCGATGGTACCAGGCGAGACCGCATTGATACGAATACCCAGTCGGGCATAATCGGTGGACATAGCTCGGGTCAGACCGATGATCGCTGCTTTTGTTGCAGAATAGATGGCGATGCCGGGCATACCAAGAATTCCGGTGACGCCGGCCATGTAGATGATACTGCCCTTGCCCGCTGTGGCTATCCACTTAAGCCGAGACACTCTACTTTCGTATAACCCGAAAGTATTAGTACCCTGGATGCAAGGGAGTAGTGTCGAAAACCGCCATATACAGGGACGATGGTGACCTTACCCCACATATGGTGAGAATTCGCCCACACCAACCCATTACGGCAAGTGATGAGCACCACTGAGTCTGCTGCTTTTAATGGCAAAGTGTCTCGGCTTAAGTTGGTAGCCCCCGCTGTCAGCATGTCGGGGATGACTGCGCGGCTGGTGAGGTACGCTCCGCCTAGATTGACCCGGACACAGAGATCAAAGTCGGCGGGCGATGTCTCGTGCAGTCTACCCGACGGCATGGCGGCGGCATTGCTGACCAGGACTTCTGCGGGTGCGAATGTGTCGCGCAATTTCGAAACAGCGGCCTCAACCTGCCCACCCGCGGCCAGGATTTCATCGGCCACCTTTCGGCTTTCACTTTCTCTCAGATCGAGTACGCCGACGGCGGCACCCTCACCCGCAAACCGCAAGGCGATGCCGCGTCCGATGCCATGCGCAGCACCTGTGACCAGAGCGATTTTGTTTGCAAGTCTCTGCATGCTGTCGATCTCCTGCATTCGCCGGGTAGATGGCAACTGTATCGATGAATGTACTTTGGTGATGATACCACGATCTGCATAGCTGTGGGAACGTGTTTGATACGTTACTACATTTTCCGTATTGCGATTGCCTGGGCTATCTATGCTACAGGAGCCGATCTGAGCAGGGTGTGGGATTGACAATACGATTGGTGTGAGTTAGGTTATCGATTATCGATAATCGAAATGTTTGACCTCATTTCTTGCGTATGCTATCCTACTTTTTGTCGTTCGCGGAAATGATACAGATTTTGGGACAACGTTGAATATTGCTGATTTTAATGGCTCTTGATGGTGAGAGTCGTATACGCTAGAGGTTTCTATGATTACTTCCAGAGAAAGAGTAAATCTTGCCTTAGCCCACCAACAGCCCGACCGCGTACCACTGGACTTGGGTGGCAGCGTTGTGACCGGGATGGCGGCCAGTGCGGTCTATCGTCTACGCCAGTCATTGGGTTTAGATGAACCAGGCACGCCGGTAAAGGTCATAGAGCCGTATCAGATGCTAGGCGAGATCAAACCCGATCTGATAGAGGCGCTAGGAGTAGATGTGGTTCGCTTGCAGGGAACCAATACGTTTTTTGGTTTCCACACAGAGGATTGGAAACCATGGACGACCTTTGACGGGGCGCCGGTCTTGGTTCCTGGAGGATTCAATACCGAGCCGGAAGAAAACGGTGATATCTTGATGTACCCGGAGGGCGATAAATCAGTGGCGCCCAGTGGACGAATGCCCAAAGGGGGCTGGTACTTCGATTCCATCATCCGCCAGCCACCTATCGACGATGATAAGCTGAATGTCGAGGATAATCTGGAAGAATTTGGCCCTATCTCGGATGAAGAGCTTGGATACTTTAAGGCTGAGGCAGAACGGCTCTATTCGACCACTGATAAGGCGATTCTGGCTACTTTCGGCGGCACAAGTTTTGGCGATATCGCTCTCGTTCCCGCCCCCTGGCTCAAAAACCCTCGCGGTATCCGTGACGTCGAGGAGTGGTACGTCAGCACCATCACGCGGCGGGACTATGTATATCAACTGTTCGAACGACAATGTGAAATCGGGCTGGAAAACCTGAAGCGAATCCACGCGGTTGTGGGAGACAGGGTCACAGCCGCCATGGTCTCTGCCACCGATTTTGGCATGCAGCGCGGGCCATTCATCTCGCCGCAGGCTTATCGAGACCTGTACGCTCCCTTCCACCGCGAACTCAATAACTGGATCCACGCTAACACGACCTGGAAGACATTCATTCATTCCTGCGGCTCGATCGTACCCCTCATCGATGACTTTATCGAGGCTGGCTTTGATATCCTCAACCCCGTTCAGACCTCGGCAGTGAACATGAAGCCCGAGGAACTGAAGGGGCGGTTTGGCGATCATATCACCTTTTGGGGTGGCGGCGTGGATACACAGCAGACCTTCCCCAATGGCACGCCCGATGACGTGCGAAATGAAGTGCGTGAACGCATCGATGTGTTCGGCGTGGGCGGCGGTTTTGTGTTCAACACCATTCACAATGTGCAGGCCAACGTACCTGTAGATAACATCATCGCCATGTACGAAGCGTTACGAGACCATGGCGGCTACTGATTGGAGGTCATAGAGTTTGCCTGAGATATGTCTGCGCAGGCGGATGCCGAATATGATTTGATTCTGGTAAGCTCTATTGAAACCCTTTTCTATCTTCCCCACCTTTCTCACTCACCCAATCACTCAACCGGAGGATCAAACACCATGACAACCGAAAAGAAATCTCGAAAAGAGACTCGCATCCGTGTTGCATTAAAGTTCATGGCAGTTGCTGCTGTCGTTATCATTCTGGCAGGCTGCGCCGTTCCTGCGGCGCCAGCGGCCGTTCCTGGTGAAACGGAAGGCGCCGCGCCCGCTGCTGCACAGGAGAGTCCGACACGCAAGGTCATTTTCGTCACCCACGACATGAACCCCTTCTTCATCCCTGCCATCATCGGCCTGAAGGACTTTGGCGAGATGGCGGGGTGGGAGACTGAGTTCATCGGGCCAACCATCCATGACACCCAGGGAACCATCGAGTACCAGTACAATGCTCTTGCCGCCCAACCCGACGCCGTCGGCTTCACCGCTGTGGACAGCGAGGCATTCCTGGATCCCATTCGCCAGGCGCAAGAGGCGGGCATTCCCGTAGTCCTCTTCAACACTCGAGCGCCCGGTGTGAAGGAAGAGACCGGCGTGGCCTATGTCGGCCAGGATTTTGTCCAGGCCGGGCATATTGCCGGTTATGAGTTGGGCAAATACATCACTGAGCACACGGGTAAAACGGAAGGCTTGGTCGTTCAACCCATCATCGCACCCGGACACTTTGCTCTGGAGACCCGCAACAGCGCCGGCGCCGAAGGACTGCAACGATACAACGAGGAGTTTGGCACCAACTTCACCACAGAGGCGTTGGCGACCACCACCGAACCAGACCAGGCGATAGCCGACTTCGAGGCCAAGTGGGCGGCCGACGGCGACAAGATCGTGGGCTGGTTGGCTGCAGATTTTTCCCACACGTTCGTCGGAGATTGGGCCAAGAAGAATGACCTGGTAGGGCAATTTGCCGTGGGCGGCTACGACCTGCTGGACGCGACCATGACGAACATCAAGGATGGCTCCGTCGATTTCTCCATCGGCCAGAACCCCTATGGTCAGGGTTTCCTCACCGCCGCCCTGATCTTCCAGGAACTGGAGCGAGGCTATCCCGCCAGCGACATCGATACCGGCGCCGAACTGATCGACGCCTCGAATATCGATGCCGTTATCGAGCGCGAAACGTTGTGGAAAGAAGCCGGAGCGGAACTCGGTTTCGAGCTTGAGACCGGCGGCTAAATCGCGCTGACCTCCCATCACATCAACGTTGTCTTCACCGCGACCTACAAAACCCCATGCGCAGCCAATCTAGCAGTTCGCGCCGCATAAGATCATTGGTGCTGGAACTGAATGCGGCCGGTTTGTGCATGGGGTTCGTTTTGTTGCCTATGAGTGACTGTGCCTATGGAGAGTGAACGACCTGTGACAGAAAATAATCGCAAACCATTCCTCGAATTGCGAGGTATTGAAAAGCACTTTGGCCATGTGAGAGCATTGCAAGGCGTTGATTTCGATATTGCTGAAGCGGAAGTCATCGCCCTTGTTGGCGATAATGGCGCCGGTAAATCGACCCTCATCAAAGTTATCTCCGGCGCCTATCAACCCGATGGCGGTGAGATTCGGATCGACGGCCAGTCCGTTGAGTTTCATAACCCAAGAGATTCATTGGAGGCGGGCATCGCCACAGTCTATCAAGACCTGGCATTGGTCGATCAGCGGGATGTCGCCTCGAATATCTTTCTGGGGCGAGAGTTGACGCGAGGGTTGGTGCTCGACAGAAAAGGGATGGTCGAGGAAACAGGCCGGGCTCTAAACGAATTACGCAGCGATATTCCCTCGGTACATACAGAAGTTGGCTTGCTTTCAGGTGGCCAGCGGCAAGCTGTTGCCATCGCTCGCGCCATCAACCAACGTGAAGGGATGCGGCTGATCGTCATGGATGAGCCGGTCGCCGCCCTGGGCATCGAGGAGACGCGCAAGGTTCTGCGATTGATCAAACGTTTGAAATCGCAAGGGTTTGCCGTTATCGTCATTAGCCACAATCTAGAACATATATTCGCTGTAGCGGATCGAATCGTCGTGTTACGGAGAGGCCGGCTGGTAGGCATCCGCCAGCAAAAAGACGTCACCGCGACCGAGATCGTTCATCTCATCGTCGGCGCCGAATTTTCCTAGAACGAATCAGGTGATGATATGAATCAAGACTCAGAAAGGCCTATTGACCATCAAGAAGTCGATGCACTCTTAGATGATTTAGGCGAAGATGCTGAAGATGCTGAGGATAAGACAATCGCGGAGGATTCCTCCCGCTCATCCTTTCTCAGGCGTGCGCGCGGGGCCAGTACGCTGATTGCCGCCCTGCTTATTTTTGTGGGATTGTCGCTGGCAACCCCGCTATTCCTGACTGTCCCCAACGTGATGTTGGTAGCACGGCAGATATCGATTCTGCAAATTGTCGCCATCGGCATGACGTTTTTGTTCATTTCCAGGGAGATCGACCTGTCGGTTGGCTCTATCTATGGATTTTTGGCGGTTGCTTTGGCAACGCTCATTGGCAAAAACGGAATAGACCCCTGGATAGCGACGGTCATGGTTGTGATATTGGGTGCCATGATCGGCTTTGCCAATGGCTTCGTGACGACCAAGTTTGGCATCCCTTCATTCATCGTCACCCTCGGCAGTCTCAGCATCTTGCGCGGCGCCGCGCTGCTCTTGAGCGGCGGCTGGCCCATCTCCCTCAAGCTGTCTGACGACCATTCCTTTCCTACGCTCACAGATGGCCGCCTTTTCGACACCATACCGGCGCAGATATTCTGGATGTTGATCCTCACCGCCGCCGCCGGTTTTTTGCTGAGCAAGACCAAGTTCGGCGCGCACGTCTTTGCCACAGGCGGCAATGAAGAGGCGGCCGTCCTTACCGGTATTCCCACCAAGCGCGTCAAAACACTCTGTTTTATGATGACCGGCGCCTTGTGCGGCGTCGCCGCCGGCCTGCTCCTGGGCCAGGTGGGAAGTGGTTTTCCTCTCACCGGCCAGGGCTTCGAGTTGGATGTCATCGCCGCGGTTGTCATTGGCGGCACGCCGCTGTGGGGCGGTTCCGGCAGTATTTTCGGCACCCTGCTTGGCGCGGCCATCATCGGCATGGTCACGAACGGCCTGGTACTCCTTGGCGCCAGCGCCTATTTCGAGCCGGTGGCCAAAGGCGCTATCATCGTCCTGGCGGTATTGGCCGACACACTCATTCGCCGCCGGGTTTCATAGCAGAATCCTGACGACACGCAACGTAAATCATGTTATAAGGGAGAAGCAGCCATGCCCACGTTCAAACCTGGAACCGTCGTGCGAGTCCTGCAGGAGGATTGGGCTCCATTTCAGAATATCCATCGCACAGTTCAGGCGTTTACAGCAGAAACCGGCGTCGAGGTCGACGTTGTCTTAAGCGAGATCCCTGAGTTCTGGGAATTGATCGGCCGCAGTTTTAGCGAGGATGAGCCGCCCTTTGATCTCGTTGGCGCAGATGAGATCATGCTGATGCAATATGCACGGGAAGGCACGGACGAAGCACTGGATGCGATCATTGCCCGGGATGACTATGATTTAGGTGATTTAGAGCCGGCGGTTCTGGATGCAGTGAGTTACGAGGGGCGACTGTATGGTCTGCCTTATACCGCGGTGGCAAATGTACTTAGCCTATATTTCGCACCTTGATAATCGAATAAAGAGACAAAGATGACGAAGATGCTCCATTGTGGCAATGTATGGGTATCAAAAACCGACATTGCCAGGAGCATCTTCCCATGCATGTTGCCACGGAATCAACTCGCACACGAATCTGGGTCTGGCTGGTGTGGGCATTAGTCATGTTCACCTGCCTGATCACGCCGCCATCATTCAGTCTAGAAGAGACAGCGGTATCAGCGGTGGGAGTAGCATTACAGGAAGAGGAAGAAAGGGAGCTGTTTCCCTGGTGGAGCCGCTATCGCTGGAAGAAATGGACTATGCGGCACTATCAAGCCTTGCGGCAGCGCTATCGACGTGCGCAACAGGTGGGGCAGTTGGCACGGTTGGCATTGCGGGGAATGGTGTCGATGGCGCAGGTGGTGGATTGGTTGACGGCGAGCCAACTGCGTTATCAGTTGGGGGCATTGCCGGTGTTGTATGCATTGCTGGAAACGCTGAACATACGTGATATCATCAATCGTCACTGCCCCACTGAGGGGGAAGTCAATCATGGCACAGTGGCGCAGGTGCTGATCCTCAACCGCTTGATGTTCCCGTAGCCATTGTATCGGATCGCTGACTGGGTGGCGCAGACCGTACTGGTGGCAGTGTTGGACATACCTGCGGCGAAGTTCAATGATGACCGTCTGGAACGGACACTGGATGCATTGGCTCCGCACCTGGAAGCCATCTGGCTGGAGGTGATGGGGAAGGCGTTTGCGAAAGCGGACATTGACCTCTCGATGATATTCTACGACCTCACCGCCTTTGTGGCGCATGGCCGCTATGCTGGCAGCGAGCTGATTGATTTCGGCTTTGCTCACAACACCCCCAGCAACAAACGCAAGTTTCAAGCTGGGCCTCAACACCACGGCGGATGGGAACCTGCCCTAGTTTTATCGCCAGTGGTCAGGGCGGATGACGGACCAAGCCACAGTGCAAGAGAACATGGGCCAACTCGTTCACTGCCTGCAAGCGCAGGGACAGGCCCCTGAACAAACCCTAGTGGTGGGAGATCGTGCCATGCTCAGTGCTGAAATTGCCATGGCATACAAGAAAGTGGGCCTACGCTTTCTGGGTGGGTTGCGTGGACGCAAGGAGCTGTTGAGGGTGTGGACGGATGAACAGTTTGAGGATTATCCTATCGTCACCGGCCCAAACCCGCAGTACTGGGGTCGGGGCTGTCAGGTCACATTCAGCCACGAAGGGCGCACTGTCACCAACAAAGGCTTGGTCGTACTGGCTGGCCCCCTGCGTGATCAATGGCGTCAGAAGCGCAGGCAGCGACTGCAAGCTTTGGGGAGGCGGAACTGGCACAGGTGCGGGCTGACATCGGCCAACCTCGTCTACGCAGCGTCAAGACAGTACAACGCCGAGCCAACTCGAAACTACGAAACTCAAACGTGGGAAAATTCATGCAAGTCAGCGCCTATGAAACTCCTACCGGCGCTGTGAATCTGCACTGGCAACTCAACAATGAGGCCCTGGCTGTGCAAGAACGCCTCGATGGTCGGTATCTGCTGGTCACCAACGACTACTCCCTTACGCACCAGCAGATGTTTCAGATCTATCGGGACAAGGCTTCGTCCTGAGCTTGTCGAAGGGACGGAGGTGAAAAACGTTTCTTCATCAGCAAGCAGGACCTCAAGGTCTCACCTATCTACCTGCATAAAGATCAGCGCATCTCTTCCATGCTTCTACTCAACATGCTGGCCCTGCTCGCTTACAGCCTCCTAGAGCGACAGACTTGTAGTGAGCTAAGTCGAACCTATGCGCCAGCAAGGACTGCAACTCACCACACGCCAACTCATTCGCAAACTCGAACAACTCTGCCTCATCGAAACTCGTTGTCATGACGGCAGTTGCCTCTATCGGCTCTCTCCCATCTCTCACGAATGCCAGCTTCTCCTCCAACTTGTCTCCCTTGCTCTCAACGAACTTCTGCAAGAACAGGACACCCCTCTACTCTCTCTACAGAAGAAGATACCTAATATCGTTCTGCCTCAACTACCCTTGAAATGTTAGGGGCCAGACCTGACCCTGGTACCCGTGCGCCTGCTAGCCAAAATGCAGGTGCAGAGGACGCAATGGGGCTTGATTCGTCCGAGGAAATGGGCAAGCTGCGCATATGATCCGACGACCTGACCACCTCCCCCTTTCTACTTGTCTCTTTATTCTTCTGGTAAAGTGCGAAATGTAGGCGAAGATAACTCATGAAAATGGTTCATCAGCACTAACGATGAAGCTGAGCCGCGGCGCCGGGTTTGCACAACCACCTTACTGGGTAAGTCTACCAACTAATCCAAAAAGCAGCGATACAACGAGCGCAAATAGGCGCTGTCGGCTCCAGCGGGTGTTAGGCGGCTCAATCAGTGAAGATCTCGTACCTGTCAAAATAGCCGTTCTCATCAACCCAAATAAGAAGCCATTCCGAATCTATGCCGAAGAGCCCTCGGTCTGGGCCAAGAAGGAAGATCAAGTCATAAGACGTGGTCCAGGGAAGGCCAGTATCCGCTGATTCTCCAAGCAAGACTTCAAGTTCATCCTGAGTACTTCCTGGGAGAATATTCTTGATTACATCATCAAGCATTTTTTGTCGTGAGGTCAAATCATGAGGAACATAACTGGCTGAATTTGAGCTTCGCCAGACTTCTGAATTGAATTCTTGATGGTTGTAAAGATAGGAAGTGCAAGAGGTAAGCGCAACTGATATTCCAAACCATAGAAGACCGGTGCTTGCTATTCGGATGAAGAATTTGTGCATTGGCTCAGGTGAATGGTTGTTTGCTTTAGCCCGCCGAATCCCCAATATTCCCCAAACACCAATCACGACAAGTATAAGCAAGATAATTGGTAATGCAATAATCCAAACCATAAATTGTGTGGAGAAAGGGCGAAACCATTGTGGAATAATCATGAAGCCGAAATATGTGAACAGGAAAATATAGTAAATCTTCTTGTTTGTGAGAAATGAAATGAAACTATTGTTTTCTTTAGCCATGTTTGAATATCCTTCCCGCGGTATGTGTCGAGGGGTTTGAGATAAATTGCTGGGGAATGTACTGTAGAAAAGGGGCTGTGCGGGGGGATTTCGCCGCATAGCTGACGATTAACATAAATAAGTGAGTTTATCGCTTTACTGAGAACTCTGGAAAAGTCTAAAACGGCTGTTCGCACCCCTATATACAGGGGGGTTTTGCTCGTTCGCACCTGTGTAAACGGGGGTAAATAATAGCTCAAAAAAGTTTTCCAGAGTTCTCAGC
>JAAENG010000580.1 GCA_024224665.1 Chloroflexota bacterium | reverse complement strand
TGACGCACTCAACGGTATCTGCATGTTGTTCGGCCATCTCCTCAGCGGTACGGCCCAGATCTTCGCCGATGTGCGCACGTACTGGAGCCCTGAAGCAGTCAAACGTGTCTCGGGCCACGATCTCCAGGGCCGGGCAGCGGGTGGCCTCCTCCACCTGATCAACTCAGGCCCCGCCGCGCTCGATGGCACCGGCCAACAGTCTATCGATGGCCAACCGGTGATGAAACCCTACTGGGAGATCTCACCCGAAGAAGCCCAGGCCTGCATGGACGCCACAACCTGGCACACTTCCATGGTTGAGTACTTCCGTGGCGGTGGCTGGTCTACACGTTTCCTCACGCGCGGCGACATGCCCGTTACCATGTGCCGCCTCAATCTGGTCAAGGGCCTGGGCCCGGCTTTGCAGATCGCCGAGGGCTGGACTGTGGAACTTCCAGCAGATGTGCATGATGTACTGGACCAGCGTACCAACCCCACCTGGCCTACCACCTGGTTCGTGCCAAATCTCACCGGCTCAGGCGCCTTCACAGATGCCTACAATGTGATGTACAACTGGGGCGCCAACCACGGCGCTTTTGGTTACGGCCACTATGGCGCCGACCTGATCACCCTGGCCTCGATGCTGCGTATTCCCGTTTACATGCACAATGTCGATGAGGCCACGATCTTCCGGCCAAGCGCCTGGAATGCCTTCGGCACCGCGGATCGCGAGGGTGCTGACTATCGGGCTTGTGCGAACTTTGGGCCGTTGTATGGGTAGGGCTGATGTGCCCTATCACACCATGTAGAAGTATCGCGTCCTGAACCTGGAATGACGGGTTCAGGACGCCAGATTACCTGATCTGACCAAACAAATGCCTCTGGGATCCGCACTTGTTAGAACGGGACCGTAACGTGAATGAGCGGGGTAAATTAGCTAACATTTTTTGACGCGCTGTGGAATGTATGATAACGTTCACGGGTACGGAAACGATAACAATATATACTTCTGACGGTTGCAGGCTTTGACACCAGGATTATCCCACTTAGGAACGAGGTTTTATTAATATCCGAAACTTCTGCGTA
>JAAENG010000579.1 GCA_024224665.1 Chloroflexota bacterium | reverse complement strand
CGGTCCAGGATGAAAGCTGTAGCGCCCCAACCATCGCCGCCGTCAAGATATCGATGGCGCCGCCGTGGCTGACGATGCAGATACGCTGGCCATTGTAGCGCTCCAAGATCTCCGACAGCGCTTGTTGTACACGATCCCGAAAAGCAACAAAAGCAGGTTGGGTCTCGAACTTGGGAGTCCAATCGTTGCGCCCCCACCATGGTCGAGTGGGATGGTGCAAAGGCAGTTCATGCCAATAGACCTGGCTGAATTCTTCGATGCCGGTCATTGGCACAGGTTCCAAACCCTGTTTGTGTGCAATGGCGAGGGCGGTGCTATGCGCCCGGCGCAATGGCGAGGTCACCACCACATCCACCGGCGCATGTTCGGCCATATATGCGCCGGCCAGCAGGGCCTGTGTCCAGCCCAGGGCGGTCAAATTTGGATCATAGGCGACGAGATTCTTATAGGTATTGGTCATAGATTCGCCATGCCGTACCAGGTAGAGGTCAGTCCCGACCTTGTAGCCATAACCTCGATCGAACATGGGAACCTCGGGCAGCTCGTCCGCTACATTTGTTGCTTCCGTCATGCTTCTCCTCGGTAAATCAGATGTCATCTGCAAACCATCAATGCGCTTGGGATCCAACGCCTAGATAGGTGTCATTCAATACGGCAACTTGTCATGATACCAGTCCCCACACAAGTCCCGCAAGTGTGACGATTCCATTTACTGTCCGCACTACCATCTACACTTGAAATGCAGCGCCTTTAGTGAGATAATAAACATCAGTAAGCTAGTCTTTGGTCTGGCAATCAGGCAGAGGGTGAGAAGATGTCCGATTTTCGGTGGACTTTTGAGAAGGATCAGGTGCAAGACAGGAAGCGTCAGCAGCGCGCCTTGTCTAGCAGACGAATTCTGTTCATAACCGCTCTGGGATTGCTGGCGATAGCCTTCACAGCTGGCGGGATCAAGCTCTGGTTTGACAAGGCAGAACAACGAGCAAAAGAGGAACTTCTAGCGGACGCCACATTCATTTTCGAGAAAGCGTGGCAGCATGATTCCGAAATCCTTAGCCTATTCTTGGCCGGTGATCAGCATGATTGGAAGCAGGGACAGCTTGAAGCGATCGCTAGAGGCGGCCTGGTGGGGCGAGAGGGATTCGGGTTGTATGCCCTTCATGCTGCGCCGGAGGTTGTAGATATTCACATCGATCGTGAAAGCAATGTGGCAGAGCTGAAGGGTCGGGTCAAATATCGGGTGGGGTTAGATGAGGAAGCGGAGACAATAACCCTGGATCGGGTCGATTTTTTTGTGCGCGATGAGTTGGGAATATGGCGGTACACGGCTCCGCCGACATCGTTCTGGAAAGGGACTGGGGTTTCACAGGCAGGCGCAATTCAATTGCAGCATCCTGAAGGCGATACCGAGATCAGCAGACGCCTAATTGGCGAGATGGATAAGGCGCTGGATGCACTCTGCGATGACGCCCTCGGCTATGATTGTCCTCGAGGCATGCGCTTGGATATCGAATTCTCCACCGATCCGCAAACATTGGCCACTTCGGCCTTCCCGCCGGATGGCCTTAGCGCCTCGCCAATTCGCCTGCCCGCGCCCTCTCTGGTTGGTTATCCCGCAGATGAGAAAGCCATGGAGGTCTTGAGCAGAGGCTATGTGCGGCGCGCACTGATTCCACTGATGGCGCAATTGTCAGGTTATGATTAGCTGCGAACACATCCTTTATTTTACGGCGTTGGCGGAGCGAGAATTAACGAACCTGGGGTATGGTGAATGGCCGCTACAAAGCGCTGATTACGCTGAGCTGCTGTTGCATGCCGATATCGCTTTTGATCTGCGCGTGGATGTTGGCTGGGAGGTGGATGACATCGCATTTTGAGCAGAGCGATGGGAAACGATGAAATATCTGAACTCGTAACAATGGCTGAGCTAAAGGCTGTCCTGCCCTCCCAGATCGCACAGGGGTATCAAACCATGAACATCCTCGCCCACCCCGCCAAACCTGACACCTTGCTGATTACCATTCTGGTGGATGCGGTGGTAGATATCCACTACATCGTCGAATTTGATATTGCCGATCGCCAGGCGCGCTGGCTAGATCATTTGGGCATCGCCACCTTGCAAACCAATTTAGATCATGATCGCTTTGTCATGGGCTGGCAAGTCATTGCCGAGACCGAACGTCCGCGTTTACTGCTCTACGATCTGGATGAAGACATCTTGAACACGTTGCCAATCCGTAGCAGTTTCCAATCGTACCCCAGCGCCAACTGGCATGTCGATGGTGACTGGCTGCTTCTCTTTGGCAGCGGCTATACTCGTCTGCTAGCGCCGGAATATGATTACCAACGATTGATTTTCCCTCCCGCTACACATTGCACGTCCGCCGCATTTATCGTGTCCGACTTAGGGAGCTCCAGAATCAAAATGCTCCCAAAATCACAGTCCTACGTGAAGGGTAAAACGTAAAACGTGGGGGGTTTTGGCGTGAAATTGGGCGAGGTTCATCCTGAGTACTTGTCCCCTTTACAATTCTGGCGTTTCCACGAACCGAATGGAATTCGTCGCTGAAATTACGAAGGCCCCTCAGGGCCTAGTTTGCCAGCACGCGAGCGCCTGAGGGCGCTTTGTACTTTGAGCCAGGGATTCCATCCCGTTGGTATATGATGCCATAATTGTAAAGATCGATTCCTAGCGTAATGAACCATGCCCAATTTTGGCGTGAAATCACCACGCACCACGCACCACGCACCACGCACCACGCACCACGCAACACGCACCACGAGTGTTGGATTGTTATTTTCCTGGAACAGCCTTACTTCACTGCATAACGCAATGTCACACCAAGTATGTACCAGGCTGCCAATGCCGAACCCCTGACGGTGCCGCTGATCTTAGATTTGCCCGCCCTGCGCAGGCGCCAGGACACGGGCACTTCGACGATACGAGCATGCCGCTTTGCGGCCTTCACCATCATCTCAGTTGGCCAGCCAAAGGTCATTTCCTGCATGTCTAATGCTCGTAGCAGATCAGATCGGATAGCTCGATAAGGGCCTAGATCGGTTACAGGCATGTGGTAAAGGCGACGCATCAACCAAGCCGACAGCCAGTTGCCGAAGCGCTGATGGAGTGGCATGGCGCCGGGCTCGATGTGTCCTAAAAACCTGGATCCAAGTACCAGGTCAGCCTCTCCGCGCTTGATTGGATCCACGAGTTTGGGGATGTCTTCGGGCAGTGAGCTGTAGTCGCCATCTAAAAACAGGAGGATATCGGCATCCGCGGCAGCGCTTACTCCGGCGGCGCAGGCAAAGCCGTAACCACGGCGGCGTTCGCTGACTACCAAGGCGCCGGCATTGGCAGCCAGATCTGCGGTGTCATCACTGGAACCATTGTCAACAACGATGACACCCTCTACCTGCTGTTCTAAAGTCGCACGCACCAGGTCGGCGATGGCGCCCTCTTCGTTCAGGGCGGGGATGATGACGATGGTCTTCATGACACCAACTGGACCGATTCCAGAAACGCACGCGTATAAGGCGTTTGCATAGTATGTCGGGCAGATAAATCCTCTTGCAGTCGCTGCAGATCAGACATGGTGTCCACATCATACCAGGCAGGGAGCAAGTGCACACTTAAATTCTCATCGTCTGCGACAGCGAGGGTGTCCTTTAGGACAAAGGGGGTAGACATCTGCACATCGAGCACAAGGTGTGAGGGGCGCGCTTTCACGCCGATCAGATAGTAACCTCCATCGTCACATGGCCCCAGCACCACATCTATCTCTGGCTCCCTCAAATTTGAGAATGCCTGAGACAAATACTCCATGGGCAGATTGGGGGTGTCACTGCTAAGGGCGACAACCCGTTCAAATCCCCGTTCAAGACAGCTTGTAAGTACATGATCAAGGCGCTCTCCCAGCGACTCACCAAGCTGGGGAATCAATGCGAATCCCTGAGCGAGATGTTGGAAATAAGCTACTTCGCTGGGGGGCGCGTAAGCGACAAAGGGTGTTACAGCAGTGATCGCACCCACAAGGGTCAGAACATCTCTGAGGAAAGCTTCAGATAAACCTGCGGCCATCTTCGCAGAGTAAGGAGGTGTAAGGCGCGTCTTTGAGCGTCCTGGTTGCGGACGTTTGGCCATGACCATTACAGCTAGATCTTTCATTCTGAATCTCTATGCTCTAAGCCATCGCATCGTAAGGCATCACGAATTTTCGCTTGAGACGATGGACGATAAACGATGTGTCGAGCGTGTGGCATTGAGTTGGAAGGCCTGTGCGAAGGAGAGATAAGCCATGTAGCTAAAGCCGCTGGCGTACATCATCAGCCACAGGAACATCCACCACATGCCCACACTCAGGCCGTAAATGAGTAACGAAACTGCATAGATTGCCAGTACGAGTTCAAGCCAGGCAGTGGGGCCGCGAGGCAAAGTGTAGCTACTAGTTTGCCATGCACTACCTTTATTTGTCACGGCGAACTTCGGCGTGCGCTTGAAGGCGCTTTCACGGCCGGTGAGTGCTTCCAAGACCGCTTTGGTGTTGTTGATTGCCAGCCCTGTTCCCATTGCCACAAGGATGCCCAGACGCGCAAGCCGCGTGGTTTTCGAGACAGATGCCGGCAGTCGGGTTTGCATGGTTACCCAGTAGAGCAAGGGAGGACCGATTGCAGCCACGCTGAAAACCCCTGTAAGCCAGAGAAATGGACTCCGTATAAACATGACCGGCAGCAATAGCACCAAATTGAGTAGCATCAAAAAGTGGGCAAGGTACCCGGTGAGGTGTAACGTTCCCAAAGCCTTGCGCCATAAGGGCTGTGGTGCGCGCCAGAGGCTTATGCCGAGCTTTTTGGCTGTCTGAATACTGCCTTTGGCCCAGCGAAACTGTTGGCGTTTGAAGGCGTCGATCTGTACAGGCAGCTCTGCGGGCACTTCGATGTACGGCAGATAGGTGATGCGCCAGCCCTGTAACTGCGCCCGATAACTGAGATCGAGGTCTTCGGTAAGCGTATCACCTTGCCATCCCCCCACTTGCTCCATACAGGATCGGCGCCAGATGCCGGCCGTACCATTGAAGTTGAGGAATGCGCCCAGACTATTACGAGCATGTTGTTCGACCGTGAAATGCCCGTCGATGCCTAAAGCTTGGGCACGGGTCAGGTGTGAAACCTCGGGGTTGAGATGTCCCCAACGGGTTTGAACACAACCGATAGCAGGGTCTGAGAAACTGGGCAGCGTACGATGTAGAAAGTCGGGTGGGGGTACGAAATCGGCATCAAAAATGGCGATATACTCACCCTTGGCAGTTTGCATACCATAGGTGAGTGCACCCGCCTTATAGCCCACGCGATCAGGGCGCCGCACATGTTCGATCCTGGTTCCGTTCCTCCGCAGACGTGCAACCACTTCTGCAACCATTTGCACAGTATCGTCGCTTGAATCATCGAGCACTTGGATCTGTAACCGATCAGCTGGCCAATCCAGATGCGCTACGGCTTCGATCAGGCGGTTGACCACATGTCGCTCATTGTAAACCGGTAATTGTACGGTCACGAACGCTAGATCCAGCGCTTCTGATTCAGGCGTTGTTGTGGTTTTCGCAGCTGGCTTATCGCGGTTTCGTAGATATACCACTGTGTTGAACAGTGCGTGTATGCCATACACTGCCAGCAGCGCCGTACTCAGGAAGTAGATGATTTCGATGAATAGCATAGGGTTAACAATAGAGATGAGTTGGCTTGAGATTGGTTCGCGAAAGGGTGACCCGACCTGGTCTTCAACATCACCACAGTATGCCTAGAGGGGGTCGCCCCCAACGTTTCGCCAGCCATGCGACAATCCCAAGACTACGTCCTGCTCGCGCCAGCATAACCACAAGAGCGACCGCCAACAGCAGGACATACGACCAAATCCACTCGTCGGAATGGCCGGCGTAGGTTAGCAAGAGATTGAGGAAGAAGAAGCTGGCTCCTGCCGCAGCCAGTGGCGTTAATCCGCCCACCAGCAGGGCCAGACCCAGCAGCAATTCGCCCACCATTTGCAGGGCGCCAAACGCACCTGGTACCTGTAAAACCGTGTTTTCGATGATGGCCTGATAACCAAGCAATGAGCCACCACCATGGGTAAATGCACCCCAATCCGGATGCGTGAATAGATCACTGATGCCTTGGGCGCTATACAGGCCTTTCTGTTGGTTTTCCCACCATGTGGCCAGGATAATGATGCCCAGGACAATGCGAAGGATTGCGATCAATGTGCGCAGATATCTGGTTTCTGATGATTCGTTCATGTCGCCTCTCTGAAAAATCTTACTCTAACTCTTTTGGAGCTACGTGCTTGCTAATAGAATCACAGCTTGAACAACCCTAGCTCTGATTCTTGGTGTGAACTCGGGTTATTTGTGACTACATCCTGATTATGTTCCGAATAGTATGGCGCCTGCTCGCCCCGCTGGTAGCTTGCTACCCAACCAGCGATCTATCCCCAGCAGTTTCTGTGGCGGCGTCAGCAAGAACAGGCCGTGCCACATTGCCAACATGAGATAGGACCAGGGCCATTCGCCCGGGACTTCGGCCAGTCCAATGCCGAGATTAAGCGCCATGAGCAGGCCGATCAGCGCCCCTACCCGGGTCAAGGTTCCGGTGAATAGCAGAAGTCCGACTACCAGTTCAGTCAAAAAAACAAGCCAGGCAAATGCCATGAAATTGGGGATAACGATGTTTGCTACAAGGTCGGCATACAAAGCGATGGTCGGGTGCGCCACCTCTAGTTCGAGCCAGTCCATCAGGCCGTTCATACCGGGGGGTGGGGTGAAGTTGGGCGGTAATTTCCACCGTAATGAGATAAGCCACAGCAAGCCGATCATGCTGCGGCTGCCAGCCAATGCTAACCAGAAGAATCTATCTTCAGACTTTTGTTCACTTCCCACGGAAGCGACTCCTTTATCCTCACCTGCATTTATGTAATTTGGCTTGATCTGATGGGTCCATGCCACCTAACTGTACCTGGATGGCGTCCAGAGCAGCAGCTAAAGGGAAATGCTCACGGGTGATGAGCATATCGTCACTGCCGGGCGATGCCAGAGGATGCCAGTAGATGCCATCGACGGTCACGGTAATTTCTGGCGCAAGCGTTGTGACGTCCACATCGATGCCCTCTTGAGCAAAGCCTCGCTTCGCCACCGGCCTGATGATGTGATCCCGTTCTGGGATACCCAACATCTGCCGGTAGTCGGCCAGTTCGTCGAGATATTCGACATTATCGGCGGTCTCGGTTGTGCTCAATACCAAATGAAAATCATTCTCCAACAAGCGCTGGATTCCCTCCACCGTTTTCGCCCATGTACCCGATCCTCGATGGGGTTCATGATGTTCGGGACGGGCGCCGTCAGGGCTTACCTGCACTTTTAGATTGTCATTGGCGATTGTGAGCAGGCGGTCCAAGTGCCGGCCTTTTGACAACATGACGTTAGTCAGTACTGTCGTCGGCAGGCGCGCCGAAGCATAAGCTAGCATATCGTAGATGTCATCGAGGATGAAGGGCTCGCCTCCGGTAAAGAAGATCTCATCGATGTCAAGATCCAAGGCCTCATCAACCAGGCGTTTGACCCGCGCCAATCCCAGAGCGCGACGAGGCGCCTCAGGGGAGGACTCTGCAACGCAGTAACTACAACGTATATTGCAATCATAATTGGTGTAAAGCCAAAGCTTGTAGGGAGCGGGTCTGCACTCTGGCGATCCATTCGCCAAGGACGTTGCCAAGCTTAAGTCTTTCGTTTCAATCATGTCATCCATTCTTATCAACAAACATTAAGCGGATATTACGTAATCGCAGTAGAGCGGTAGGCCGGTAGAACGGTAGGCCGGTAGACCGGTAGGCCAGTAGACCGGTAGAGCGGTAGACCGGTAGACCAGTAGACCGGTAGACCAGTAGACCAGTAGACCGGTAGACCGGGATACGCCGCCTAAACAATATCGGCTTTTTCGGAATTTGCATGGCTCCTACTAGAAAGTGTATTGGGCAAAGATACCTTGCGCAAATGCCCTCCTATTTTTCGGAGCGGAAACCCCCGAATGACGGGGTTTCACCCGCGAAAATGTCTGTTACTAGGGTAGTTCATTCCTCGGCCAATGGGTAACATGTGCTTGACTAATACAGCTCCTACTAGAAAGGCATGTTTCGTTAGCATACAACCCTCACGCAACACGCAACACGCAACACGCAACACGCAACACGCAACACGCAACACGCAACACGCAACACGCAACACGCAACACGCAACACGCAACACGCAACACGCAACACGTAGATCCAAGGAACTTGCTCTTAAGAGAGGTGGGCATGAAAATGTCTATTGGCTAAATATACCGTAGAGTTGTCTTAAATGCATCAGATTGTAAGGCGTCGACTGGCAGGGTAACACTGCATGCTTGGCGGACATCACGTATCAGACGGTATGACTCAGCATCTCCTTACTCATGAATTCAACGAATTATCGTTTCTCACGGCATGTACCGACTGTGGCACTCATACTGGTGAGTCTGGCAGCTTACCTCGGTATGGTTTGGCTGAATGAAGCGCGAGGCACTCTGCGAGCCGGCCAGACGCCCGTCACTATTGTTTTCTACGGAATCGCATTCGCTGCCTATATTCTGACACTTGTTTGGGCGAACCGCACCTCAAGTCTCTCTTTAGCCTGGATCTGGGTCCCCGCCATCCTCTTCAGGCTTATTCTGTTGCTAACCCATCCCACACTTTCAGATGATGTCTACCGCTACTTGTGGGATGGCCATGTAATAAGTCAGGGCATCAATCCCTATGCCTTTGCCATCGATGCGCCTGAATTTGACCCAATCGCCTTACCGATCCGTGCCCTGGCCAATCACACCTGGATGGCCAGCCCCTATCTGCCGGCAGCACAAGGGATGTTTGCCGCTGTTACACGATTGCTGCCCTTGCAACCTCTCTCGATGCAGATAGTCGTGGTCATCATCGATCTATTCAACGGCCTACTGATTGCGCGACTCCTGCAACTGGCGGTGTTGCCGGGCCGCCATTTGTTCATCTATCTCTGGAATCCCCTGGTTGTGCTTGAAGTGGCACATGGCGCCCATATCGACGCCTATATGATTCTGCTGATGTTGCTGAGTCTGTGGCTAACTTTATCGGTAAAATCAGATAGTGCGGTGACCCGTAGCGAGAAACTCAAACTGCTGATGTCACCCCTATTTCTGGCTCTGGCAACCCTCACGAAGCTGCTCCCAATCTTGCTTCTCCCTATGTTGTTCTGGCGCTGGCGTTGGCGCTATCTGTTCATATACTTCGCCACGGTGGTTGTGGTTTTACTGCCTTTCGGTCTCTTCGCCGGCTGGGGATTGTTTGGGGAGTTGGATGGCCGGGGCGTTTTCGGAGCGCTGCGTATCTACGGAGATCAGTGGCAGTTTAATAGCGGAGTGTTTCACTGGGCTGAGCAAGCTATAACGAGCGCCGGTCTGTCCTCGGCCGATCTCCTGGCAAAAATGATGGTGGGGTCCATGTTGCTGGTTGTGTTAGCCGCAATCTGGTGGGCAGCACGACGCCAATCACATAGTCGCGGCGCCCTGCGCTTAATGGCCGTACCGTTCATGGCCTATGTGTTGCTAACGCCGACTTTACATCCCTGGTATCTGCTAATCGTCATTGCGTTCCTGCCTTTTTTGGCCCCCGGTTCGGAAGAAAAGTCGGGTCGGTGGTGGTTGCTCGCTCCCTGGCTTTATCTCAGCGCCGCCGTTATATTCTCATATATCACCTACATCAATCCTCAGGATCTTCGTGAATACGAGTGGGTGCGTGCTCTGGAATGGCTGCCGGCTCTGCTTCTGCTGGCTATAGCAAGCGCCTGGTGGTGGCATGCCGAACGCTCGAAGATTTAATTCGAGAAAGCGTAAGGTTCACAACCGTTGAACGCTCTATGCCTTGGGTTTTGCCCCCAGTCGTATCCAAAACATCACACTTCTGCGCTCGTTTCAGACAGCGCAGGCACCAAAGGTAGCCTTATAAAATGCAAAAAGCCACGTGGAATAACGTCGTTCTGGCCGAGAGTGACGATACAATCATCATTGAGGGTAATCACTACTTCCCCCCCGATTCCATCCGCGAAGAATACTTTGTCGCCAGCAACAAAAACACCGCCTGTCCCTGGAAAGGAACCGCCAGCTACTACTCAATCAGTGCCGATGGCAAGACCAATAAGGATGCCGCCTGGTACTATCCGCAGCCAAAGGATGCCGCCCAAGAGATAACGGGCTATGTTGCTTTCTGGCGGGGGGTCAAGGTCAGCGCCGATTGAGAGGCAAAGCCGATAGACTAATCTGGTTCGACAGGACTTCGTGTAGTCCTGGAAGAACATGTGTTGCGTGTTACGTGATGTCTGGCGCTAACGAAACACACCTTCGTAGTACTACAACGAGACTTTGTCATTCTGACGAGTGCAGCGAGGAAGAATCTCGTCTTTGCAAGTGACGCGAGATGTTTCGGCGGGCTCAGCATGACAGTTGCGCGGTCGAAGTCTCGTTGTAGTGCTAGTAGTATCCACCAAACTCCGAAGGAGCCACCTAACCTCAGTTCGGGGTTAAAGACAGGCTCACGGATTTACACAGAATAACACGGATAAATACACCTTTAAGTCATCACTGACGACATTCTAGCCTTGAAAAATCCGTGTCATCCCTGTTAATCCGTGAGCGGCAATAGAACTCCGAACTCAGGTACCTACAATTTGGACTGAGAATTCAATAACTTGCGGAACTCTACCGTCATTTCAAGAGCCAAATCGGCAAGTTATTCTGCCCTAAGTTGTATTAGGCAACGTCACTTTGAACAAGTCGTCTCGCCGGATTGTCAGTATAAACGTCGACAATTGTCGGGGTTTCATTGAGAAAAGCGCCCGCAACTGCCGATGTTTGCTCTGCATTCAATGTCCAACCTCTCTCTGACCAATACATTATTCTGCCCTAAGTCCTTATCTCTTGGCCTGTATTTGCGCGTTGTCACTGTGCCGCTGCCTTGATCGGTACCCAGGTGGTGGAGTATTTGTTGTCTGGTATCCTTGTCTATGAATTCAACCCCAGCAGCAGGTGATACGATTAGCAATATTGACTCTCGGCTTAAATGGCGAACGCTACTGCTATTGGCCCTGGCCGAGTTACTGGCAATGGCCGTCTGGTTCTCTGCCACCGCCATCATTCCCGCCCTGACAGAGGCCTGGCAACTGGACGACGGCGGCCGAGCCTGGTTGACAATGGCCGTGCAGATCGGTTTCGTCGTCGGAACATTGACATCGGCAGTGTTCAGTTTGGCGGATCGGATTCCCTCGCGCTGGTTTTTCGCCTCGTCTGCCTTGTTAGCCGGCCTCGCCACCGCCTTGATACCGGCAGTCGCGACCGGGCTTACCCTTGCTCTGATATTGCGATTTCTCACCGGTGTCTTTTTGGCGGGCGTTTATCCCGTGGGTATGAAGATCATGGCGACCTGGACGAAAGCTGATCGGGGCCTGGGCATAGGCCTACTTGTCGGCGCCCTAACGCTGGGTTCTGCCTCGCCGCACTTGCTCAACGCCTTTGGCGGGGTCAGCGCCTGGCAGCCGGTGATGTATCTGGCGGCGGCGTCAGCCATCGTGGGGGGACTTGTCGCCCTCTTGTTTGTGGAGGAAGGACCGTATCGCGCCAAAGCGCCGCCATTCAATCTCAGACTGGTAGGCGAGATCTTACGAGAGAAAGACACACTCCTGGCCAATATAGGATACCTTGGCCACATGTGGGAGCTGTACGCGATGTGGGCATGGATTCCCGCCTTCTTTCTGGCCAGTTTCGCCCTCGTCGGCATCGCACCTGCCTGGGCTGCGGCCGCGACCTTCGCCGTGATAGCCGTGGGTGGGCTGGGCAGCCTGATCGCCGGGCAAATGGCCGACCGCTTCGGACGCACGGCCATTACCATCACCTCACTGCTCGTTAGCGGGGCGATCTCATTGTTGATCGGATTCTTCTTCGGCGGCAATCCTATTTTGCTGGTGGGTCTGGCGTTGATCTGGGGGTTCGCCATTGTGGCCGATTCCGCACAGTTCTCAGCCTGTGTATCAGAACTGTGTATACCGGCCTACACCGGAACCACCCTCACCCTTCAGACCAGTCTTGGATTTCTCCTCACCCTGTTCACTATACGCTTGATTCCCATGGTTCAAGCGTTCGTAGGCTGGGAATACGCCTTTATGATTCTGGCAATCGGACCTGTTGTCGGCATCTGGGCGATGCGTGTGCTGCGCCGATCGCCGGCTGCGACAAAGCTAGCTGGAGGCCGTCGCTGATCCTGAGGCTTCAGCATCAACCCAGTGTGTGAAGAGACCTCGATAATGCGCGGTGAAGCGTTCGTGCTCGTGCTCTGGGAAAGTAGCCTGCACGGTTTCCAAGAGAATGGCGTCGAATTCAGGTGTCTGCACCAACTCCCACATGGATTCATCCAAAGCGGTCAGCTCGGTCGCTCGAAACTCCTCGAAGCGTGCGGTCTGCAAGTGCGCATCGGCAAGTGCCTCGTACGCGCACAGTTTCTCTTCGTAGCTTCGATCGGAGTCGGCGATCTGGAAGTAGGGATCGATTTCCATGTCGATGCGCATGGCGCGTTGGCTCTTGATACAGAACAGGCTCCAGGCCAGCAGCGCTTTGATTGCCCAGGGGAAGTAATAGTGTAAACTGGTGAGGGCAATGTCGGGACAGGCGTTGGCAAAATCAATCGGCCAGAGCGTGCCCTCTTTGAGAATCGCCTCACACGAATTGAAATCCCAACGGAAAAAAGCGTTGATTACCTTGGTGACGATCTGCGCTTCTCGCCCTTTGTCGGCCGCAAGAAAACCATGGTCGACGACGTAGCGGCCATGTTGAGGTTGGCCCGGATCATAATGCATGCTGATCACTTGTGGCCCGATGCCCAGCGAGCGCACGAAAACGTCGTAGTCACTCAAGCCCGCCTGTAAATGCATGAGCATGTGGCCGGAGTTGTCATAGGCGTCCATTAATTCTTGTTCATCGTTGATCTGGCTCACACCCCGCCAGCCGCCACCATCGAAGGGTTTCATGTATAGGGGATAACCGATCTGAGCGGCGATGGAGGGGAGATCGAAAAGATCGTGATAATTTGCAGCGGTAACATCATATTTCTGGCCGAGAGGTCCGATCTTGGGCGGGATCAGCCAGGTGTCCGGGATAGGCAACCCCAGACGGAGCATCGCACAGTAGGCCGAATGCTTCTCCATGCTCTGAAAGGTAAAGGGATTGTTCAGCAGGTAGACGCCATTGGAAAGCGCCGCTTTCTTTAACCACTCGCGCGGGTTGTAGTGCCAATAGGCCAAACGATCGATGACCAGATTGTAACGAGTGGGCGCGGTCAAATTGAAGGGGTGAATACGCACACGCTCGACCTGAATAGCACAGGTGGTATCGCCGCAGCGGATGGAGGGGCTGAATTTACGTGCCAGCGCCTCGAACACCGATGGCCAATCATTTTCGTCGCTGAGTAATAGTCCGATGGTTTTAGTTGACATAAATCACCTAACTTGATTGATCTCTGGCATGTTATGCCAGTGCTTTGTGCAGATGGTGGGCGAACTGTTTGCGCCACCAATACCAGTGATGTTCGACATCATGTCCCCAGATATCACGTTCGTGGCCAATGCCCTTTTCTACGAGGAGATCGGCCAGGCGGTGGGTGTCACGCAGGCATTTTTCTTCATAGGCGCCTTGTCCGCACACTAAAACGATGTGGGTATTGTCGCGAACGTGTTGTAGATCACCCCCCTGCAAGTTGGGCACATAAGCGAGGGGATTGTTGAAGTAGACTTCTTGTGACTCACTCCAACCGCAGATGTCTTCGATATCATAACGGCCGCTCATTGCCAGTGCGTAATGGAAAATGTGCGGGAATTTCAGGGCGAAGTTAGCAGCATGATAGGCTCCCAGGCTGCAACCGCTCACACCTATTTTTACATCGGCTGAATTGCAATCGACACGGATGGCGGGGACAAGGTCCTTGACGATGTAATCCTGGTAGGCATTATGGCGCAACGCTCGCCAATGTGGCGTGATCCCTTGGTTGAGCCAAGATTCATGGTCCAGGCCTTCTGGACAATACACCTTGAGCTTGCCGGCGTCGATCAGATGGGCGACGGCGCCGATCATGCCGTTGTTCTCGAAATCGAAGAATTGCCCGCCACCCGAAGGGAAAGCGATCAAGGGCGCCCCATAGTGGCCGAAAACCAGCACTTGCATGTCACGACCTACGGCCGGGCTATAGAATCTCTCGCAGTCTCTACGCACGATAGTTCAATCACCTTCGAGAAGTGGAAAAAGGAATTCAAAGACCTTGGGCAAGCGAACTGCCCAGGCAGACTCGTGATGTGTGCCGCCTTCATCCAGATAATACTGCATATCTTCGCCAATCACATAACCGTTCTCCAGCAGAGCATCTCTTGCCTTTTGGGTGTTTATCATATCATCGTCGCCGCGCCCTGGTGCGTCCAGCGTGCCGCTATCCAGCCACAGCCTGACATCCCGGCGTGGTTGCGAACGCAGGCGTTCCAGGGTTTCAGAACGGCCTTCACTGTCGCCAGTCACGTGGTATGCCGGGGATAAAAGGGCATGCTGTCGGGCGAAATCAGGGTATTCCCAGGCAAGATAGGTCGAAAATAGTGCCGCCATCGAGGATCCACATGTGGCCGTATGCTCGCGTCCACCCAGTATACGATAGCGTCTGTTGATGTAGGTTGCAACCTCTTCCTGATAGTAGGCTGCAGTGAGATCGGCGCGGCCATGGATTACTTCGGCGGGAACCTCTCTCGTTTTTTTCATTTTTCCTATGACATTATCTTTGAGCGGCAGGGGTCGTTCGAAGGTTACATAAGGGGGCAGATATTCTGCCAGGCGCTCACCATTGCTGTTGCTTACGGCCACAATGATGCATTCGCGCATGCGCCCAGCGCTGATCAGGGAACCGGCGGTCTCGTCGGCTCGCCAAGAGCCTGCATAACTATCGGCCACAAATTTCTCGAAGCAGTTTTGACCGTCGTGCATGTAGATGACAGGATAGCGCCTGTCGCCATGTTCGTCGTAGCCCCGTGGCAGGTAGATGTAAAGGGATCGAGCCGGTAGGCTCCCTTTGAAGCGCCGCAGTTTGACCACACGAGAGGGTGATACAAAGGCCGCCGGCTGATAGCCGAAAAGCTCGCCATCTTGTATCCAGATGTTAGATAGACGGGTCGCAAAGGTTCTTTTCCAATTGGGGTTGATGCGAAACGACCACTGCTGTTGCTCAGGCAGCGGTGGTTCTACCAGCCATTGGTATTCACCCGGCCTGCGCCCTGGCCCGGCGCGACGAAATGGCAGAGAACGCGTGGCGCCATTCTTTTGCTTGATTATGAGCTTGGGACGAGGGTATTTGCTGTAAAGGTGGACGATGCCACGATTCTTTGTGTTGCCTGCCATTGTTCGGATCAAGAGTGGATGTAGTGGATCAGATATAACTGATGATTTGGAATCGATCACGCCTGTCGTGAATCCCGAATCCGCTGCCTTTCTGTAACCCAGTAGACACAAAAACCGAGATACCAGGGTGATAGCGCCCAGGTCTACAAGTTTATCGGCTAGAGTGGATGTAAGATCGGCGAAGAGCAAATGATATGTCACTGACGCATGCCAGGCAAGTAGCCGAGCTGTGGCTTAAAAACCCGCCTCTTCAAACTCGCGTACAGCACTCGGGCCACTCCGCTCCAGTCCCTTACGAAAGCCCTCGCGATCTTGCCTGCGGTAATCAATACGTTCGACATGGAAGGGTGCAAGGCGCTCACGATCTCGTCTTCGTTTCAATACATCAAGGTAATAGGCAATTGCACTGTCGACACTCTGGGCGTCGCTCCAATCTGATTTGTAGATTGGCACACCAACCCTGTTGAATATCCAGCTCATGTTGGGCATCGAACCATAAGCGCGGTGACAAGCACCATCGAGCGCATCTAACAGTATGGGACGGCTGACGCCCAATCTGTCACGCAAGTTCCGCGCGTGTTTGAACTTATCCTCCATTGTACGATGCGGCGGATAACACTCGCCTGGATGTGCCTCATTTGTATACAGAAAGATCGAGCCGACGTCTGCGTTCGCGTGACGGTCGGCAATAGCATTCATGGATGGCGACGCCATCCCGCAATAAGGTCAGGTGAAACTGCCAAATTCGACAATGGTGTAGCTATGCGCTTTCCAAATAGCGCTCAAGCGGGTGGCCGTACCGTCCAGTTGCCAGAGCGGGAAATCTGGACCTGGACTATCCAGCGGGGGGCTGTTGTCGAAATTCATCCAGGGAAGAACGTTTTCGGCCGTGAATTCGTTGTAGTTGTAGCGATGGAGTAGATCGTTTGTGACCATGTAGTTCTCTCGATGGTAGTTGTTCAAAAACAGGCCCACAGTGTATCAGATGAACCCATGCACAGACTAGAAATGGTTCTCAGACCATGCTGGGACGGTGAGACCTCGTTGGGGCAGGAGCTAGTCACGGAGAAATCCTGAAACTGAACTATACCGTAGCCTACACACTATCGCCTGGTTCTCTACCCTCCAATGCATGAACCGCTTTCTGCCCAGACACCCGCCGCAGTTTAGGCATGAATCGCCACCTCAAAGGTTGTCAACAGAGGTCGAGTAATTCTGCTGACAGGAAATTCTTCCAGGTACAACTCCGTTGCCTCTCGGAGATTGGCGAGCGCTTCCTCGATTGTATAGCCCTGACTGACAGTTCCGACCCCGTGGCATTCTGCCACATATAAATCGTCCTCTTCGTAAAGAACTGCGGTATTAGGTTTGTGAAATCATGTTGGTCTCCTGTAGATGTCGATAAAACGATCTTCGCTGATCACGAAAGCTGTGTTTCTCAAAATCTATCTTCAGATAAATCAGGGCGCCCTTGGTGTTACAACAGCCATTTTTCAGTTTCTCCGGCGACTCTTGAACTGCGATGATCGATAACGTCCATTATATTGCATAACTACCCAAACGCCGAAACCGTCTTTACTGCGCCTTGAACTTCTTGTCTATTTCCTGCTTGCGCATGCCCAGGCTTGTCCTGAGTTTATCGAAAGGATGGCGCCGTTACGGCCGATGCCCGTCCTGAGTGCGGACAAGATGACCTTTCAGATGGTGAAGGGTTTCAATGCCCCGCAGGGCATGGGTGGTGTTTAGACTCCAGACCCTGCTCATCCTGCTGATCTTTTTTTGGCGTTTCAATGCCCCGCAGGGCATGGGTGGT
>JAAENG010000578.1 GCA_024224665.1 Chloroflexota bacterium | reverse complement strand
CAGCGAAGGGTCTTCGCCAGCGAAGGGTCTTCGCCAGCGAAGGGTCTTCGCCAGCGAAGGGTCTTCGCCAGCGAAGGGTCTCGCGGTAGCTGCTACGCTAGATTCATCGCTGGTATTGGTCTTTCAATAAGCATTTTGTCTACAAGTCCGCTCTTCCTATGTGCAAATTGGAGTCGAAGTGCCGCTCAGAATGACAATTCACAAAAGTGTCCGATAGAGAACAAAAAGTTTCCACGTAGTCGTACTATGGATTTGGCATGATTGCAGCATCAAAGGGCCTGAATGACATGAATATAGGTCACTAAGCCAAAGATATGCTGTTCTTAACTGACACAGTTTAGCATTGGCGTGAATCTCCGGTCAAAACATTGGCGTCCTACCGCGAGATTCAGTAGATGCAAATCCTACATCAAATCCTTCTCCAGCCAGTGGCAAGCATGTCAAGAATGGTTTTATCTTGCGCCCGCCCTGGTGGTGTATATCTACCGGCTTTGACGCTGCTCACCCATTCGTATTCGACCTGGTAGGGGCGGATCGCGATATGGCGCTGTCCCAGCTCTTTATGGAGTCTGAATACTTGTGATTTCGACCAGGTTTTGCCGGGCATCATCGCACTGATCGTGCCCACGCGATTGGTAGTGAACAGAAGGCCGCCGGGGCGCAGTACTCTGATCAACTCTGCCAATGCCTCTTCCGGTTTGGGCAGAAATTCGAGTGCCTCCAGGCAGGCTACGACATCGAAGATATCGTCATCGAAGGGCAAGGTCTGAGCGCTATGCTGCAAAAAGTAGATGGTAGGATCCGTACTCAGGTGTGCTTTGGCCTGGTCAAGCATTTTTGCCGAGGCATCTAACAGCACCCAGGTCGAATCGGGCAACAACCCTGCTTTGCGCGTGGCTCTGGTCAGAGCGGCTGTGCCCGCGGCCACATCCAGAATCAGGGGGGGATGTCGCAAGGGGCCAATATCATTGGCGAATGGTTCGGCCAGATATTGGATCTCTTCATCGTCGGCCCAGTCTTTGATCTTGTCGTAGCGGCCGGCGTAGAGGTCATAGAGCCAGACGACAACTCCTTCACCGAGATACGCACCTTCGGTGAGAAAGATCAGCCAGTAGATGAACAAGCCCAGCAGAACGAAAATAATTATCAGGACCAACACAACTGCCAGGGGAACGAACATCAGCGTGCGAGATAGAGGCTTACGCCAAGTAGCAACAACAAGTACCAACGTCCCATGGCAGGCGCGCCCCCTTTTGCGAGCTGGACTGCGGGTATGATCAGAATGGCGACTGCCAAAATGGCCGCACCATACTCCCCAAATAGCAGCAGGATACCGACCAGAAAGCCTTGTGACACCCACACCCAGCCACTCGGCGCCCCAGCTCTAACCTCTTCCCAAACGAATGCCAGCCCCGTAAACGCTGTCCCGATCAGCCAAGCCAGTGAAGTATCGGCTTGCGGCCATAGCGATCCACCTTCCGACATGAATAGAGAAAGGCCCAACCACATTGCTAAGCCAACACCAACGACAGCTCCCAGAAATCGAGTAAGTGAGGGCAGGGCAGGTATAGCGAATGCGCCAATCAAGGCCGAGACGGCGACCAGCAGCGTTGCATACAAGGCAGCATGGTTGAGCATCAGGGCCAACACAGAGGCCATCACGAACGCAAGCCACACATCCCGGCTGAGCAGAGAATCACCGTGGCCACTCAACCACAACCAAAACCGCGTGACCGGGGCCGAAGGTTGGGCGTAGGGGATGGCAGATACTGCACCCGATACAAGGGTAGCGGCTGGCAGCGCGACATCTCTAGCAGACAAGAGCTGTATCTGGTTCCACATAGCGCCCCACACGGCGTCTACCAACAAGATCGACAGCAGTATCTGTAGCATATTTTCTGTGGTGATGCTGGCGCTGCCTGCAAGAAGAACGCCCGCCAGAAGTGCCCAAGCCGGCGCCAGACGCAACACGCTGCCATTCAGCCACAGCCGCAAGGCGATTATCGAATAAGCACCTGTTTCAGGTGTTTCAGGGAACGACCGATCCTCCATCAATGGCGCTATCCCCCACCACGTTGCCGAGCGAGTACAGCACCACCCAGGGCAACCGCATCATCTCCCAGTGCCGCAGGCACGATCATGATTTTATCGGCGTCATCCTTCAGAAAGAAGTGCTCGAAGGCGATATCTCGCACCGGTTCCAGAAATCGATCTCCCAGGCTTTCTACCAGACCTCCACCCATGACAATACACTGCGGATCGAGTAAATTTACGACAGAAGCAATCAGCAGTCCAAGGCCCTGCTGGGCATTTTTAACAACGCGTTGCGTCACAGGATCCCCTGCGGCGAGTGCGTCACGAATTACGCCACTTGTAATACGATCATCACCCCGTGTGGCCAGGATATCGGCCACGATAGTTGATTTCCCTTTTGCAACCGCCTCGCGCATTTTTTTGCTTATGGCGCCCCTGCTGGCAAAATGCTCGATATCCTTGATTGTGCCGTGATAATTGAGCATGTGCCCGATCTCACCCGCTCCCCAGCGGAATCCGTGGCGTAGTTTGCCATCAAGGATGATACCACCGCCGATGCCGGTTCCGACGAAAATGCCGATGACATCGTCGATACCTTTGGCCGCGCCATAAGCGGCTTCGCCTAATGTGCCCAATGTGACATCATTGTCCACATAGACGGGGACGCCAAGGTGTTCGGAGAGCACCGGGCCCAGATCGAAATACGTATCCCATTTAGGCAGATTGACGACCCGGAACACCCGCCCCGTATCGACATTGACAGGACCTGGAGCGCTAGCACCGACGGCTGCGATATCGGCCATACTGAGACCGGCTTTATCCACAGCATCTCTCACCGTGCGGGCCATGCGTTCGGCAACGACATCAGGCGCCGCTTGCCGGTCAGACTTCGGCAGCGTTTTACGTTTACTGCGGCCGTAGATCTGGCCGTGGCTATCTACGACAGCAGCCAGCATTTTGGTGCCGCCCAGGTCGATTCCTACCACAAAGGTCGATTCGGATGATGTCATGGGGCTGTCTCCGCCAAGAGGGCAATGATGAATAGTGAGTTGGGAATCATCGATGGTGAATGAGGTGCCTATTGCAGGATGATTGAGTCGCGACCGGCCAGCCTCTGTTTCATGGCTTCCAGGATGAGTTCCAGGTGTTCGGGTGTGGTCACGAAATTGAGCCTGTCAGCATGAATCGTGAGCACCGGACCCAGCTTGAAATTATCGATCCAGGCATCATATAGGCAGTTGAGTCGCTCAAGGTAGCCGGGGTCAATGCCCTGCTCGTAGTCCCGACCCCTTTTTTCGATACGCCTCAGAAGCGTTTCTACATCGGCGCGGAGGTAGATAACCAGGTCAGGAGGGGGTACGAGCGCACACATGGTCTCGTACAGTTCTCTATAGCTTTTGTAATCTCTGGGGTCCATCGATCTCTGATCATAAAGGTTACGGGCAAAGATCTCGGCATCTTCGTAAACGCTGCGATCCTGAATCACAGAATGAGGTCTGCTCATGAGTTCATGATGGTGGCGCAGGCGTCTGGAAAGAAAGAAGACCTGGGAGTGAAAAGACCATTTTGGCATATCTTGATAGAAATCTGCCAAATAGGGATTGTCGTCTACCGCTTCGAAAAAGGGCTCCCATTGCAGTTGCTCTGCCAGAAGTTGGGTCAAGGTCGATTTGCCGACGCCAACATTTCCGGCGATAGCGACAAAGCGTTTTTTCATGCTTCGGAATCCTCACTTGAATGGTGTTCCCAACTTCGCTGCCAGTTCCGTCCCATCTTATCGATATACGATGCTTCCAGGTCGATTCCGGCGTAATTGGCGATTTTTAGGAGATAGGCAAGTACATCTGCCATTTCTTCGGCCAGCAACGAACGTCTGCTGGAAAGTGCGGCATCCAAGGCTTGTTGTTGGTTTCCAAATTGATCATTGAGCTTACGAGCATCTCGCCAGGTGAGCTTCAATTCTCTGCTAACTTCGCCCACTTCTTCGGTCAAGCCCGCCAAGTTGAGAGCCAGATCGGCGCCAAACCCTTTTTCTCGATCCAGTGCACGATGAAAGCGTTGAAAATCGCCCAGGCGGCGTCTGCCACCCTGCAGGATACGCATACCACTGGGAGGGGCGCCATCGCTCAACTCAGGTAGACTCTGCTGCAAAGCACCATGGTCCAAGGCCGTTCGCACTAAACCAATGACATAGTCCCGGTCTCGCACGGAACGTACGAAGTCTATTTCGTTGGTGTCTACAATCAGGACGGGCGCCTGTAAATAGTCGGCGAAGTAGGATTCGTAAATCTGGCGAAGCGCCTCGATGTAGCGCCAATCCATGTCGCGCTCGTACGTGCGATCACGTTGGGTAATGCGCTGCATGAGGATTTCTGTATCCGCCCGCAGGTAAACTACGAGGTCGGGTTTAGGAATCTGTTCTCCCAGAATCGCCTGAACCCGCTCGTACATCATCAGTTCGTCATTTCGTAAGTTGAGATTGGCAAATAGTTTGTCCTTGTCGAACAAGTAATCCGATACCAATTGACTTTGCGATAGCGTATGAGGAATGACCTGATGTTGTTGATGGTAACGGCTGATAAGGAAGAAAATCTGGGTCTGAAAGGCATAGCGATCTCGATCTGAATAGAAATCACTGAGGAATGGATTTTCCTCGAACACCTCAAGCAGAAGTTCTGAAGCTAATGCCGGCGCCAGCATGCGAGCCAGAGTGGTTTTGCCGACACCGATGACGCCTTCTACGGCGATATATTCGTGGTACCCCATGAAGATTATCTTGTTTGAACTGCGCTGAAAAGTGCTGGGAATGATAGACAGTTCGGAGCTTACCGCGCTCCGTAATAAAAGTCAACGCTGAAGGTGAAACCCAATTGCAGCTTATTGCGTAACAGATGATAGAATTTCGATTCTGTTTCCTGCGTCCCCAAGCGAGCCACCAGAGGAACCACCCGTGACAACTGTCCGCCAGCAGCAGGATGATGAGCTTGTCTGGATACAGCGGGCTAAGAAAGGCGACCATGCCGCTTTTGCCCGAATCGTCCAGGCCTATCAGAGACCTGTCTACAATTTATGTTATAGGATGCTGAGCGATCCTGAGGAAGCAGAGGATGCTGCGCAGGAAGCCTTCCTGCGTGCCTACACCAACCTCCATCGCTATGATTCCCAGCGCAAATTCGTCAATTGGATGTTATCTATAGCATCCAACCATTGTATCGATCGTTTACGAAAGCGGCGAGTAACCTGGGTATCATTTGAAGACACTCCCCTTGTGGAACAGCTCTCTACCAAGACCGAAGGCCCTCAACGTCGTGCCGAACGGAGTGAAGAGGCCGCTGAATTACAACAGTGGATCGACAAGCTCCCACCCAATTATCGGACCCCGCTAGTCCTCTTGTATTGGTACGAACTCTCTTACGAAGAGATCGCCGAAACGCTCAAGCTCTCAGTGCCAGCCGTAAAATCTCGCTTGCATCGAGCCCGTAAGCGGGTGGCCGAACTGATGATCGCCGGGAATGCCGTACCGCAAAGCGCAACCCGACCCCACGCTCCGGCCGCTGCCAGTGGCTGACAACCGGAGACACCATGAAACACGATTGTGATACTTTACTGAGCCAACTTTCGCTCGACCTCGATAATCTTCTCAGCCCTGAAGAAAGTGCAGCTTTGGATGCTGAACTGCAACAATGTCCAGGGTGCCGGTCACTGTTTCAGGCCATGAGAAGGGCAGATGCGTTATTCCGATCTGCGCCGATCATCGCCCCGCCATACGATCTATCGGCTGCGGTGATCAGCCGGATCGAACATGGTTATGATCGTGATAAGCGGTTGCTGGGCTTGACACTGATGCTCGGTGGTGCGATGTCACTTTGGCCGACCATGGTGCTCTTAGTCGGCGTCATCATCGCCCTATTGACGGCAACCAATCCAGGGATCTTGCAAGGTAGCATCGATATCACTGTCGGCCTTTTGAGCACACTACATGCTTTCTTGATGGCGGTTGGCACTATCGGCGATGTCCTCTCCCCCTGGATCATCCCGTCCCTTTCCCTGCTCTTCAGCACTGTATTACTTGCACTTACTCTGGTCTGGGCAACACGCTCGGCACTGGCGCCACGCTCGGTTCGTGCCTGATTTCAACATCTTAATCCAAGTTCATAAATCTTGAATCTTTACAAGGAGGAGCCATGAAACGGTTATCATATAAACATTGGCTACTAATCATCTTACTCGTAACTCTATTCGTAGTACCTGCCGGCATAGTCCACGCCCAAGGACCTGATTACGGTGATAAAATGGTCCTGGGAGGCCAGTTTACACTGGAGTCCGGTGAAACGCTCGACGGTGATCTGATCGTCCTCGGTGGTACCGCAACTATCGAAACCAATGCCGAGGTCCGGGGTGATGTCGCCGTAGTCGGCGGCAGCGTCTCGATCGATGGCGAAGTGGATGGTGATGTGGCTGTGATCGGCGGTTCGTTGCGCCTTGGCCCTAATGCCTATATCGATGGTGATGCAGTCAACTTCGGTGGCAGTCTCACAAAGCATCCTGATGCCGAGGTCGATGGCGAGACGGTGCGAGGTTTTGGCTTTGAAGATGGCGATGGCGGATTCGTTATCCCCAACATCCCCGATATCCCCGACATCCCTGAAATCCCGGCTATTCCTGATTTCGATGGTGAGATTCGTATTTTCGATGGCCACCGGCCTTCCTCCCGAGGGTTCGGAGGGTGGTTGCTCGATTACTTCCTGCGAGGTGTAAGTGCGATTGTTTGGGCAGTGATACTGGCAACACTAGGTGTCTTGCTCGTGTTATTTGCACCCAAGCACACCGAACGAGTTGCCAAAACCGCTGAAACATATGCGGCCGTTTCATTTGGTGCGGGCTGTCTGAGTTGGGTGATCGGCATCCCTCTCATTGCGTTGTTGACCATCACGATCTGCCTCATCCCGCTTTCTATTGTGCTGGCTCTGGCTTTGGTTGTAGGATGGTTATTCGGCTGGCTGGCACTGGGTTGGTTCGTCGGAAAACGACTCATGCAGGCATTGAAGGCCAAATCATCGACGCCTGTAATCGAGATGGTCGTTGGTGTGACCATACTCACGCTTTTATGGCGAATGCCGCTGGCCATACCCTTCGTTGGTTGGGTGATTGCCTGGGGCGTGGGCCTCATCGCTGGCTGTATTGGCCTGGGGGCCGTCTTCCTCACCCGCTTTGGCACACGTAACTATGAGGGTGGAAACTCGGCAAAACCTGACTACGATCCACAACCTGATCTCGACCCGCTGCTTGACTCTGACCTGGATGCCCTGCCCGAGCCAGAGGTTGTGATCGAACTGCCGCCTCCCCACGAAGATTGATGAGTAGGAAAGCACCGCACATTTCCGATGCAGCGAGGGCGTCGGAAATGTGCGGTGCTTACGCGCGTTTTTCGGTAGACCTTCTGGCTAAAGCGCATAATGATGTACAATGCCTTGAATGAACAAGCTCTTAGCCATTGTCGATTCAGTTCGGTCACGGTTTTCTCGTCCCTCAACTGCTACCGAGAAGGTCACGCTGTTTGGCACGTTCGAGGGCGTATTCCTGCCCACCCTGCTCACCATTCTGGGCGCAGTCATGTACTTGCGCACCGGCTGGGTAGTGGGCAATGCCGGGTTGATCGGGGCGCTCGTTGTCATCACCCTGGCCAATATCATTACCATCGCCACCGGGCTCTCGATCTCTTCGGTGGCGACCAATATCCGGGTCGGAGCTGGCGGCTCGTTTTCCATCATCTCGCAGTCGCTGGGTCTGGAAGTGGGGGGCAGCGTCAATGTGCCTTTGTATCTGGCACAAGCGATTTCCGTGGCATTCTACATCTTTGCTTTCGCCGAAGGCTGGCAGGTGGTCTTCCCCTCCCATTTGCAAGCGCTCGTGCTATTTGCCACCTTCGCCGTGATCTCAATCATTTCGTTCGTCAGCGTCGGCCTGGCAGCGCGCGCGCGATATCTCATTCTCTTTCTCGTTGCCTTCTCGCTGTTTAGCATATTGCTAGGCGCGACCGAGCGCTTCGGCCATCCTGGCGCGGTGTACACGCCGCAATTATGGGGTAGTTTTATTGGCGGCGATTTCTGGGCTGTCTTCGCCGTCTTCTTCCCGGCCGCCACCGGCATTCTGGCCGGTGTCAGCCTTTCCGGAACCTTGAAGGATCCCCGGCGCAGCATCCCCCTGGGCACGATGGCCGCTGTTCTTATCTCCTTTGCGATCTACATGATCCTTGCCTACTGGCTGTCACTTGTGGCGACGCCGGAGGAATTGATTACTAACCTCACCATCATGGTGGACAAAGCGGCTTGGGGTTGGGCAGTGCTGGCGGGTCTGCTGGCGGCTACCTTCTCGGCTGCGCTCAATTCCATGGTCAGCGCGCCGCGCGTGCTGCAGGCCATGGCCGAACACGAGGTAGTACCCTTCTCGCGCATCCTGGCTCGGAAGACCGAATCGGGTGAGCCCAGGGTTGCGATGTTGCTCACCATCGGCATCGGTATCGCCACACTGCTGTTCGGGCTTTCCGGTGCAGGTCTTAACCAGATCGCCCCTCTGATGACGATGTTTTTCCTGATCACCTATGCTGTGCTCAACGGCGTGGTTTTGCTGGAGCAATCGTTGGGCCTGACCAGTTTTCGCCCGCTCCTTCGCATTCCCCGCCTGGTACCATTAATCGGCTTGGTCGGGTCCCTGGTGGCGATGTTCCTCATCAATCCATTGTTCAGCCTGGCTGCGCTCATCACCATCTTTTTGCTCTATGAAGCCCTACAATTGCAACAGTTGACAGCGCCCTGGAGCGATGTGCGCAGCGGTATGTTTGTCACGGTGGCGGAGTGGGCGGCGAAAAAGGTACTGGCAATGCCCTCGGGACAGGATCGGGCCTGGAAACCCAGCTTGTTGGCGCCGGTGGATTCGTCCGAAGCCTTGCGCCGCAGCTATCGCTTTCTTACTGCCATCACCCGCCCCAATGGTTCGGTGCACATCGTTGTCGTCTACGGCGCTAACCAACGAGAGCAGGTCGAGGGACTCAAAGCCTACGAGGAGACCTTTGGCAAAGATAATATCTTTGCACGTGTGGCGTTGGTCGAATCAAGAGATCTGAGCCATACGCTGCAAACGACTATGGCGGTTTCAAGCAGTTCCTTCTTCCGTCCAAACACGCTTTTTCTCACAGTCAACGACCAGGAGGAGGCCGAAAAATTACAGTATCTGGCGGATAAAGCGAAAGAAAATCGGATTGGATTGATTCTGTACGTCGACAATTCCAAGACCTTACTCGGACATGAACAGACCATCAACGTTTGGATCCGAGAACAAAGCCCGGATTGGGAGATCGGTCTCCGTTTGACCAATCTGGACCTGGCGCTCTTGCTGGCCTACCAATTGGCCCGCAACTGGCAAGGACATATCAACCTTATTACGGTTGTAGGCGATGAGAACGATCGTGCGCAGGCCGAAACCTTTCTGAATCAGTTGATCGACTTGGGAAGGATGCCGCGGGGAACCAGCTCCATCGTCGCGGCCGGCCCTGTACAGGACTTCATCCCTCGGGCGCCGCAGGCGGATCTCAATATCTTTGGCCTGCAACATAAAGTGGATGTGGAACAAATACATGCATGGACCCAAATGGTGAACTCGACCTGTATCTTCGTTCGAGATTCGGGAAACGAGAGCGCCCTGGTTTGATGGGTATCAGATTTCAGTAAAAGAGCGGACCGTGCTAAGACTCTTTACAACCACCTACATTCTCTGGTATTATAGGGTTGCTCCGTGGGGATGAAAGGTTTCGACGGGGCAGTGTCCGTGTACGGACTGCAAGCCGAGGCGCCTGCCCTCGTTAAAACGGGCACACTTTTAACTGCCAAAAACACAGGCAACGCTTTTAACTTCGGGATCGCACGCAGCAACGCAGTCGCGATCGCTGCTTAAGAACCTTTAGTTAAGGCATTGGTCATTTAAATATGGCCACGGCCCTGGAGTCGGGTCCCGGTAGCGACTCCAGGTAAACCGTCATAGACTGCAGGGTGCTATCCGATAGACGTCGATAAGTCGGGTTTAAGAGAATCGGCTAGCCCGTAATTCGGACGTAGTTTCTACCGGCCGGCGGGCGAAACACCAAGTAGAGACTAAGCTTGTAGATGTTCGTAAGCGGCTGTTTCGGACCGGGGTTCGATTCCCCGCATCTCCACCTTAACCGACCGCCCTCACTATCCCTGGGGGCGGTTTTTGTTATTATCGGATCCGCCTGATGCTGGCTATAATATCGGCGCCGCAACAATAGCGGTTCCAACTTTTCCCGAGAACCCCCATTCAGACGATTTACAATCGAACCCACATGAACCTAAAGCTAGAAGGACGTGTCGCAGCTGTAGCAGCGGCCAGTAAAGGATTGGGACGAGCAACAGCACTCGAACTGGCCAAAGAAGGCGCTGGCGTTGCCATCTGTGGCCGTGACCAGGAGCGTATCGCTGAGGCAGCGCAGGCAATCGAACATGCCAGCCAACAACATGTTTTGGCAGTCGTCGCCGATCTAAGTACCCATCAGGGTTGCCTTGATTTCGTCCAAAAAACAGTGCAACACTTCGGACAGATCGATATCCTTGTCGCCAACGCCGGCGGCCCGCCCTCCTTACCCGCCGAGCAGGTCGTGGATGAACAGTGGCGCGCCGCCATCGATCTCAATCTGCTCTCTACCATCCGCATGGTGTATGCGGCGCTACCCCATCTCAAGCAATCGGATCAAGGTCGAGTTATTGCCATCACCTCGGTTTCGGCCAAACACCCTCTGGATAATCTCATCCTTTCCAATGTAACCCGAGCCGGGGTTTTGGGGTTCGTCAAGTCGATGGCCAACGAGTTGGGTTCAAGCGGCATCACTTTTAATGCGATTTTACCAGGCTGGACACGTACGGGCCGCGTCGAAGAATTGCTGCAGAGCCTGTCGGCAGCGCGGGGCATCAGCGCGATAGAAGTAGAGCAAGGTATCACTGCAGGCATCCCCGCTCATCGCATGGGTACAGTTGGCGAGTTCGCGGCTACGGTTGCCTTTTTGGCTTCACAGCGCGCCGGTTTTATTAATGGCGTGGCATTGCAGGTAGATGGTGGTCATAGCGCGGGTTTGTTGTAGGATGGGTATAAAGGAAAAGAGATAGACAAATGACTATGCGAATATTATGGAACTCCTAACTGAACTTAAGATGATTGAAACCCTCGTCCGCCAATCAGGTCAGATCGTTCGTCGCTACCACGATCAGCCAAATGAGATCGATTGGAAGGGCGCCAACGACCCTGTCACTGCTGCGGACAAAGCGGTCAATGAATTCCTCGTGGCGGCATTGCGCCAGACCTTCCCTGCTGACGGCATACTGGCCGAAGAATCGAAAGATGATCTCGAACGGCTTGCCTGCACCCGCATCTGGTGTGTAGATCCGCTGGACGGCACCAAAGAGTTCATCGCCCGTAATGGTGAATTCAGCATCATGGTGGGGTTAGCCATCAATGGGGTCGCCACGCTGGGTGTTGTCTATCAGCCTATTCTCGATCTGATGTACAGCGGCATCCGCGATAAGGGGGCCTGGTTGACAACGGCTGCTGAAAGAGTACCAATGCGCTGCAGCAAGGTTGGCCGGCCTGCCGATATGGGGCTCGTCGTCAGCCGTTCCCACCGCAATGCCATCACCGACCAGATCAAAGACTCGTTAGGCATCAGCAAGGAACGGATATCGGGGTCTGTCGGGCTAAAATGTGGATTGATCGCACGTACCGAGGCTGACTTGTATCTGCACCCCGCCCCAGGCACCAAAGAGTGGGACACCTGCGCGCCGGAAGCTATTCTCTTCGGCGCAGGGGGAAAAATGAGCGATTGCTGGGGGCAGCCCTTGCGCTACAACCAGGTTGACGTCCATCGCCATCGCGGGCTGGTTGCTTCAAATGGCCGCTGCCACACTCGTATCATCTCCCTGATGACGCCAACTTTGGCGGCGGCTGGGCTTGCTCCGGATCATGCCTGGTAACGACAACTAATGCCAGAGCCCAAGTTATCTCTGCTGCGAGCCCCTACCTCGGCGATTCAGTCGGCGCCGCAGCGTGTATTTCCGCAAGCGCTGCACAGGCTCAGAGAACGCAGCGAGGATTTCCAACATCTGCTCATCTATTTACTATTGCCCATTCCCCTGTTGATCGAGTTCGGCACCGACCCTATCACGCTTCGCAATGACGAAGGCCAGGTCATGCTAGAGACCGCCAGCTCGGAGGATGGCGCTAGCTGGGGTCTGCGCCTGCTCAACGATATCGACCGGCGGTACCCGTTGCTGGAGCTGGAGATGGCCGACACACCATTTGGCAGGATCTCGGTCACTTGGGTTGGCATGAATGATCCGCGCTCTCCTGTTACATGGCAATGTCTTAGTTCATAGTCATTGACTATGCGAAATATGTCAAACACCCTTTCCAATGCTACACTTTGCAGTCCTCTTCAATCCAAAGTCTTCAGTCTTCAGTCTTCAATCATCAATTCTCATCCACCCAGGAGCATACCCCATGACATCACCCATCCGCATCGGCGTGATCGGCGGCAGCGGCGTCTACGATCTACCCGGACTGGCCGACGTCGAAGAAGTTACTTTACTGACACCCTTTGGCGCCCCCAGTGACAGTTACATCTGTGGTACGATCGAAGGGCAGCGTGTCGCATTTCTAGCACGCCATGGCCGGGGGCATCTCATCAATCCTACGTCATTGAATAGCTGGGCCAATATCTGGGGGTTCAAACAGCTGGGTGTCGAATATCTCATCTCGATGAACGCCTGCGGTTCGCTGCAAGAGGTCTATGAACCGGGCCACATCGTCATTCCCGACCAACTCTATGACCGCACCCGCATGCGATCTACCACTTTCTTCGGTGATCCCGGCCTGGTTGTACACGCTTCCGTAGCCGAGCCCCTCTGTCCCGATCTATCTGAGATCCTCTACGATGCTGTGCTAGCTACAGGCAAAACCGTACACAAAGGGGGCGATTTTGTTATCATCGAGGGACCCAGGTTCAGCACAAAGGCAGAAAGTCGTGTGTTCCGCAATCAGGGCTTTGCCATCATCGGCATGACCGCCATCCCTGAAGCTTTTCTGGCGCGAGAAGCAGAGATGTCCTATGCGATCATCGGCCATGTGACCGATTACGATGTCTGGCATGAAGAGGAAAGTCCGGTGACGGTGGAAATGGTGATCAAAACACTCTTGGGAAATGCCGCTGCCGCCCAAGCTGCCACCCTTAACGCCATCAGATCTTTAGACGGCGCCCCCGCTTCACCCTACGCCAACGCTCTCAAAGATGCCATAATCACCAACCGGGCTTTGATTCCGCAGGCGCTGAAAATCAAATATGAATTGCTGATCGGCAAATATCTTTGATCTAAGCCAGCTCGCCCACCGCTTAAAATCGAACCTAACACATCGTCGCCGTGACAGGTGCACAAAAGCGCTAAAGCGCTTGCTACGAACTTTTTGCCGATTTTTACTAGAAGCCGGCGCTGACCAATTCCAAATAATCACCCTGTTTCTCTTGCGAGGATTGTAAGCCCAAGCGGCGCAGTACCTTTGCGGCCAGGCGTGCTTTTTGTTCGGCATCGCTGGCCGACCAGGTGCGAGCTTTGATCTCAACAAAGGTGCCCAATCCCTGCGGGCGGGTGGTGCGATCAAAGTTGATTGCGAACTCGGTGTCCTCAAATTCGACCCTGTAACGATTGCGCCATTTCACAACTTCGTATTCGCGTACAGGCTTGAAATACTCTCGATAAAAACGGAGTGAGTAGGTTGCCTGGGCCTGGTAACGTGATCGAGTGAGGATGACTGAATCCTGGTATATGCGTTCGACGATCCCTTCCATGAGGGTGAGCGCATATTTGGGTCTGACGCTGAGACCAATACCGCCTGGGGCGCCCTGGTCCGGCCCGGCCAGTTCGTTGTCTTCGCGGTAGCGGAGATAGTGGTCGCTGGCCCCACCATCGAACACAAAATAAGTATCGAATTGTTGGCGTATCGATTGCTTGACGATCTCAAATTCCCCGAGTTGGAGCAAGGCTTCGACAGAATCGATGTCGTCGACCCGAACTTTTACCTGGATTTCGTACGTTTCCTGCTGGGCAAAACCACCAATGGCCACTGTTTTGTTGAGCAGACTGCCCTCGCGCTGCATCATGAAGTCGTTGATTTTAGCGGCAATGTCGTTTGCCTGCTGCCGGACCTGGTCGACATCGATGGTGAGCAAGTCTCGATCTCTGAGCAATGGCCGCCCATGCACCCACACATCCTGTACATCGCTGCTCTTGGCCGCATAGACCAGGTGGCTGTAGATATTGTTCGATCCGAGATGGAAGCGGGGTGTGGCGTGGACGCCGCTCTGGCTCAGCACGACGATATCGGCGTATTTACCCACCTCCAGGCTACCGATATCTTGCGCCATATGGAGTGCTTTGGCGCCCTCGATGGTGGCCATGGCAAAGACATCGTGGGCGGGGAGGAGGGTGGGGTCAGCGTTGACGGCTTTGGGCAAGAACGAAGCCAGGCGCACTTCTTCGAACATGTCTAGATCGTTGTTGCTGGCCGGGCCATCTGTGCCAATACCGACGGGGATACCGGCTTCTCGCATTTGCAGGACGGGCGCAAAACCGGAAGCCAGTTTGAGGTTGGAGCTGGGATTGTGGGCGACACCAGCGCCATTGCGGGCCAGCAGCGGGATCTCCCTTTGTTTGATGTGTACGCAGTGTGCGGCTATCACCTTGGCATCGAACAGTCCCTGACCGTGCACATATTCGATGGGAGGGACGCCCCACGCTCGTTCGGCGTCGCTCACCTCGAGGGCGGTCTCAGATAGATGGATGTGCAAGGGGACATCGAATTCCAAAGCCAGGGCCACCGACGCCTGCAGGATCTCATCTGTGGTCGTGTAAGGGGCATGGGGGGCGATGGCCGGGGTGATCAGAGGATGACCCTTCCATTCTGAGATAAACTCTCTACAACGGGCCAGGCTGGCATCGTAGGAATCAGCATCAGGTGAGGGGAATTTAAGTATGGTCTGGCCCAGGACCGCGCGCATCCCCACTTCTGCTGTTGCCGTGGCCACATCCCCTTCGTAATAGTACATGTCGTTGTAGGTGGTCACACCGCTGAGCAGCATTTCGGCGCAGGCCAGGCGTGTGCCCACGTCGCAGAAATCAGGGCCGACGAATTCCCGCTCGACCGGCATCATGTACCCCAGCAGCCACACGTCCAGCCTGAGGTCGTCGGCCAGGCCCCGCAACAGGGTCATGGCCGCGTGCGTATGGGCGTTGACCAGACCGGGGATCACCAGTTTGCCCGTACAGTCGACGATCTCTTCAGCCTGTACCAGTTTTTGAATGCGTTCAGCCGCTCCCACGGCAGCGATGGTGGCGCCCTCGATGGCCACCGCCCCTTGTCGTATCACATCACGCTTGGCATTCATGGTGACGACGTCACCGCCGATGAGGAGGGTGTCGACTTTTTTCATGTTTGTGGCCTTTATTGGTCGGGTGGTCGGGTGGTCGCGTGGTCGGGTGGTCGGGTGGTTGCGTGGTCGGGTGGTCGGGTGGTCGGGTGGTCGCGTGGTCGGGTGGTCGGGTGGTCGGGTGGTCGGGTGGTCGGTTCGTCGCGTGGTCGGGTGGTCGGGTGGATTGACATCCCAGATTTTGGATCTACTGAATCTTCAAT
>JAAENG010000577.1 GCA_024224665.1 Chloroflexota bacterium | reverse complement strand
GCTGAGAGGCGAGGAAAGCTGTCACCGGTAAAGATCAGGCGGTGCGGATCATATTTGCGTACGGCAGTGGCAAAGGCGGTGAACGCTTTCCCAACCATCTCATACGTGAGGTCGTCGCGCTCACTGCGGGCATCAGGTGTACCAAGGGAGTGATGCACTTTGGGGCGGTGATCTTTGGCGTTCGGGAGGTTGGCATGCAGTGAGAATTCGTTGCCAAGTTCCCAAGCCCATATGGTCGGGTTATCGCGATAGCGAGTCACCACCTCGCGGACATAATTGCGCATCCAGGCCTGTGTTTTACTGTTTGGGTTGGCCCATTGATCCATCGGTTCACCCACCAGATCGGGAACGCAGGCGTACAGCCAGAACAACGAAGGGATCAAACCAATGCCATGCTTTTGTGCCGAAGCGACCACCCCATCAAGCCGGCGAAAGTACTCTTCGCGGTCTTCGACGTAGAGTTTCATGTCCCTCGGCCAAAAACCAGTCGCGCAGAATCGGGCGAAGGGAATGCCTTTTTCGGCGAGGGCAGCGAAACCCTCGTCGTAGCTGGTGTCATCGCCGTCTTTGAGTGTGCGCAGAAAACAATTGAAGTAGTTAATGCCAATGCCGCGGTACGATTTCCCATTGAGCAGAACGGTCGCGTTCGGACCTGGTTGCAATCCAAGTGGCTTCGACGCTGCGAGGGCTTCACCCTGCGTCAATAGAACCACCTCGCTTGCGGCTAGTAGAAAGATACCTGTACCAAATTTCGAAGTGTCTGCTTCCGCAACTTTTCCGGGACCACCGCCAGCTGGCTGACTCCATCCGACCTGGCCATCTTCGTTCACAATCGAAGCAAGTGCAGTCCATGCCTTCTTTGCAACCGGAAGAAAACGCTCTCTGTCTAAGATCCCATTATTGATTCCCCAGGCGATGCCGTAGCAGAAGAACCCGGTTCCACTACTTTCTTTCATTGGATACTGTTCAGGATCATCAAGGTTGCTTCGCCAGAACCCATC
>JAAENG010000576.1 GCA_024224665.1 Chloroflexota bacterium | reverse complement strand
GGACATGGTCAGAACTGGGCCTTCGTGCAAAGTGAGGAGGGTCTCCTCTATGTTGCCAACGGCTACGGTGTGCTTGAATACGATGGTGTTTCGTGGCGCCTGATTCGGACTTCCAATAACACTGATGCATCTTCTTTGGCGATAGATTCCGAGGGGCGGGTCTATGTCGGAACGGAAAGTGAGTTTGGCTACCTCGCCGCTGATTCGGTAGGTCAGATGCAATACGTCTCGCTCCTGGATCAAGTTCCCCTGGAAGATCGTGTGTTTGCCGATGTCTGGGGTATCGAGAATACATCTGAAGGCCTTTATTTTCGAACCTCCGAACGACTCTTTCGATGGAATGGTCGGGAAATGAAGGTCTGGCATACTGCAGCGAAATTTGGTCGAACCATCATCCTGAACGACACTCTCTACATCCAGCAACGAGGTATCGGGCTGATGCGGATGCTCGACGACATTTTGGTCCTGGCGCCCGGCGGCAGCCTGTTCCAGGAGGAAGTCATCCGAGGACTTGTACCCTGGGGTGAGGCAGCATATCTGGTCATCACCCAGAACCGGGGGATATTTCAGTGCTCAACACAGCAGCTAACCGAGGCGGCCTGTAGTTCTTTCAATCCCGGCTTAACCGAACTTCTGTCGTCGTTGCAGCCATACAATGCCACACTGTTACCCGAAGGCCGTCTGGCAATCGGTACAGCGCGTGGAGTGATCCTGCTTGACCACAAAGGACGCCTGTTGCGTATCCTGAACGAATCTTCAGGCTTGCGTGATGAGGACATATTGTCTACCTATGTGGATATGCAAGGTGGGCTCTGGCTGGGTCTCAACAACGGT
>JAAENG010000575.1 GCA_024224665.1 Chloroflexota bacterium | reverse complement strand
GAGCGAATTCAGTGATAAAAAATCACGCAGGTTGACAACAAATTGCCTGGCGAGGACCGAATTCTGGTCAAAAAAGACGAATTCTAGATTTGGTGTCAAATTTGAGCGAACGCAGAGTCCTAGTGATAGTCTGGTAAATAATCGCCGTGTGCTTCGATTAGCTCATCAACCATCGCCCAGATCTGATCCAGATCTAACTCGGCGGCAGTATGCGGATCGAGCATGGCGGCATGGTAGATGTGATCGCGTTTGCCGCTCAAGGCCGCTTCCACTGCCAGTTCCTGTACATTTACATTGGTGCGCATGAGTGCGGCCAGTTGCGGCGGCAGATTGCCGATCTTGGTGGGCTGGATGCCGTTCTTGTCTACCAGGCAGGGCACTTCTACACAACACCCTTGAGGAAGATTGTTGATGAGGTCGTCGTTATTGACATTGCCGTAGATCACCCGAGGTTCGCCAGTCTCCATGCTGTGGATGATCAACGAGCCGTATTCGTGGCTGCGCTCTACGGTGATCTTCAACTCGCCTCGCTCAAAGGCCGCCTTTGCCATTTCCCAACCACTGATCTGTAGCTCGCAGCGCTCAATGTATTCGTCCAGCGGGATCCCGTATTTCTCGATCAGATCAGGACGATCCCGCTTGATGAACCAGGGCACATATTCGCTGAAATGCTCGCTGGACTCAGTCATGAAATAACCGGTGCGGCGTAACATGTCATAGCGAACATGATCAGGTAGGTCTTTGTACCTGCGACCATAGTTGCCAGCTTCGCCAACCTCTCTTAGCAAGGGATAGAGATCGATGCCATCCCGTTCAAAGCTGAGGTAAAAAGCCATGTGGTTAATGCCGGCGCAGACGTAGTTGATCTCGTCGTAGGGGACACCGATATCCGCCGCCAGGTGCTCGGCCGTTCCCTGGACACTATGGCATAAGCCCACATTTTTAATGGTGCTGGCGCGATTCATTGCCCAACAGAGCATGGCCATAGGATTGACATAGTTGAGCAAGAGGGCATCCGGGCACAGTTCTTCCATGTCGCTGGTTACATCCAGCAGCACAGGGATCGTGCGCAACGCACGCATGATGCCGCCGATACCGAGTGTGTCGGCGATGGTCTGACGCAGGCCATATCTCTTGGGGATGTCGAAGTCGATAACAGTGCCGGGTTTGTAGCCACCGATCTGGAACATGGTGATGGCGTAATCGGCGCCATCGAGTGACACCCGCCGGTCGGTTGTGGTTTCGATGGTGGGATTGATTGCCAGGGTTTCTGCGATCTTGTTGGCCACGATTTCGGTGGTGTGTAGGCGTTCGGGATCGATGTCGTGAAGACTGATGGTGGCATCGGCCAATTCAGGAAAACTGAGAATATCGCCGATCAGGTTTTTTGCAAAAACGGTGCTTCCGGCACCAATAAAGGATATTTTAGGCATGAGGGGAGTCTCGTTTGTACAATCAGACTGATTGCTGGATAAGGTTTGGGTGGTATGAATTGCGGATTGTAGCTTGTGTCGCTCTCTAGGCGCCGGCGACGCGTGGCATCCAAACTGGTTCCGCTTGCATACTGGCTTGCAGTAATTCTAACAGAAGTTGGGATTTCAGTTCAGCATAGGCGGGATCGTGCCAACGGTTGTGCAGTTCGTTGGGGTCTTCTTGTAAATCGAAGAGTTCGCCGCAGCTGTGGTTGAGATAGGCGGTGATTTTGTAGCGCTGATCGATGTAAGTCTTCAGATAAAGGGTGGTCGGTTGGTGGTGATTCTCGACCAGAACGTGATCTCGGACCTTGTCTTGTTCCCCGAACCAGACCTTCTTCTGATCGACAGCGGTCATGGTACCGGGGATATCGAGTCCGGCGGCGCTGAGGAATGTGGGTGCATAGTCAACCAGTGATTGCAATGAGTCACTCTCTTTGCCTGCCGAGACCACGCCAGGATAACGCACAATCATGGGCACGCGCAGCAGGTCCTCGTAGTGGAATGCACCTTTGGCGATGAGGCCATGCTGGCCGAAAAGATGTCCATGATCGGATGTGAACACGACCAGGGTGTTCTTAGCCAAACCCAGTTCATGTAGCTTATCCAGGATCTGGCCAATGTACTTGTCCATAAGTGAAATCATGCCATAATAGACGGCCACATCCTTGGCCAGTGCTTCACGATCATGCAAGTGGCTGTGGAACCCATGCATGTGATTTCCGTGCGGTTCTTCCCAAGCAGTGTAATCGGGTTGCGGCTGCTGGGTGAGTTGGAACGTGGGCGGGTTGTAATCGTGCTCGCCCGGTGTCAGTGTTGGGATCGTCAAAGTGGCCGGATCATACATCGTATCCCAGGGTTCGGGTGCCAGGTAAAGGGGATGGGGATCGAAAAAGCTGGCCCAAAGGAAAAAGTTCTCGCCACGCTGTTGGTAAGACTGTAACAATGCATTGCTTCGATCGGCGATCCAACGGTCGTAATGGTATTCCTCAGGGATAGGCCAATGATGCCGGATTTCCTCGCTGTTGCCGGTGGGTGGCAGATAGTAATCGCGCCAGTTCTCGCAGCCTTGGGCTTGTAACCACAAGGCATAATGCTGGCCCACATGCGCCTCGTTGGTGTGATTACGTGCCAGCTCCACGTGGTCGAATCCGTAAAAGGGCTCGTCAAAACTTGACCAGAAATCAAGGTCCTGGAGAATGGGATAGGACTCTAATGAAGGGTACAGGTCGGAGCCGATTAGAGGTTGGAAATGCGCTTTTCCCACCAACGCTGTTCTGTACCCGGCCTCACCGAGATATTCCCCCACCGTGGGCACTGTCTCGGGCAATTTGGTACCCAGTGAATAGGCGCCATGTTGGCTGGGATACATGCCGGTGATCATCGAAGTTCGGGTCGGAGTACAGGTCGGGTTTGGGCAGTAAGCGCGGGTAAAGACCGTACCCTGGGCCGCCAACCGATCCAGATTCGGTGTATAGATTTCGGGATTATTGACACCCAACGTATGCCAGTGTTGCTGGTCGCTGGTGATCAGGAGGATGTTGGGGCGGGGCATGAGAAAATTGGCAGTTAGCAAATTGTAAACCAGTAAACCAGTAAACCGGAAAACCGGGCAGATTTCACATCAACCGCGGCCTTGACGACACATCCCGGCCTACCGGTCTACTGGTCTACCGGCCTACCGGTCTACCGAATCTAGTTAAATTGCGGCAACCACTGTGCCTGGGCATCCAGCATCTCATCGACCATGGCCCGTATCTGGTCGAGCGTGCACACCGCCCCGGTTAGGGGATCGAGCATGACGGCGTGGTGGACTGCCTCGGTGTCACCCAGAAGAGCGGCCTCGACGATCAGTTCCTGCACGTTGATATTGGTACGGTTGAGTGCTGCTAGCTGGGTGGGGAGCACGCCCACAGCGGTGGGTTGCACACCATTGGCATCGATCAGGCAGGGCGCTTCCACGCAGCAGCCAGCGGGCAGGTTATAGATCAGGCCATTGTTAGGCACATTGCCGTTGATGCGAACGGGCACATTGGTTTCGATCGCTTCCATAATGTAGGAGCCATATTCGTGGCTGCGTTCGCTGGGGATATCAGCACAGACGATCTCATTGTAACCGCTGGTGAAATCGGCTAAGCGTTTCCGGCAGTGGCGCAGATACCCCCCCGTACGCCCGAAATCATACCAGTCATTGCGCTCGTCGCTGAATTTGGGCACCAGCTCATCGTTGACCATGTCGGCGTTTTTGCGGAAGTAGGGCAGGTATTCGCTACAGTGGCCGCTGGATTCAGTGACAAAATAACCAAAGTGTTTCATCATATCGATGCGTACCGGCTCTTCTCCATAAACCTCTGGGTTGTCGATCGCCGCCCAGATAGAAGGATAGACATCGACCTTGCCCCGCCGGAATTCGAGGAAGAAGGCTTGATGGTTGATACCCGCACAGAGGAAACTGATTTCCTCGTAAGGCACATCGATCCATCTTGCCAGCATTTCGCTGGTGCCCTGTACACTGTGGCACAACCCTACATGTGGGCGCCCTGAACCGGCAGCGACCGCCCAACAGTTGGCCGCCATGGGATTGACATAATTGAGGAGCAGGGCGTCGGGTGCGTGTTCATCCATCTCGGCGCAAAGATCTAGCAAAACCGGGATCGTGCGTAACGAGCGGAAGACGCCACCCGGCCCTAAGGTGTCACCCACACATTGCTCAACCCCGTAGGTCTGCGGGATGGAGATATCCAGTTCGTAGGCGTCCAGACCACCTTGCTGGAAGGTTGTGACCACGTAATCGGCCTGACGTACGGCTTCGATGCGATCCTGTGTTGCTTCAACTCGAGCCTCGAGCCCCTGTCTATCAACCAGCGCCTGAACGATCTCTTTAGCCTGTCCCAGGCGACCGCCGTCGATATCCATGAGCGTGATGGTGCTTTCTTGCAACGCCGGTGTCAGCAATAGGTCGCTGCAAAGCTGGCGCGTGAACACCAGGCTGCCCGCGCCGATAAATGTGATTTTTGGCATGATGGGATCTTTGTCGTGTTTTTCCGGTTACATTTTGACTTGTTTACAGCCTTGATATGGTAAATTATCGTATTTTCGAGCTTATAGCAAAGTCAAAACCGCTTCATGTTGATAGAGGGATAGTTGCATTACAGAGCCAGGCAGCCGTGCTGTCTACCCGCGCCCCCATCCCCGAGTGCTCCGACCTCCAACTCATCAGCCGCGACCTTTCATCCCTCTCACATGGCACTCGTTTGCCACTTGCCACACACATCGACAAAAAGTTAGCGATGTCGACGCTGTAAGCGCCAAACAGATAACGAAGAACGAGAGAACCTTAGCTCTTACAGAATTTGCGTAGCCCCTACTAGAAAAGTGCGGTTCGTTAGCACAACCAACACGCAACACGGACCACGTAACACGCATCACGTGCCTTTCTACGACCACACGAAATCCTGCTGAACCAATCAGGGTATTGGCATCAGAAACTCTTCAGATGACGCCATCGTTACAGAAAGTGATTCGATGCGTTTATCTCGCAGACGACCGCGCATTACATTGGCTATCTTTTGCATCATCACATACCCAAAATCGCAATCTTCCTCGAACGACTTTGTTAATTTCGTGCAGTCGAAAGCAACGGTTCGACATGAGGTCAGGGTTTTGGCGCCGGCCATGGCTTCATGCGGCGGCACCAATGCCGACCAGCCAAAGACTTCACCCGGGCCAACGGCGCTGAGAACTGTGTCTTCGGTTTCCAACTCCCCTGTAAGCTGAGCGGCTAACGAGTGGGTGACTCCTGCGGCAGGTACCCCCATAAACAGACCAACGGCGCCTTCCAAATTGATATAAAAGTTGCGGATAGTGTCCTGCTCTTCAAAGAAGAGATGGCCTTCCTGAACACTCAACAGCTCCCCTGCATCTGCAAGTGCAGCGATATTCGCTGTGCTAAGGCCAGAAAAGAAGGGGAATCGGCGAATCAGTTGTGGTGAAACCATATATCGCGCTCCTGTAGGTTTGGCAAGATCTGCCAGTGTTTCGGAAATGAAGAATGATATGTAGACCGGTAAACCGGTAGATCAGTAGATCAGGAGACCGGTAAACCAGTAAACCAGGCCGACTCCAGCAGGCGACGTTTGTCCCGGTCTACAGGTCTCCCAGGTTACAAAAAGAGTAGTAGCGGTCATCATCTCCGCCATAGCTAACAATTCGGTTGTGGCTTCGTCACCATATGATACACTCGATGATAGGTAGTTGTTCCCAAGTCGAGAAAACCCTAACATAATTGTAGCAGCAAATACACGACCTGAATATAATCTTGATCACTTGTAATGAAATTCGTCACTGGATTATGCTTAATTCCGCAAGTGTGAGACAAGTTGAAGGGCGACGCCCACAAAACCGTAAAAATATGCTATACTTATAATAGAGATTTGATTCAGCCTTGCTCGACGCCGGGGATTACATTACAGGCTGAATACCTGACATTTTGGACTGAGGATGCACTGACTTGCGGATCTCAGTCCCCTTTTTGCAGACTTGGTCAGTAGATAACTCTGTCCTAAGTCTTGGCCCATGCGGGCGTTGGCTGTGATGACCTACGCTCTAGAAACGCGAGTGAGGCGTCGGTGGCTTCAAAGTTGGACGAGCGACGTCAGTATTCGCACGAAAATCATAAGCATCGTTTTGGCGATCGTGATCCTGCCGGGTTTGATGGTGATCCTGCAGGTCCGTATCATGACTGTGAACAGTCTGCGAGCGCAGTTGCAGCAGCATGGTCTGTCGATGGCCAGAGAAGTGGGTTCTCGCTGCGCCGACCTTGTCGTCTGCAACGACGTCGAGTCCTTGAATCAAGCGCTCGAACATGCCTGGCAGTACAATCTAGATCTCCGTTATATTCTTCTGCTCGATTCAGAGGGTCATATTTTAGCCTATTCCATCGGGCCAGAGATCGAACAGGCTGTCATTTTCGATCTGTCAGGTCATCCCGGTCTGACTGCTGATAGCGAATATTCACAACGCCTCGTTCAGATCGAGCATGAGCGCATTTGGGAAACGATAACACCCATAATCAACGGAGATGTTGGCGAGATTCGGGTCGGTTTGAGTGAATCGCGTATGTGGATTGCTGTCAATACGATCATCGCAAGGCTCATACTCAGTCTGGGGATCATCTCACTGGCCGCAATAGGCGTGGGATTGGCATTGACCTGGTGGCTGACCAAGCCTCTTACCGATCTGGTAACCGCAACAGAGCACGTGCGCCGGGGAGAAACAGGTCAGATAGTTCATCACACTGCCAGGGACGAGATCGGCAAATTCGTGGTTGCATTCAATGCCCTGCTATCGCAACTAATACAGGAACAGGCAGAATGCACCAGCCGTGAGCGCATGCGCCAGTTCTATCTCAAGCAGGTCATTCGTGCTCAGGAAGAGGAGCGGAGACGGGTAGCCAGGGAACTGCATGACGAAACCGGCCAGGCGTTGGCATCACTGATGGTGGGGCTAAGGAACATCGATGAGGCGCCGACACAGGAAGAAATGCGGAGACGACTGCGTGATTTGCGTGATGTCATCGCCGAGACCTTAGAACGTGTCAAACGCCTGGCACACGATCTTCGACCCTCAGCACTCGATGATCTGGGCTTGACCTCTGCCCTCGTGCTTTACGCCCACCAATACGAACAGCGATTTTGCATCAAAGTCGAAGTCCAGGAAACAGGACTGGGTGGATACAAGCTCTCGCCTGAATTGGAGACCGCGATCTATCGTATCGTACAAGAAGCCTTACTCAATGCAGCCAAACACGCATCCTGCACCCATGTATCGGTGGTGTTACAAGTACATAATGATCAGTTGGTGGTCATCGTTGAGGATGATGGTTGCGGTTTTGATATGACTCGAGTTTCTGACGGCGGAAATGGTCGCACCCAGTTGGGACTCTATGGTATGCAGGAGCGAGCTGAATTGTTGGGTGGACATCTTGAGATAGAAACGGAACCTGATCATGGTTGCACCATTTACCTGCGCGTAGCGACCGACAAGATCGCTTCAAATTCGAGCCTCGCCCAGGAATAAATCATGTCTACCTCTGCCATCCGCCTGTTATTAGCCGACGATCACTCTGTTATGCGGGCGGGCCTACGTTTATTGATCGATGCACAGCCCGACATGCAGACTGTGGGTGAAGCTGAAGATGCGTTCCAGACCTTGGCAATAGCCAACCAAGTCCATCCCGATGTGATTCTTCTTGATCTAAGCATGCCTCACATGAGTGGGCTCAATATCATTCACGAATTGTGCAAGACTGTGCCCGATGCTCATATCCTGGTCCTGACCATGCATGCAGAACAAGATTACGTGCGTGAGGCCTTGCGGCAGGGTGCTATAGGATATATCGTCAAATCCGCGGCCGACCAGGAGCTATTAGTGGCGATACGCGCGGTTGCCTGTGGTGATGTCTATGTTCATCCTTCGATAACACGCCCACTGCTTGATGAGATCTTGCCGCTTGAGCTATCTCCAAATGATACATGGGAGACTCTCAGTGATCGAGAACAACAGGTTATCCGCCGCGTTATCCTGGGTTATACCAATCGAGAGATCGCAAAACATCTTTCTGTTAGTATCAAGACTGTAGAAACGTATCGCTATCGGGGCATGGAGAAGCTGGGGATCCATACCAGAGTACAACTTGTAAGATACGCCATGCATCGCGGGCTTTTGGAACAAGAGGTGGACGGGGGTTCTTGATGGGAGTGGTACTCGGAACATCGTACTCAAGTTTTTGAGGATACTGTCAGGATTCGCCCGACAGATCTGTCAGGTTATCTACCACATCCTCAGCGAAAACTAAGGGTAATACCTGCTACCAAAGATATTGTGCAAAGGCTATACTAAACTTGAGAACATCTTCACACCTGGGTATTCCTCACGTAACATTCGGGCCAGGTTGTGAGGGTGCGATGGTGTTGGCAGAATCCGTCCAACACGACTGAGCTGCGGCAATCCACACAAAATCAGGAGGGAGACTATGGACGCAACCCGAAGGCAGTTCCTCAAATTAGGTGGTGCTTCTGCAGCAGTGGTAGCAGGTCTGACACCTAAGCATGTAGCTCTGGCCAACGGGCCACCCAAGTTGCGGTGGACCCAGGAGACGGCAACCATCTGTCCTTACTGCGCTGTCGGCTGTGGAATGATCGTGGGTACTGAGGATGGAGCAGTTATCAATATCGAAGGCGATCCCGATCACCCAATCAACCAGGGTTCGTTGTGTAGTAAAGGCAGCACGTTAAAGGAGTTGGTGACGACCGACCGGCGAATCACCCAACCCATGTACCGTGCACCTGGCGCCGATGCATGGCAAGAAGTGGAATGGGACTGGACGTTGGACGAGATCGCCAAACGTATCAAAACAACTCGGGATCAGAACTGGATTGAGCAAGATGATAAAGGCAGGACGGTGAGGCGGGTCGAGGCCATTGCCTCGGTGGGGAGCGCTGCCCTTGACAATGAAGAATGTATCCTACTGGTCAAAGCACTCCGTTCGATGGGCCTGGTGTATCTCGAACACCAGGCGCGCATATGACACTCCGCTACAGTTGCGGCTCTGGCAGAGTCGTTCGGTAGAGGGGCAATGACAAATCACTGGATCGATCTCAAGAACAGTGATGTCATCTTGATTATGGGTTCCAATGCCGCCGAGAATCATCCGATATCCTTCAAATGGGTGACAAAGGCAATGGAAAATGGTGCAACACTGATCAGCGTCGATCCCCGATTTACTCGCACGTCCTCCAAGGCGGATATCTACGCTCCCATCCGCGCCGGTACAGATATCGCCTTTTTGGGTGGACTCATCAAATACATCTTGGAGCAGGATGCGTACCACAAGGAATATGTAGTCGAGCATAGCAATGCGCCCTTCCTTGTCAATCCCGATTTCGCATTTGAAGATGGGATTTTCTGTGGTTACGATGCCGCACAGCGCAAGTACGACAAGTCAGATTGGACCTATCAAGTTGATACCGAAGGCATCCCCCTGGAAGACCCCTCCCTGCAAGATCCCAACAGCGTCTTCCAGCTTCTAAAAACGCATTTCGAGCGCTACGATCTGGATACTGTATCCTCGATCACCGGCACACCCAAACAAGATCTACGCAAAATCTACGAGGCTTTCGCTGCAACGGGGGCTGCGGACAAGGTTGCCACCATTATGTATGCCATGGGCTGGACACAGCACACCTATGGCACGCAGAATATCCGAGCGGCGGCGATCATTCAATTGCTCCTCGGCAATGTAGGACGAGCGGGAGGCGGCATCAATGCGCTGCGTGGTGAAAGCAACGTGCAAGGGTCCACAGATCACTGTCTGTTATTCCACATTCTGCCCGGTTATCTCAAATCCCTCCGAGCCAAGGATGAGACTCTGGCGTCCTACCTGACAGCTTATACGCCCCAGTCTCCCGATCCCAAGAGCGCCAACTGGTGGCAACACTATCCAAAATACGCCGTCAGTCTGTTCAAGTGGATGTATGGCGACCATGCCACCGCTGAGAACGAGTTCGGATACCAATGGCTACCCAAACTGGATGATGGCGCCAATTACTCCTGGCTGGCCTTGTTCGAGGCCATGTATGCGGGCGACATCAAGGGGTTTTTCGCCTGGGGTCAGAACCCCGCCGTCGGTGGGGCTAACGCCAATATGAATCGTAAGGCGATGGAGAACCTGGATTGGATGGTGGCGGTCAATCTTTGGGATATCGAGACCTCCAGCTTCTGGCAGCGTCCGGGCGCCGATCCGGCGACGATTGATACCGAAGTGTTTCTGTTGCCTGTAGCAGCTTCAGTAGAGAAAGAGGGCAGCATCACCAATTCAGGGCGCTGGGCGCAGTGGCGTTGGAAGGCCGTTGACCCGCCCGGTGAAGCGAAGCCCGATTCCTGGATCATCAACCAGCTGATGCGTCGCATACGTGAATTATACGAAGCGGATCCTGGTCCCAACCCTGATCCGATACTCAAACTGGCGTGGGATTACGGCCCGGGCGAGGTCGATCCTCACCAGGTGGCTAAGGAGGTCAACGGTTGGGCTGTGGGCGATGTACTGGATAGTGAAGGCCAGACCATCGTTCCAGCAGGCAATCAAGTCAAGAACTTCACCCAACTCAGGGATGATGGCAGCACCGCATGTGCCAACTGGCTCTATTCAGGTAGTTACAATGAAGATGGCAACATGATGGCTCGGCGAGATAACGTCGATTATCATCCTGCCGAAATCGGGCTCTTTAGCAACTGGGCCTGGGCCTGGCCGGTGAACCGGCGTATCATCTACAATCGCGCTTCCTGCGATGCCAACGGCCAACCCTTCGATCCGGAGCGCTTTGTGATCCGTTGGACCGGACCCGACACGAAATGGGAAGGTGATGTACCTGATGGTGGTTGGGCGCCTGATGCCCGACATGCCTTTATCATGAAACCGGAGGGGCATGCCCGCATATTTGGCGCCGGACGTGCCGATGGTCCTTTCCCGACGCATTACGAACCGTGGGAAAGCCCGGTGGATAACCTTCTTTATCCCGACCAATCTATCAGTCCAGCATTCAAGATTTGGGATTCGGAGATGGACTACAAGGGTGAGCGCCACGAGTATCCCTTGGTTGGCACAACCTATCGCCTGTCTGAACACTGGCAGAGCGGCGCCATGACCCGGAATCAGGCCTGGTTGGCCGAAATGCAGCCCAACATGTTCGTGGAAATGAGCCCCGAATTGGCCGCCGAACGCGGCATACAGAATGGCGAAACCGTCGATGTCCAGTCGGCGCGAGGCACTATCAAGGCCGTCGCTCTCGTCACCCGGCGAATGCGTCCACTCCTCGTCCATGGCAAGGTCGTGCATCAGGTGGGCTTACCCTGGCACTGGGGTTACAAAGGATTGGTAACCGGCGGCAGTGCCAATGAGCTTACCCCAGGTGTGGGGGATGCCAATACCATGATCCCTGAAACCAAAGCGTTTCTCTGTAACGTTCAAAAGATCGTTTAAAGGCGGTGAAAAATGGCATATGCAATGCTCATAGATCTAAACAAATGTATCGGATGCCGAGCGTGCCAGGCCGCTTGCAAGCAGTGGAACGACCTGCCGGCTGAATCGACCACAAACTTCGGCAGTTACGAGAATCCCCCCCGGCGTTCAGCGAAAACCTGGACGTCAGTAACCTTCAATGAAGTCACTGACGAGGGCCAATTCGCCTGGGTTTTTGCTAAAAGACAGTGCATGCACTGTGAACAACCAGCCTGTGCCTCTGCCTGTATCGTGGGGGCGCTACACAAAACCGAGGAAGGGCCGGTCATTTACGACAAAAAAAAATGTATTGGCTGCAGGTACTGCATGCTCGCTTGCCCCTTCAATGTCCCAACTTTCGAATGGGATAGCCCTGTTCCTTACATTCGAAAATGTACCATGTGCGCAGATAGATTAGCCGAAGGCACGCAGCCATCGTGTGCGAAAGCGTGTCCGACTGCAGCGCTGCTTTTCGGCCAACGCGATGAGCTGGTTGCCGAAGGACACAAACGTATACGCGCTGCCCCCGCCGAATATGTACCGCATATGTATGGAGAAAAGGAAGTGGGAGGTACCTCATATCTGTATCTTTCGCCTGTGGCATTCGAGAAATTGGGTTTTCCTACGCTTGGCGAAGAACCCATCGCTCGCTATGCCGACGCCGCTATGATTGCAGTTCCTCCTACCATCGTCGGCGTTTCGGCGATCATGGCCGGCGCCTATTGGTTTATCCGGCGGCGAGATAGGCTTATGCAACAAGCAGCAGCCCAAGACGCTAGCAGCGTCGACAAGGAGGTTTAGCATCATGACCACGGCAATTCACCCTGATCCTGGACATGAAAAGCAGCCGTTTCCAAAGCGGGGCGTCGGCATTCTGGGCGTCCTGGTCGGCATCGGCCTGATTATAGCGGTCATCCGCTTTTTATACGGTCTCGGCGCTGTGAGCAATCTCAGCGACGGCCGCGCCTGGGGTCTCTGGATCAGTTTCGATCTCTATTGTGGTGTTGCTCTGGCAGCAGGTGGATTTACCCTGGCCGCCGCCGTGTACATCCTTGGCCGCAAAACCTACTATCCCATCGTGCGCGGGGCCATCCTCACTGCATTTCTCGGTTACCTCATGGTCATCTTCGCTCTGATGGTGGACCTGGGCCAACCCTGGCGGATCTGGCACATTATGATTTACTGGAATCCGCACTCACCACTGTTCGAAGTGGGATGGTGTGTGTTGCTCTATACAGCCGTACTGGCTTTGGAATTCAGTCCCAACATCTTCGAACGCTTTAACAAGGAAGCGCCACTGCGGATCATTCGCAAGATTCAGATTCCCCTGGTCATCATCGGGGTTGTGCTCTCCATCTTGCACCAGTCATCGCTGGGCTCGGTTCTACTAATGATGCCCGATAAGATCCACCCCCTGTGGTACACACCCATCCTTCCTCTGCTCTTCCTGGTCTCTGCCATCGCTGTGGGCCCGGCCATGGTTATGCTGGAGTCGGCAATGGGGGGGCGGGCGTTTGGCCACAAGGTGGGCATGGACATCCTGGGAGGGCTCGGTCGCGCTTTGCCTTACATCCTTGGGCTCTATTTGCTGCTTCGCTTGGGTGATCTCCTGATTGCGGGAGAATTCGCCCTGATCTTTACCAGCGGCATCTACAGCGTGCTCTTTCTGATCGAATTGGCCATTGGTGTGATCATCCCCCTCATCCTATTGACCTCATCAGCAGTACGTCGGAACCGAACGTTACTCTTCTTGAGTGCGTTGTTGGTCGTACTGGGCCTGATACTCAACCGCTTTAATGTGAGTCTGAATGCACTAACGCCGAGGCAGGGCACAACTTACGTACCTAGCGCCATGGAACTGAGCATAACAATCGCTGTCGTGGCCGCGGGCGTCCTCGCATACGTACTGGCTAACCGTTATCTGCCTATTATGCATGACGAACCTGAGCCAGATAGCGCCTGAATAAGCTACCAAACAGCATCTGGCCAGCTCTTTATCCTTCCGTCCAGTTCAACCTGCCGATCTCTATCGGATCAGGGTTCCGAGTACCGGGTTCCAACTACCGGCGTGGTTCAGAATCGGCGTCCCACATCTTTACAACTGGACTTGTTCCAACACTAGGCAGACGCGGGTATCGCGGATAACTGTGATGCCCGCGGCCAAGAACTTGGAACTCTGAACTGAGGGGTGTAAATATGCCTGAGTACATCGAATCACTTGCCATCCTTCAGACCATCCTCGACTTTCAGGATCAGTTTGCCGAGAAGATCGAACCCGCGTTGGGCATCGAGCACGCCACGGCGCGGCGGAGATGGGCGGCCGGCGCGCCCCTTTTTGCCGGCGAGACTTGGTCGATTTCCCCGCAGTTGTTTCGAGAAGCGCTGACGGAACTCCTGCCTTTGCTGCCAGAGGACAACCTCCATCACACAACCCTCGAACGTTTGTTGGGCTCGGACGTCGTGGCGCCGCCGAATGATGAGACGCTGCTGGTGGAGATGATCGCCAGCGATGAGACATGCGTCCAGCGCCTGGCCGATGCCCTGCCCGCCGATGCCGCAATGCTTCATGCCATCTTTGAGATCGCATTATCTCCCTTCTATACACGGGAGGCTGCACCCTATCAGGAATGGATCGAAACATCTGGTTGGCGACATGGCTATTGCCCTGTCTGTGGTTCCAAACCAGCCATGGCCCGGCTGGCGCGCGAGGGTGGGCGACGTCTTCTTTCCTGCTCGTTGTGCCGCAGCGAGTGGGGCTTTGATCGCCTGCGCTGTCCATTCTGCGAAGCGGATGGCAGCCCCAAGATGCGTTATTTCACCCTCGATGGCGGCGAATCATATCGAGTGGCCTGTTGTGATCACTGCCGGCGCTACCTGAAAACGGTGGATGACCGTGTGCTGGGACAACGCTCGAATCTGGCCGTGGAGGACATGATCTCGGTGCGGTTGGACGAGGCTGCGCGGGAGCAAGGGTATCATTGAGGAAAGATCAATGACTAATGATCAAAGATTAAAAAGTATGCGCAGAGTTAAGGGCTTAGTCTTTAATCGTTAATCTTTGCTCTCCCCCCTCTATCGATGACGTTGAGGACATCACCCTGGCACCTAACGACCGCTGCCTGGATGTATGGTTGCGCGATCGGGCCGTTTCTCTGCCGAACCGGGTGATCATCACCTCTGGCTGTGGCGGCGGCGTGACCTTCGACGATCTGACTCAACACCGGCAGCCGCTGAATTCGAATGTGGTGCTGGACCCGACCCAGGTGGTGGCGCTGATGGAAAAACTGCGCGGGGCGGCGGCGTTGTACAGGCAAGCGCGGGGCGTGCACACATCCGCCCTCAGCGATGGCCACGACCTGCTGCTGGTGGCCGAGGACGTGGGCCGGCACAACACCATCGACCGCATCTGGGGCAAAGCGATGAAGGCAGGGATCAGCACCGAGGGCCGGATCCTGCTTACCACCGGCCGGATCAGCTCGGAGATGTTGGGCAAGGCGGCCAAGATGGGCGCGCCGATCATGGTTTCCCGATCATGATTTAGGTCAGTCTCACTACGTGCGATCCTACGAAATGATTTTATCATATTCTTCACAAACATTTGTACAATTACTTGTACATCTCAGTTCTGTCATTTATACTATGCACCCCTGATGGAACAACTAAGGAGAAAGCTATGCGAATTGTTAATTTCAGTGAAGCCAGGAATAATTTGAAATCTGTTCTGGACCAAGTCTCAGATGATGCAGATTACACCATCATCACGCGAAGAGATGCTGAAGATGCGGTGGTGATGTCTTGGGAAACATTCAACAGTTATCTGGAAACCTTTCATCTTCTCCGTTCTCCAGCAAACGCGGCTCATCTCGCGGAATCCATCGCACAATATCAAGCTGAAAAAACTCAGACAAGGGCGTTGGTAGATGCGTAGGAAATTAGCATGGACGGATGAAGCCTGGGAGGGATATGTTTATTGGCAGACTCAAGATCGAAAAACGCTTAAAAGAATCAATAGGTTGATTGAAGACACAAAACGACAGCCCTTTGAAGGCTTAGGAAAACCTGAGTCCTTGCGAGAGAACTTATCGGGATTTTGGTCACGAAGAATAGATAACACGAATCGATTAGTGTATGCGGTTGATGATGAGTTATTGACCATTATTTCATGCCGATATCATTACTAAAGACACAGAAACGCGGCGAAAAACCACAAATAGCTTATTCCGGCAAGTGCAGCCCCATGCGTCGTTCCGACTCCAGGGCTGTTACCACGCCGGTATCCATGAGCCGAGGCAGCATGCTGAGTGGGGTTGATCGCTTCCAGGTTAGGTGATCCCAATTTCATCTGTTTACACTCCCGAGGGTTCCGCGTAATATGCTGGGT
>JAAENG010000574.1 GCA_024224665.1 Chloroflexota bacterium | reverse complement strand
TCGACGGATGGGGGATCTGGTGTCGAGGAGGCTGGTTCAGGTTTTTCAGAAGCGGTCATCGGTTCTGCTAACCCTGCATAAGATCTCGAAGCCGGCGCACCGCCCGCAAATAACGCATGCTGGCAGCCGGTTCCGTAAGATCTAACGCCTGAGCAATTTCTTGATTGGTCAGTTGTTCGTAATGTCGCATTACGATGACTTCAGCATCTAGATCATCGAGATCCGTAATGGCCTCTTCGACGCGTTTCGCCAGCTCTTTTTCCATGATGCTGGCTGCTGGCGTCTTTTCCCGATCCACAAGTTGGGCCGCCAAGATGATCGAGCTTTGGTCAAATCCACCGGGGATTACCATCGGTTGCTCTTTGTCGACCGAGCGTTTTGCCGAGCCGCGATGCCGGCGGTGAGCGTCAATAATGCGATCACGAGCGATATGCCTGACCCACAGATGGAACGGCATGACGGGGTTTTCTAGGTAGGTCTTGAGGCGTCGATTTGCCTCGATTAAG
>JAAENG010000573.1 GCA_024224665.1 Chloroflexota bacterium | reverse complement strand
TTCCTTTGAGCTATTACATGCAATAACTAACGTAGACAGAATGGAAAAGCTATAGGCGTAAACACGGCACTTCGAAACAGTTGTCCGCTGATGTATTTCAGTATACAGGTTCTAAGTCATTTGTCTATGATATATATCAGTTTGAGGATGTTCGTGGGTGATTTGAACCTGAAATCAATGGTTGGAGGTCTAGTTCTGATAATCGCAAACCCAAAGATCGCTATCACTACCAGCGCAATAAAACTTGGCAACGCCTACTTTCCACAGTAGTATAAAGCATGGTCATCCTCTGAATGTTGAAGACTTTCAATCCAATATAAAGTGAAAGCTGTGTGCTGTAAAGGGCCATCATGTACCAAATATGCACCAATTGCGTTTGGCTGTGATTATCCGCCTTCACAGCCTCTTATCTGCAACAATTGGTCACCCGCTCATTCATCGAAGATATGCAATGAAGGAAAATCCTACGCTTGCTGAATTGTTGACTCGGTACATGGCGGCAGCCAACCTTGGGGCGACGCGTCTGGCGGAAAGGGTGCATCAAGTCACCGGGCGCTCTCACCTGGTTAGCCGTCGCACGATAGAGAACTGGCGGGATGGGAGATCCAGGTCGGTGCGGGACTGGCGACAGATGGTGGGGGTGGCAGCAGCATTGCGGCTTGATAAACAACACGCCAATGAACTCTTGCTCACCGCCGGATTACCAACCATTGACGAACTGCGAGGAAGCGCTCAGGATGGAGATGGACAACTACTGGAACCTTGGGGTACCGATTCACTCTCAGAGCCATTGGTGTCACCCGACTGGGACGCTCTACGAGATACAGCCGCCAGGATCACAGAGCAACAGATGGGAGCTTTGCTGGACAAGTATGACCCCAAATTATATGTACAACGTGATGATGTTTATCAGACCTTGCAATCATTCCTGACCTCGGATAAGGGGTGTTTTGTACTGACCGGAAGGTCAGGGGCAGGCAAAAGCAGTTTTGTGTTGTCGTTGATCTCGGCGATATCAAGCCATAATACCCTGTGCTTATTGGCATATGATGGCGCGAGGATGCCGTATCAAGCAGGACTGTCCACGGTGATCGGTCGGGATATGGATAAGCTTGGCGAGAGAACATCCGATTCGGGGAGTAATGTGTTCGAGAGATTGGAGAGTGAGCAGATGATGGAAGGGAAGATTCTGCTTCTGATTATAGACGCTATCAATGAAAACGGACAGAGCCGAAAACTCTTAAAAGAGATTGATTATCTGGTCGGTGATGCGAAGTATCCTTGGTTGAAGGTTCTTATCACTTGTCGCCCTTATGCGTGGCGACTGCTCTGCCGTGGCATGCGTCTTGCGGAGCATCGATACTATCGACCTGTCGATGGCAAAATCGCCCACCTGGGGCCAGACCGACTGACAATAGAGTTGCCACCATTTTCGCTGGAGGAACTCCAAGTCGCGTATGATCACTATTGCCAGGTATATGGCTTAACCACACCCTACGAGTCGCTCGCACCGCCTGTCCGGGAAATGCTTCGAGATCCGTTAGTATTGCGCCTGATCACCCAGACAAACCAGGGCCCAACTCTCTCCGCATACTTACGCCCCTCCCAGATCATTAAAAGGTTTTTACATGCGATGATTGCGAGCGGGCGCCTTCTTGAGCAAGATCTTCTATTGCTGGAATTGGGCGTGATGCCACTGATGTTTGATGACGGCATTTATAGGAATACTGAAAACTCTGGAAAACTTTTTTGAGCTATTATTTACCCCCGTTTACACAGGTGTGAATGAGCAAAACCCCTGTATACGGGGGAGCTGAATAGCCGTTTTAGACTTATCCAGAGTTCAGCAATTCCCGGTTTGGGAATTTTCAAGGGAAAGCATCTCGATTTCAGTCCCAAAATCAGATGATTACCCCCACTTCTTGAAGCTATTTGCTCGATTTCAGGGAAAGTACTCTGTGAAAACGTCATACCGGGAATTGCTGTCCAGAGTTTTCAGTATAAATACAAGTCTGACAGCTTTCCATCGAACGCGACTGGACGCCTCACGTGGAGGCGCCCAGTCAATAGATTGTGAGATGTATGATATTGCGAGATCTGCCAGATATCAATCAGCACAACTAGCACACCAACGATGCCCGTTAGCATTGAGCATGACATCGGCTGCGGCCGGGCCCCAACTGCCGGGCTTGTAAAATCCCAGGGGCGGGCCATCACCGCGATCCCAGCCTTGCTGGATGGCGTCGATAATACGCCATGAGTTCTCGATCTCGTCGGCGCGAGCGAAGAGCGAAGCATCCCCCAGCAAGGCATCGAGCAACAAGCGCTCATACGCTTCTGGTAAGGCTTTTTCGCCGAATTGGGTGGCGAAATTGAAGCTCATATCAACCGAGTCGGTGCGCATACCTGCGCCAGGCTGCTTGGTTTGGAAGGCCAGTTGAAATCCCTCATCAGGCTGCAGGCAAAATGAGAGTTGATTGGGTATGACATTGGCTTCGATACCCATGTTGAACAGCATGTGCGGGACTTCTTTGAATTGAATGACTACCTCTGTCATCTTCTTTTTCAGCGATTTGCCTGAACGCAGGTAAAAGGGCACGCCTTGCCAGCGCCAGTTGTCGATGTAAAGCTCAAGGGCCGCGTAAGTCGGCGTCTCCGATTGCGGACCGACGCCATTTTCTTTGCGATAGGTCGCGCCCTTGCCGTCCAGGGAACGGTATTGCGCTCGCACAGTGTTGGTGCGTAAGGCCCCATTTTCGGGCGGGCGCAAGGCGCGCAGCACTTTGACCTTCTCGTCGCGCAGCAATGTCGCATCCCAGGCCGTGGGCGGTTCCATGGCGGTGAGCGCCACCAGTTGCATGAGATGATTTTGGAACATGTCTCGCAACACGCCGGCGTGGTCGAAATAGCCGCCCCTGCGACCTACGTCGACCGTTTCGAGCACCGAAATCTGAACGTGATCGATATAGCGTCGATTCCAGACCGGCTCGAAGATCAGGTTGGCAAAGCGGAAGACCATGATGTTTTGGACGGTCTCTTTGCCTAAATAGTGGTCGATACGGTAGATCTGGTCTTCGTCGAAGGCGCTATGTACGCAAAGATTGAGGTCGTGAGCACTGGCCAGGTCGGTGCCAAATGGCTTTTCGACCACGATGCGCGTGAATTCACCCTTGGGACGCGATAACCCGACCGCTCCCAGTTGCTGAATAATCGTTTTGTAGAGAATCGGCGGTGTCGAAAGATAGAACAGCAGGTTGTGAGGTAGGCCGTACTCCGCTTCTTTCGAGTCCAGGTAGTCTGCCAGAGCCTGATAGTCCTCCGGCTCGTGATAGTCAAGTCGATGATAATAGAGCCGTGGCGCAAAGGTATCCCAATCGCCACACCTTTCACCGGTGAGACGGGCGAATTTATCCACCCCCTCGCGCATACGCTCACGGAAGCTCTCGTTGCTGAGGTCGCTGCGGGCTACGCCGATAATAATGAAATCATCGGGCAACAACTCGGCGCAACAGAGACTGTGCAGGGCCGGCACCAGCTTTCGGTGGGTAAGATCACCTGACGCACCGAAGATAACGATGCAGGTAGGATCTGGTTTTTGGATACGGTCGAGATTGGGCTTGATGGCAGAATCAACAGACATGGTCGGTCTCACGAACTGGGCTGGAGGGTGGCAGCACGCTGGGCGATAGTATCCAAAAGGCTGCGGAAAGAATCTGCGAATGATTTCACTCCCGCACTTTGTAGATCGCTCGTCACCTGATTGAAGTCGATACCCAGCGCTGCCAGAGCGCCGATCTGAGCCCGAGCGTCTGCCACTCCCTGATCTATGGTGCAGGCGACGACGGTGTGATCCAGCGTTGCCTCCAAGGTATTCTGCGGCAAAGTATTGACAGTGTGCGGCCCGATGAGATTGTCGACATAGAGCACATCCAGGTAATCGGGATTTTTAGTGCTGGTGCTCGCCCAAAGGGGGCGCTGGTAGCGTGCGCCTTTCGCAGCCAGTGCCTGCCAACGAGGTCCGGAAAACACCTCCTCGAAGCGCGCATAAGCAAGTTTGGCATTGGCGATGGCGATCTTGCCCTGTAACTCAGTGTTGCCCAGATCATTGAGTTTGCCGTCGACGACGCCATCGATGCGACTGACAAAGAAGGATGCCACCGAGGCAACATGCGCAGGGTCTCCATCTTGGGCGACAAGGTCTTCCAGTCCATCTACATAGGCGAAAGCGACGTTATCATAGTCTTGCAACGAGAACATAAGCGTGGCGTTGACATTGATACCGTCGCCGATCAATTGGCGGATGGCAGGTATGCCTTCTGCCGTGGCCGGGACTTTGATCATGATATTGGGCCTGGCCAACGAGGCCCAGATCCGCCGTGCTTCGGCGAGGGTCGCTTCCGTGTCATACGCCAATTGCGGCGACACTTCGATGCTGACATAGCCATCACCGCCGTCACTGGCATCATATAGGCCGCGCAGCATGTCTGCGGCAGCCGCCACATCACTTTGAGATACGGCGTCGTAGATGCCAAAAGTATCGGCGCCGGCTGCTACCAACTCGGCAATGGTATCGTCATATAGAGCACTGCCACTGATGGCTTTGTCAAAGATAGTGGGATTGGAAGTAACACCTCGCAAGCCCTGTTCTATAAGACGGCTCATCGTGCCATCATCGATGATGTCGCGGCCAATGAAGTCGAGCCAGATGGATTGTTTTTGTTCGGTATAGAGATCGTGTAGCCTGGTCATGGTGTCGTTCCTGGGATTGTGAATTGTATATGTCGGATTGTGGAATGGAGAGTGCGGAATGGAAGCGGCCGTGTGTTTACTGTTGTGTGTTGATTGTTGGTTTCGGATCAAGTCCTGGTTCATCGTGGCGCAAGTGGCTGTGCGGTTCGTAGTAGGCGATTCATTGCCGTGAGAGGTGCACAGAAGCGCTAATGAAATTTAACTTATTAATCCGGTAATAACAACCTGACAGATCCGCCGGGGGATGTACGGCCGCCTACAGCGGTCGGCACCCACGGCTACTAATCAGCGCCGGATCATGAAAGTTAAGAAAATAACTCAGTAATGTAGCCTATGCG
>JAAENG010000572.1 GCA_024224665.1 Chloroflexota bacterium | reverse complement strand
TATCGGCTCGTTTTGTGACACTTAGGGTGTCAAATCAGCCCCTTTCAAGGGGCGCTGTTACGTAGCACCGGGAATTCATCCCGGTGCGGGCCTCGCAAACGCATAGGCTACATTACTGAGTTATTTTCTTAACTTTCATTAAGATGGCCGTGGCGGCCAGATCGTGGAAGGCCATGTGCTGCTGGTCGAGATTGGCGAGGTGGGTGGGGAGCGAACCGAAATGGGTGGGCGTGGACAGAATATCGGTCATTAGTTCGGTGGAAAAGACGGCGCTACCGGCGCCAATAATGGTGACTTTCATGGTATGATACTTTGATTATATGGATGATGTGGGTTCTGTCAGAATTCCTGTATATCGCAACACGACGCAACACGCAATACGCAACACGTCAAGGACAAGTCTCGATCCAGGCGCCCAGGTTGCGGTTCTTGAGGATGGTGCTGAAGCCCAATTCCCTCGATTGGCGACAGTATTCGGCGAAGTCGCCGGGCAGGTCGGTGTATTCGGCGGCGAAGACCGGTTTTCCCGCCAGAACGTAGGGCGCCATATCTTCGGCCCAGCGGTAGTGAAAGGCGTCTTCTATGATGGCAAAATCGTAGATGTCCACCAAATCACTGGTCTGATCAGGGGCGTTCTTCTGGCCGATGGCCAGCCCTCGCTGGTGCGCTTCCTCCGCCAGCCACAGAGCAAATTGCAATTGGTCTTCGTAGGTGAGCGGGAAACCGGTATCGTTTGTATAGGTTTCCATGTTATCAGGCTCGACGCCGTCGAAACCTTTGGCGGCGCACATATCCAGCCGGGCGCGCATGATCGGAGACAGCAGATCGATGCGGCGAATGTCCAACCATTTTTCTCCCGACCAACCTTCATAATCCTTGCCGATCACTTCCTCGGGGAACTGGTCGGCGTCAGCTCGCCAGTTCTCGTGAGAGCCGACACTGATGTAGCAGATAACCCTGGCGCCCTGCGCATGGAAATGATCCACAGCGGACTCATGCACGTGCAGGTCGATGTCGTAGACATCGGTTTTGATGTCCAAATCGAACTTGCCTGTGAGTTGCCATTGCCAGGTCAGGCCTGAGGTGGGATGCCACCAATCGAAGGGAGGAGGGGTAGTCGTGGTAGCAGCAGGCATTGGCTCGGCTAGCGGCGGGGTGCATCCCGCAATAAGGGCGGCGGTCAGGCCAAATACGAGCACTATCAGGTATTGGCGCATGGCCTACTTCATTCCCGTGAGTGTGATGCCGCGCACGATCCAGCGCTGGGCGAGCAAGAAAACCACAAGCACAGGAGCGATCACCAGTACAGAGGTCGCCATAGTCAGGTGGAGTTGGTTCGTGTGTTGGTTCGAGAACCAGGTGAGGATGATGGGCAGGGTGCGCACCCGTTCCTCAGTGAGCACAATCAAAGGCCAGAGATAGGCGTTCCAGTTGAACATGAAGGTAAGCATGCCAAAAGTGGCCAGCGCTGGACCCATTTGCGGTAGGGCGACCGACCGAAAAACGCGGAACTCCGAAGCGCCATCCACGCGCGCGGCGTCAATCAAGTCGTCGGGGATGGACTTGGCGAACTGGCGAAAGAGGAAAATGCCAAATGCGTCGATAGCAGAGGGGATGATCAGTGCCCATAGTTTATTGATCAGGCCAAGTTTTGCCAGCACCAAAAAGCCCGGGATCATCGTCACCTGGAAGGGAATCATCATCGTGGCCAGGATAAACCAGAACAACACGTTTTTGCCCCGGAAATCGAATTTGGCGAAGATGTAGCCAAAGAGAGAGCTTGTGAACAGAACCTGGATCACGTTGGCGACGGCGATGACTGCCGAATTCCTGTAGAACAGGGCCAAGGGAAGATCCTCTTCGGTGAATATGGCCCGGTAGTTGTCCAAAGAAAAGCTCTCGGGAAAAAAGGTTGGCGGCATCTGTCGGATTTCCCTGCCGGTCTTAAACGATCCAAAGATCATCCATACGAAGGGCAGTAAGGCGACCATGCCCAGGGCCAACAACAGGATCAGTGCCAGGAGCCGCTGCACACGCTGGCTGTTGATTTTTGTAGATTGTGAACTGGCTCTAGCTTGCATAGTTTGACCCTTGAGGAATCAGTACTCCAGTTCTGTATCCAGCAAACGGCTCTGAACAAGGGAAAAAGACAGCACCATCAGGAATAAGAGCAGGGCGACGGCGGAGGCCCAACCCATGCGCTGGAAACGAAAAGCATTATTGTAGATATCGATCACCAGCACGCGCGTTTGGTCGTTGGCACCGCCTTCGGTCATGACTTGAATGATGTCGAAGATCTGAAAGGCAGATATCATGGTGAGGATGGCGGCTAGGAGGATGGTGGGGCGCAGGAGAGGCAGCGTGATGTGGCGGAACATCTGCCAACTGTTGACTCCATCGATACGGGCGGCATCCTTGATGCTCTCGGGGAGGGCGCATTCCCATTTTCACGCTTGCAGAAATAGGGTCATGAAGCCAAAAGAGAGAGGTGAGAATTGGCCAATTGGCAGAAGTTTTTCCAACGCCCGGCTTTGAAATAGGAGCGCAACATCAAAACAGCCTCGGCGTTT
>JAAENG010000571.1 GCA_024224665.1 Chloroflexota bacterium | reverse complement strand
GGAAGTTCTATTCGGTTCTTAAAGTGCCAAACGTACCGTGTGTCGTTTGGATCACACGTTCCGTGGTGCGTGTTGCGTAGTCTGACGATCTTCATGTTTCACTCGTTACGTTTCAGCTGACAGATCACACGGATTCCCGCAGAGCTGGCATTTTATGGCTCTTTCGGAATTTACGTGACTCCTACTAGAAAGGCATGTTTCGTTAGCACAACATCACGTGACACGCAACACGTGTTCTTCTAGGTCCCCACGAAATCCTGTTGAACCCATTTTACTTAGGATAGTTTTAATGATACGAATCGCCATAATCGGCTGCGGCCTGATCGCCCCAGCCCACACAGAAGCTTTTGTACGGATTGCGGATGCGCAAGTGGTTGCGGCGGTGAACCGAACGCGGTCCAAAGCCAAACAGTTGGCGGCGACCTATGATATCCCCGATATCTACAGTGACTACAGAGCTGTGCTGGCACGCGCCGATATCGATGCCGTTGCCATTCTCACAGGAAATGAAAGCCATCGCCAGATATCAGAAGCAGCCGCTGCCGCCGGCAAGCACATCCTTCTCGAAAAGCCCATGGCCCTGAATCTGAACGATGCTCAAGCTATCGTTCGAGCCGGCAAACAGCATGGGGTCAAACTGATGGTCGGGCAAACAGGCCGATATCTACCTATCAACCGGGGTATGAAAACGATCGTGGAACGAGGTGACGTGGGGAGACCGGTCTATTTGCACACAGTTTGGAATCACGGCATCTTCTGGGGTGGGTGGCGTATCTGGCAGATCTGGCCACAGTTTTCCGGTGGCCATATCGTCCACAATGGCGTTCACACACTCGATTTAGCAGCCTGGCTTTTAGACGATCCCATCAAGAGTGTTTACACGCTGGCCCACCGTGTTTCCAGCCCCGAGTTAGAAACACAGCAAGATTTCCGCTTGATGGTGCGTTGTCAGGGAGGGGCTTTGGCCCTGCTTGAGACCAGCTATGCCCTGCCCACACGAGAATCTCACTACCGCACCACAGAACTGATCGGTGACGGCGGGCGCGCCACGCACAGCACCATGGATGATGGCCTGCTCTTTCAGAGCAGCGGCATCGAGCCCACCGCCGAAGTCAGCCCCGATGCCTTCTACCACCAGAACCTGGCATTCATTAATTATTTACAGGATGGGGGTCCGGCCCCGGTAAGTGGTGAAGATGGCATACGGGCGCTGGCAGCAGCCTTAGCGGCGCGGCGCTCGTGGCAGGAAGTCAGGCCGGTCGAGATCAGCGAGATGCTCAGGGATGTACTCCCACTGGAGGTGGAACGTGACAGCTAATAAAATTGGCGTTTGCCTCCTCAGCTGCGTGCGACATCAGCGCAGCTATGCGCCCTTCCTGGAGGCGCACCCAGACCTCGAGATCGTTTGCGCCGCCGATGAAGGAGATGCGCCTGAGTGGATACACGCGGTCAATCGCAGCTTTGCGGAACGCTATCAAGTCCCCTACTTGAGAGTAGATGAGGCGTTGGCGCGTGCTGATGTGGACATGACCTGCATCTGTTCGGAACCGGCGCGCCACGCTCGCCTGGCCCGACAAACGATTTTAGCAGGCGTTCACGCCCTGGTTGACAAACCAATGGCGATTTCGGGGGCCGAGGCGACGGCACTCAAGCGCGCGGTTGAGGCTTCCACTGTGCAGCTCACCTATATCCATCATCTCTTCAACTATCAGGTGGATCGCGCACGCACGCTCATCGACAGCGGCCGTTTGTCAGTCCCCTGGGCATTTCATATGGATATCATCGCCGGTGGTGGGTTGGACCTCGATGCGGTCGAAGATTTCGCGATGGTGGTGAACCCCGCGCTAAGTGGTGGCGGCGAGTTTATGAATTGGCTTAGCTACGCCATCGGCACATTACGCTATCTCATCGGCCTTGAGATCGAACGGGTTTATGCGCTATCCGATACCTTTTTCTTCGAGCCCCACCGCCAATTCGCTGTCGAAGACTTCGGCATGGTGGCGTTGCACTTCGAACGAGGTGTTACCGCTACGATCACGGCCGGGCGTATACCCTCAAAGATGGATGCAATTCCCGGCAGTTTTACCCTAAGGGGACAGGGGATCTATGGCCAATTCATGATGGAACAATTCCGACCCCGAATCTCTGTCGAAAAACCAATGGGTGAATCCCCAACCAGCCTGCAACCATTCTCAGCACCCCAGGGCATCGAATTGCTAATCGACGATTTCGTTCGCGCCATTCGGCGCGGTGCTCCACCTCGGGCGACGGTCCAGGATGGAGCGAGGATCGCTCATGTGATCGACGCTGTCTATCGTTCCATTGCCAGTGGTGGTGTCGAGCCAATCTGAGTACCCGGCCGATTTTTCCGATCTCTATCTTTCGGATATCGTTCAGCATCTATCCGGAGCCTGATTATGTACAAACCTCTACGCGGACCCGCCCTGAGTGAAGAGATCCGCACATACATCAAAGACTACATCGTGCAGAACAAGCTGCAGGCGGGCGATCCCTTACCACCTGAGACCCAGTTGATGGATGAGTTGCGTGTGGGGCGCAGTTCGGTGCGGGAGGCTGTCAAAGCGCTGCAATCGCTCGGAATCGTCGAAATCCGCCGAGGTGATGGCCTTTACATACGCGAGATCAACTTCGATCCCATCCTCGAGGTGCTTGACTATAGCATGCGCTTTGACCCACACATGTTTGCCGAGGTCTTTCGCGTGCGCGTTTGGTTGGAATCGGCTGTGATCGAAGATGCGGTACGGCAAATTTCAGACAATGATATCAGGCAATTAGAGCTGCTGATGCAGGAGTGGGAAGATGTCGTGGCTGCGGGCGAACTTTTTTCCGAGATGGACGAACGCTTTCATTGCATTCTCTACCAGAGCCTGCACAATCGTACGCTGATCATGTTGCTCGAAGTATTTTGGGATGCATTTGAAAACCTGGACATCGAGGCGATCCGTGATACCGACGCTGATGTCGCCTTGAAAGATCATTGGGACCTGTTGGAAGCGATAAAAGCCCGCAATGAGAGCCTGGCCAGAGAGCGTTTGATCTATCACTTTAGTCATGTTGGAAAGCGTATCGAAGCCGCGATTCCAACCTAAAATTTCCAGCGAAGCTCAGCCTCAAACCGCTGAGTTTGTGTCAGGCGTCAGGCGTCAAGTGTCAAGTGTCAAGTTTCAAATGCCGGGTTATGCTGGATTTGTCACTTGCTACCTGACACCTGACATTGCTACCGCATCTACTGCAATATCAGCGGCAACAGGATGCGAAGGGGCGTCTGTGTTACTCGCACCGGCGTACGTAGACCTTCGCGATTGCCCGCTTGATCGATTGCACGGCTGCGAATGGCTAGTTTCGAGTTTTGCATAGGTAACTGCACCGCCCAAACCTCGGCGCCTTCCGGAAGCTGGTCCTGCTCCGGAACGTCAGGCACATCCAGGCTTTGCAGCAGGCTACGGGCCTCGTCGCCTAACAAGGCCGTCTGCCAGTT
>JAAENG010000570.1 GCA_024224665.1 Chloroflexota bacterium | reverse complement strand
GATTGACCGACACATGATTCCTTTGGACCGTTGGATTTTCGCTTCACGCTATTTCCATGGTCACTGGACTTCTGCTGAACTTCAGATTCGTTCCTGGGTCCTCCTTCACGACTTCATGCCCTACTGTCCCAGGGCCAAAATTCGAGAGCGGCCATCTCCCCTGTTCACCAACTCAATGGTATCGTCTATCACGATAACTGGCTTCACAACCTCCTCATTTCGACTTCTTGCACAGGTCTGGAGACCAACCACAGAATAAACTAGAACCAGAAAATTCCCAAGCAATGGCAGGTATGCCTGGTAGCGGGGAGTTTCTACCACTTTGATATCGATCCGACCTCTGCTTGTGGAGATACCATCACTTACCGAAAAAGAAAACATGTCAGAAAGGGCATTAGCGTCAGGCTGATACATTACAGAAGCTGACCATCCAGGAATATTCACCAGGGCAGTACCCTGCTCTGTAATAGGTTCTTCAACTGTCAATCCGTCCCGGCTCCTGTATAATCTGCCGTTGGCAGGCAATGATTCGATGGTAAAAACCAGGTAATCGTTGTTTGGGTCCCGTCCCGAGAGGTTGAGAGCAGATATGAAACCCGCCGCCGCCGATTGCTGAGAAGTCTCTGCCTGAGGTGGCCCATCTGATAGAGACTGGCCTTGCAGAATAGATTCGAGATGATAACGTACACCATGGTATTGCGTGGGATCCCCATTCTTGGTAGAAAGAAGGTTATACCATTCGTGTGGGTCTACGATTCGAAAATAGAGTTCCTCCTCGAGATTCGGACCAGTATCACTGAGATCGTAACGGATATAACTCCAACCGCGAGTTCGAATCGCCGCACGTTCGATGTCGGGCTGGTTCCATTTGCCAAGATACGTTGTCGCTGGCCAGGGCCAAAACGTTTGAGTATCCTCTATCAAAGGTACTATGCTTCTACCATCGCGATGGAAGTCAGAAGGCATATGCAATCCTGCCAGTTCTACTAAAGTGGGAAAGATATCAACCGCATTGACAACCGCATCAGTGCTTGATCCCGGTGCAGTTACGCCTGGGACTTTGATGATCAGGGGACTAGCGCTTGCCTCCTGCCATAACGTATGCTTTTGGAGATGACTTTTTCCTCCAAGATGAAATCCATGATCTCCCCAAAACACGATAAGGGTGTCTTCATCCAAATTTAAGGCCTCGAGCCTGTCCACTACCTTACCAACCTGTTCATCCACATAGCTGATCGAAGCCAGGTAGTGGCGCATAACATTGCGCCACTCATGGTCATTATCGAAGATGTATGTTTGGTCGTAGAAGTTACCACCCTGCGAGACCAGCCCATACGCGGCCGGCGGGATATCTTCAAGGTCATTTGGGATCACAGCCGGTAATTGAATGGTCTCGGGTGGATACATGTCGAGCATTCGTTGTGGCACATAGAATGGTAAATGGGGCAGGATAAAACCGACCCCGACGAAAAAGGGTTGGTCATCGGGCACTGAATCCAAAATCGACAAGGCATCCTGGGTGTTATTATAGTCAGGTAAAATCGTCTCATCGTAGAACTCGCCTGAGTGGTGCGGATCGCGAGCATTTTCGATGGCGCCCCAGTCAGCTGTCACACTCGAATAGTAATCCTCTAAGCCATGTAGCGGAAGATTCATTGGCCAACCGATGCCAGGCCAGAATTGCCATGTGCGTAGTTTATCCCATTTCTCATCATAAAGTTGCGCGTGATCGTGATATGTCTTGCCAGCGCTCGCCACATAATAACCATTTTTTCTGAAGTGATCGAACAAAGAATCTATCTCACCAATGCCCTCACCGTAATTTTGATACGCTGGCCCTTGTGGATCAGCCAGATAGTCTCGCCAATCGGCATGGAGATCGCCCAACGAGGTCACGCCGGTGGAAGAAGGGCGAAGCCCTGTTAACAAACTGATTCGAGACGGATTGCAAGCAGGAGCGGCAATATAATTGTTGGAAAACAACATGCCTTCGTCGGCCAGCCGGTCGATATTGGGGGTGTAGGCTTGCCCACCATAACTGCCGATCATCGTATTCGAATCATCGATAGCTATGAATAAGATATTGGGCCGTTTAGGTTGAGCCTCACTTGCTGACGAAACCGGCAAGCGCAGGGAGAGAAGGATGATGAAACAAGCCAATATCGCCACTAGCAAGTGTTTGAGATTCATAGTTTTCACTAAACGCCAGTTGATTCAAGCAACTATCTTTGTGAGATGACGTGTAGATGATACAATCGCATCGGTCGTTCCGCCAATAAGGATATGTTCCATATGACACTTGTCAAAATATGTGGACTCACGAATAGTGCAGACGCTCTGGCAGCTCTCAAATCAGGGGCTGATTTATTGGGGTTTATCTGTTATGCTAAGTCCCCGCGCTATGTTACGCCCAGGCAAATCACTGATATCCTTAGGGAGCTGCGGCAGTGGCAGTCCGATTTTCGAACGGCCGCTGTGTTCGTCAATGAACCTCTCACATCCGTTCGCCAGATCCTCGACCATACCGGACTGGATTTAGCCCAATTACATGGCGATGAAACCCCCGCCGACGTGAAACAACTCAGCGGACGGGCTTTCAAAGCCATACGTCCCACCGAGTTGCGTGAAGCAGAGCGGGATGCCCGGCGTTTTGCTGATCTCGGACCCGCTGCCGGTCCCGACCTCTTGGTGGATGCCTACGATCCTGACGCCTACGGTGGTACTGGCCATGGCGCCGATTGGGAGATCGCGTCGGCGTTAGCTCGGTCCTGCCGTTTGCTGCTGGCGGGAGGTCTCAGTCCTGGCAATGTCGCCGATGCCGTGGCGACAGTGCAACCCTGGGGCGTCGATGTAAGTAGCGGTGTCGAGACAAAACCAGGCCGCAAAGATCATGATGCGCTAAGGGTATTTATCGCCGCAGCCAAAGGACAGATATCGCCTTGACAGTTTCGAATCCTCGACAAGCACTTGACTTCGCCACTTGGTCTGACCTCTCATGCCTAAACGGGAAGTTCATGGCAAACGCCTTTCGTATGGTATACCTGTTACCTGCTGCCGGCTTTCCACCCACTCTCCTCCAATCAAGCGATGACAACAATCTCTGAACTCCAATCTTCAACCTCTACCGTCCCCGATGCACGCGGCCGTTTCGGCCCTTATGGCGGCCAATTCGTACCCGAAACCCTGATGCCGGCTCTGGCCGAACTAGAAAACGTTTACCAGACGGCGGGCGATGATCGCGATTTTTGGGAAGAATTCAACAGCTATATGCATAATTATGTGGGCCGCCCCACACCCATCACCTATGCCAGGCGTTTGAGTGAGAAACTAGGTGGGGCACAGATCTATCTTAAACGTGAAGATCTAGCGCATTCGGGTGCGCACAAGATCAACAATGCCATGGGCCAGGCTCTATTGGTCAAGCGCATGGCAAAAGAACGTATTGTCGCTGAGACGGGCGCGGGTCAGCATGGTGTGGCCACTGCCACAGCAGCGGCATTGTTGGGGATCGATTGTGTGGTGTACATGGGCACAGTGGATATGGCCCGACAGGCGCCAAACGTGTTTCGTATGCGCCTGCTAGGCACTGAAGTGCGAGCGGTGGAAAGTGGTAGCAAAACCCTCAAGGATGCGATCAATGAAGCGATTCGTGATTGGGTAACGAATGTGGGCAACACACATTATCTGTTGGGCTCGGCGCTGGGCCCGCATCCTTACCCGGCCATGGTACGGGATTTCCAGCGCATCATTGGCATCGAAGCTCGCCGGCAGATGCAGGACCAGGTGGGCCGCTTGCCCGATACCATTGTCGCCTGTGTAGGTGGCGGATCCAATGCAATCGGCATTTTCCACCCCTTTTTGGAGGATGAGTCAGTGCGGCTGGTGGGGGTGGAAGCTGGTGGTCGGGGCATCGAGAGTGGCGAACACGCCTCTCGCTTTGCCGATCCGACGATATCACGTTTGGGAGTGCTGCAAGGCACCAAGTCGTATGTGATGCAAGACGCCGACGGCCAGATCATGCTCACGCACAGTATCAGTGCCGGCCTGGATTATGCCTCGGTGGGCCCCGAACACGCGTATCTGCGCGATCTGGGGCGTACGGAATACACCTACTGCACGGACGATCAGGCTTTGGCCGGGTTCAAGGCCTTATGTGAATACGAAGGTATTATCCCCGCTCTGGAAAGCGCCCATGCTGTCGGCCATGTCCTTGAGTTGGCGCCCACATTGTCCACCGATCATCTCATCCTCATCAATCTTTCTGGGCGTGGAGATAAAGATCTGGATACTGTCATGAGTGCCCTTGATAGTTAACATCACGCTCTTGCTGGATCGCCAGATCCAGCATTTGGATGCAGCATATCTTACGCTTCATTCAGCACAAATAGACAATGAGCCGTTGGCGACCTAAATTCAATCCAGAACACTTATATTTTATTACGACTGGGGCACTGAACCTGCAACGTGTCTTTCAGCGGGCCGTATTTCGGCGTCTGTTAGTTGATGCTCTTGATTGCACTCGACTACAATTGGGTGTGCGTTTCTACACTTTTGTCGTTATGCCAAATCACATTCATGGAATCATGCAGTTCGAGGAAGCGTGCCTCCTAAAAAACTTTGTCCGTGACCACAAAAAATGGACGTCTGATCGCATTATTCGGCAAATTAAGCTGGAGAATAATCGAAAGGCTCTGATGCTGCTGCAAACGGCCAGAGGTTATAGCGTTTGGGAGGAAGGATATCTTGCCAAACAAGTTTATACTGTCGATTTCCTCCGTTAGAAATTTGAGTATATTCATACCAACCCTTGTCAAGATCATTGGAAATTGTCAGCAAGCCCTGAGGAGTATTTGTGGTCTAGTGCAGCGTTCTATTACACTGACAAACCTTGCATCACTCCCATTGATGATGTGCGTGGGTTAATAAATGAGTGATTGCTCTCACCGAATAACTAAATCCGGCAACATTACGAAAACGGAGGATCTGGCGATCTTCCTTGAGCGAGAAAAAAATGACTGGAAACGAACGTATTAGCAACGCATTCAACAAGGTTAAAGGTTCAGCCTTCATGCCCTATTTACCGGTGGGCTATCCTGATCTGTCGACCAGCATCGACCTGATCCAGGCACTGGCAGACGCAGACGCCGATCTGATCGAAGTCGGCGTCCCTTTCTCCGACCCGCTGGCCGATGGCCCCACCATTCAGGCTGCCACCCAACGGGCTCTGGCTCAAGGTGTGACTTCTTCCGACTGTATCAAGGCCGTGCGTGTGCTGCGCGATCGCGGCATTACCACGCCGATGTTGCTTATGGGATACTTCAACCCAATCCTGGCCTATGGCATCGCTAGTTACACGGCTGCCGCTGCCGCCGCCGGTGTGGATGGCTTTATCATCCCAGACTTACCAGCGGACGAAGCCGGCGAGATGGAAGCTGCATGCAAAAAACATGGGTTAGCAATGGTTTACCTGGTTGCGCCTACCAGCACGGCGGAACGACTCTCACTGGCGGCCAGACACAGTCATGGCTTCCTTTACCTGGTGAGCGTAACCGGCATCACCGGCGCTCGCAGTGAACTGCCTCCCCATCTGGCCGATTTTGTGACGCGGGTGCGCGGGCACACCGATCTGCCCTTGGCCGTGGGCTTTGGTATTGGTACCCCTCAGCAGGCAGCCGCCGTCGCACAACTGGCCGATGGCGTCGTGGTAGGGAGTGCACTTGTCAAACTGGCAGGAGGATCTTCTCCATATGAAGATGTGACTGAGCTGGCGACAGCACTCGCTCAGGCCGCGCATTCGGCTTGATCGCCTCTGGATTGAGGAGGTGGGGAGAAGCAACAATCGAACTTTCAATTCGCTCGACACATCGTGGTATACTGGCTTGGTAGGCCCCACTCTTGCCAAACCCATACCACGGTAGAATTGAATCTATGCTTGCCAAAGTTTATTCTTGTGCGGTACTAGGCCTGGATGGCCAGATTATTGAGGTAGAAACCGATAAAGGTGGGGGGATATCTAAGTTTATTATGGTGGGATTGCCAGACATGGCTGTGCAAGAATCACGCGTTCGGGTTAGGTCGGCCATTCGTAACAGTGGCCTGAGTTTTCCGATGGGTGTCTACACGGTTAATCTGGCCCCTGCAGATATCCCGAAGCGCGGCCCGGCGTACGACCTGCCCATTGCCGTGGGTGTTCTTGCTGCCACGGGCCAGATTCCCATGGATGCGTTGGATGGTTCAGTCTTTATTGGCGAATTGGCGCTGGATGGCAGCTTGCGCCATGTCAACGGCATGTTACCGATGGCGGATTTCGCGCGGCAGCAGGGATACAAATCCTTGTATGTACCAGAAGTGGATGCAATCGAAGCTGCATTGATCGAGGGTATCGAGGTGATCCCGGTGGACCATCTCACTCATTTGGTCAACCATCTCGCAGGCGTGGTACCGATCCCCCCACAGCTATTTAGCTCGACCGAAAGTGAAGCCAGCACGTATGCAGTAGATCTGGCAGACGTCAAGGGGCAAGAGCATGTAAAACGGGCTCTTGAAGTAGCGGCAGCCGGCGGCCACAATATGATGATGACCGGCCCTCCCGGATCTGGCAAAACCTTAATCGCCCGCTGCCTGCCTACCATTCTCCCTCGTCTCACTGAGACCGAGGCCCTGGATGTGACCCGCATCTATTCGGTGGCCGATCAGTTGCCTGCCGACACGCCCTTAGTGCGCACCCGCCCCTTTCGCGCGCCCCATCACACCATATCCTACGCAGGTCTGATCGGAGGTGGGCGCTGGCCCCGGCCCGGCGAGATCAGCCTATCCCATCGCGGTGTTCTTTTTTTGGATGAATTGCCCGAGTTCGGCAACCGCATGCTGGAGATGTTAAGGCAACCTATGGAGGACAAGCAGATTACGGTATCTCGGGCAGCGGGCTCAGTCACCTTTCCCACCAATTTCATGCTGGTGGGCAGCATGAATCCTTGCCCTTGTGGCTATTATGGAGATCCTGAGCGCAATTGCACCTGCTCGAATGCCTCCGTACAGAATTACCAGAAACGGATCTCCGGCCCGCTCATGGACCGCATCGATATCCATGTTCAGGTGCCGCGCGTTGATTTCGACAAGCTCACAGATGATACGCGGGGCGAGCTTTCAGAGCATATTCGAGAACGAGTACAACGGTCGAGAGAAATCCAGCAGGCGCGTTTAGAGAACTTACCCCATGCTTCCTGTAATGCCGACATGGGCCCTACCGAGGTGAGAAAGTACTGTCCCCTGGATGAAACCGGGCATCAGTTGGTGGGAGCGGCGATGCGACAGCTGGGGTTAAGCGCTCGGGCCTATCACCGTATTCTTAAGCTGGCGCGTACCATTGCAGATCTGACCGACAGCGAACGCATCGAGCCGGCGCATATCGCCGAGGCTATCCAATACCGGCCAAGGCGGCGGGAATACTGAGGATTGGCGGGAATGATCTGACCGGTGGCGAGATAGTCGAAGAGCATCCGAATGGCGGCCAGATGCTGCTTGACCATTGGCTTGGAAACCTGCTGGCTTAGTTCCTCGATATAAGCCGCAACGATGAATGGCGTGAATTGTTCCAGCTGAACCTCTCGTTCATCACACCACTGTGCAAATCGTGTTACTGCGCGCGCATGGGCTTCCCTACGTGAAGCGGTGCTTGTAAAGAGGTTGGACCCGCTGTACTTCCATGGTTTATGCAAAGTGATGCAATTTGTATTGGTCACCAACACGTCAAACACTGGCCAGCATCCTGAGTAGGCCGGTAGGCTATATCGAAGCCACGTACTGAGCCAGGCGAGGTGGGTGCGGGTTAACGAAGCCACGTACATCTAACCCGCACCCTTCGATACGCTTCGCTACTCAGGATGCTGAACTACGCAGCGAGGCGGACTGTGTCGTTTGTTCAAAATACCGTTGACTAATACACAAAGTGTTGAAACTCATCTACACTGAAAACTCTGGAAAAGTCTAAAACGGCTGTTCGCACCCCCGTATACAGGGGGGTTTTACTCGTTCAAACCTGTGTAAACGGGGGCAAAAAATAGCTCAAAAAAGTTATCCAGAGTTTTCAGCATCTACATATAGATAGAAGTCACGGCGCTCATTCTCTGGTTTTTGAACCCTCACCATTGCCGCCAATTGAAGTTGCGTAGTCAACATCACGCCAAACATTGCAGCATTGTCCTCGCCCAACTTACCCTGTGATAGATTTGCCAGCACAATTTTGCCGGTGTTCATGGCTTCGGCCAGATCAATAGAACTGTGTTGCACATCGACCACATCTCGAATTAATGGGGAAGACACAAACTGTCCCACCTTGTTGAGGATCGGCGCTATGGCTTCTGCACGCAAACGGTCGGGCATGGCCTCGAACTCCTTCACCCAGAAATCTCGCAACACTCGATCATCCAACCTACTCAATACCCGCTATCTGAATCCCGGGTTAGTGAGAATACGAATGATATCTGAAAGCCTGGGCGAGGGGAGGGGGGGCAAGCTCAGCAAGGCGTTTCGTAGAATATACTCCAACCGTGGCCCGTGGTGGCTACTTGACTCATCCGTTCTGATCTGAACACCCGCAAGGGTTGATTTGCATCTATCAAGCTGGTATGCTCCCGATTTCAAAGACGGGAGTCACAGCAAAATGCATTCAGCCTTTCGCAAATTGTGTCGTCGGTACATCGACGCCGTTGAGAGTCACATCAAACGCTGGCTCAAACCGAGTAGCCTTACCATGGCAGGTGGTTCTGCCATCGACCTTACCCGTAGCAAGACCGAACTCATCGCCGAGAATGCAATCTTGCGGCAACAGAGCAAACGCCCCAAGCTCAGTAATCGCGATCGGGTCAAACTC
>JAAENG010000569.1 GCA_024224665.1 Chloroflexota bacterium | reverse complement strand
AGCAAGATATCCGCTCCGAGGAAAAAGGTGGTAGTTCAGGGCCATTTTCGTGCTGGAACCGGCAGTTTCGTCTGAATGTGGGCAAAAAATACTCTCAGATATGAATGTAAGATTCCTCCATAATTGTCAAAAGTCCAATGGCCATTTTCGATGAAGAGAAACTGGGGAGACAAAGGCAAAATCCGTAGAATGTGAGTACCAAAAACAACACATAGTGCGACTTTGATGTCGCGGTACGAGGTCATTGCCCTGGCCGTTTCCCTTTCTCTGGTCCGACAATCACTCTGAGTGCTTTGGGCAAGATCTCGATATAAAGTTCGTGGGCTTCACGGTGGATGATCTCACCATCGACCAGCGCCGGCAGAGGATCCTCGCTGGTCATCCTTAACCAGGTACAGCGAGCCACCATGACGCGGGGATCATGGATGTGGCTACCACTGAAAGTTGAGGGGAGTAGACGTAAAGCTGTTAGTCGTCCCATACCATCGGCAACGATAAAATCGAACAAGCCATCATCTTTTACGGCGTCGGGCGTCAGATGGAACACGCCGCCTGTCCGCCAGCCATTACCAATGTAGGCCAAGAGGATCGATTTGTTCTCAAGTACTCCGCCGTCCCACTCACAGTTTATGATTGGTAAACGATAGTGCCTCAGCGCTTTGAATACACCCCCCAGATAAAGCAATGACCCGCGCAGACGTTTTATCTTGGCCGCCTCGATGTTGACCTGAGCACCAAAAGCGATAGTGATGTCGTTCATGAAATAGCGATCGTTGATGCGCCCCGCGTCCAAGGTTCGTTCATGCTCTGCTGCGACCAACAATCGGCACGCCCCCTCGACATCCAAGGGAATTCCAACCTGAAAGGCATAATCATTGGCCGACCCCAAGGGCAGTATCCCCAAACGCGCCCTCTCCCCCGCGCCTGCCTCGAGTATCCCATTGATAACCTCACTGATCGTACCATCTCCACCGGCAGCGACAATCGGGTCGAAGCCCTGTTCTGCGGCCGTTTTAGCCAACGCAATGCCCTCATCGGGACCAGCGGTTTTCACCAGATCGAATGCGTAATCCAACTGTTGTAATGTATCACTGACAAGATCGGCTTGCTTACCGGCGCCCCAGCGATTGGAGTAGGGATTGAGGATAATCTTGGCTGGCATCGGATGACTCCGGTGAATTTGAGTGGAGCGATTGTGGAATTATGTGATGGTATCATGCCAAATGCGCCAAGAACCCCTTCGATCCAGCGCACACATGCACAACGTGCGGCTATTATAACACGCTCATGTGGAATGCCAATTCAGGCCTTGAACGGAGCACATGCTATAATAACTCGCTCTATCTATCGAACCGGAATTCAATTCGGCTTATAGCGGGTGCAGCGCACTGAGCGCTCCGCAGCCCACGATATCTACCGCGAGATGGACTCAAGCGGCGAAATCTCAGTGCATTGCCCCCTAAGGCGAATAGTCAACAAAACCGAAATCCTGAGGAGAAGCGTTGTGGCTCCAATTATTCGTATAAGTGACGCCAAAGACTATGTTGGCGAAATCGTAACCGTGCGTGGCTGGCTTAAACGCCGTACAGGCAAAGGCAAAATCAACTTCTTACGCGTCCGTGATGGCAGTGGCATTTTTCAGGCTGTGGCATTCCGGCCCAACCTAGGGGATGAGATATTCGCTCGAGTAAAGAGCCTGACAACCGAGTCCTCTGTCATCCTTACTGGTGAGATCGTGGCAGATGAAAGGGCGCCCGGTGTCCCTGGCGGCTATGAGATGGATTTGAAAGATGTCGAGATCGTGCAGATCGCCGATGACTATCCCATCACCCCAAAAGATCATGGCGCCGAGTTCTTATTAGATAATCGCCATCTCTGGTTGCGCTCCGACAGGCAATGGGCGATCACCCGCGTGCGCGCCACCGTCATCCGGGCCATCCGAGACTGGTTGGATGACAATGGCTTCATGGGCGTAGACACCCCGATCTTGACTCCCGCCGCCGGTGAGGGCACCACCACCCTTTTCGAGATCGACTATCACGGTACCCCGGCCTTCCTGGCACAAACCGGCCAACTCTACAATGAGGCCGATATTTTCGCTTTCGGCAAAGTCTACTGCTTTGGCCCAACCTTCCGCGCAGAGAAATCGAAAACCCGACGCCATTTACAGGAGTTTTGGATGGTCGAACCTGAGATCGCCTTCTGCAAGCTGGAAGAATTGCTGGAGATCGAAGAGCAGTTCGTTTCCTACATCGTACAGACAGCACTGGAACGTAATGAAGCCGAATTGAAATTACTAGAGCGGGATACCTCTCTACTGGCAAATGTAAAACCCCCGTTTCCGCGCATCAGTTACGACGAAGCTGTCGAAATGCTCGACGAGGCAGCGGCCCAGGGTATTACCGTTCCCCCCAACAATGAACCCTTGCAGGCCATTACCTGGGGGCAGGATTTTGGGGCGCCGCAAGAAACCTACATTGCCAGCCAGTTCGACCGCCCCGTATTTGTTACGCACTACCCCACCATCGCCAAGGCTTTTTACATGGAACCGGAGTGTGGTCGCCCCGAAGTCTGCCGCTGCGCCGATCTACTGGCCCCCGAAGGCTATGGCGAGATTATCGGCGGCAGCGAACGTATGAGCGATCCCGACTTGCTAGTAGCGGCGATCGAAACACACCAATTACCTGAAGACGCTTATGATTGGTATGTCGATCTGCGCCGTTTCGGTTCAGTGCCCCATAGCGGATTCGGTCTGGGTGTCGAGCGCACCGTAAGTTGGATTAGCGGCATTCATCACTTACGTGAGGCCATCGCTTTCCCACGTGTGCTGGGCCGGTTGAACCCTTAACCAACTTTGCATGGTGAAATGAAAACGATGAATGAAATACCTTTTGGCGCTCACTCCTCATTCTCAATGCACAATTCACCATTTGCATGACCTTCGCCCTGGTTCTATTTGTCGCCCTGATTCTGGCCCTGGTGTTGACACCGATCAGCATGCGTTTGGCCCGAAGGTGGAGTTTGATCGACCATCCGGGCGGAAGACGACAGCACGAAGGATTGATTCCGCGCATCGGTGGGCTGGCCCTGTATGGCAGCTTTATCGGTGTTCTGCTGCTAAGCCGCGTTCTCCCCGACGCCATGATCCCTGCCAGTACCGATATACAGGAATCATGGCGGTGGTTGGGATTGGTGGTTGGGATCAGCTTCATTGTCGGATTTGGCCTCCTCGATGACCGCTTCGAATTCGGCAGCCGCCCTCAATACGCTGCCCAAATCGTGTCTGCACTGATTGCCGTCAGTTTCACCATATTTATCGAGCGCGCTAACAACCCTCTCCCTTTGGGTCCCAGCCCACTGGTTTTCCCCTGGCCAATCATTTGGACCCTAACCATCCTCTGGTTTGTGGGATCGATCAACACTTTCAATTGGCTTGACGGCATCGACGGGTTGGCAACCACCGTCGCTCTGATCGTCGCCGTCGTGCTGGCCATCCATATGCTGCGCACAGGCCAATACAGCGTCTCATTGCTGGCCCTGGCTTTGATCGGAAGCACCCTTGGATTTCTCTTTTTCAACTGGCCACCTGCCAAAGTCTTTATGGGCTCGGTCGGTTCCTACTTTCTTGGCTATACCATCGCATCCTTAGGATTGATAGCCGGCGCCCGCGTAGCCACCGTCTTGCTGGTCTTGGGACTACCCATCCTCGATGTGGCCTGGTTGATGTGGTGGCGATGGCGGCACGGCCAACCTCTGGGCCAAGGAGATCGCAACCATCTACACTTCCGCCTCCTCGATAAAGGCTTCAGCCAGCGCCAGATCGTCGTGGGCTACGCCTTCTTTTGTACGTTTTTCGGCATCGTCAGTTTGATGACAGCCAGCACAGCAGTTAAAATCGGTGCGCTACTAGCCCTATTGCTTATCGGTACTGCCATTATCTACTGGGCGACACCAACCGGGAGGCCGGGAAACCAGTAGACCTGTAGGCCGGGAAACCAGTAGACCTGTAGGCCGGGAAACCAGTAGACCTGTAGACCAGTAGACCTGTAGACCTGTAGACCTGTAGACCAGGACGGCGCTGTCTTGACGGATATGCATTCTGGCCACACGGCCACGCGACAACATGACAAGGTGACAAGGCGACAAGGCGACAAGGCGACAAGGTGCTAGCGACCGTACGTACTTCGAATCCAAGACCACACGACAACATGACCAACCGACCAACCGACCACGCGACAACATGACAAGGTGACAAGGCGACAAGGCGACAAGGTACTAGCGACCGTACGTACTTCGAATCTAAGACCACACGACTAACCGACCACACGACCACATGACCAACCGACTAACCAACCAACCGACCAACCGACCACGCGATAACATGACAAGGCGACAAGGCGACAAGGTACTAGCGACCGTACGTACTTCGAATCTAAGACCACACAACTAACCGACCACACAACTAACCGACCACACGACTAACCAACCGACCACACAACTAACCGACCACACAACTAACCGACCACACAACTAACCGACCACACGACTAACCAACCGACCACGCGACCACGCGACCAAAAACTATGTTCGAACTCACATTTCTCGGTACATCCGCCTCCGCGCCTTCAGTACATCGTGGCCTGTCGAGCGCCGTGGTGCATTTTCGCAATCACCGCTTCATGATCGACTGTGGCGAAGGCACGCAGCGACAACTACTTCGCTCAGGATTGGGTTTCAAACGGTTGAACAAGATCTTGATCACACATGGTCATCTCGATCATATTCTGGGCTTGGGTGGCATGCTATCCACGATGGCGCGCTGGGAGATGATCGAAACCCTCGACATCTACGGCGGCGCCTTTGCTTTGGATAGAGTCGAACGTTTGCTAAACGTCGTTTTTGGTCCAGGTAAATTGCCGGCGGAGTTGTGCTTCCACGATCTCGAGCCTGGACTATTCTTCGAGGATGAACACATGAGTCTCTCGGCGTTTCCGGTGCAACATCGCGGGCCGGGCTGCTTTGGGTTTATGTTCGAGGAAAAACTGAAGCGGCGTTTTCTGGTCGAGAAAGCAGAGGCGTTAGGGGTCCCACCAGGGCCAGAGCGAAGGTTTCTGGTGCAGGGCCAAGCGATTTCTTTGCCCGACGGCACGGTGATCGAGCCGGAAGAGATACTAGGTCCTCCCACATCCGGCACCCGTCTTGCGTTTATCGGTGATCTGGCGCGAACACCCCCCGATTTAATCGAGATCGTCAAAAACGTAGACGCCCTGGTGGTCGAAGCCACCTATATCGATGAAGATAGGGAGATGGCGCACAATTTTGGACATCTCACAGCCACAGAGGCCGCTCATTTTGCCCAACGCGCCCAGGTGCACAAACTCTTCCTCACGCACATCTCCCGCCGCTACAACCCTCGCCATATCATCGAAGAAGCACAGGCGATCTTCCCCAACACGGCGTTAGCCAATGATTTCGATCACTTCGAAATCCGCCGTTCCCAGAACACCCAATCATAGCTCATCGTCTAGGTCGCCGGTTCAGGCGGTGTCTCGGGCAGCGATTCCACCGGCGTGCTTTGCCAGCGGGTACCTTCATCGACCAGCATGACCGGTATATCGTCCCGGATGGGATATTTGCGGTCGCATGTCTGACAGACCAACCACACATTGTTCACCAATTCAAGTGTACCGTCATCATCTGATTCACGTATGCAGACGGGACAACGCAGGATTTCGAACAATTCTGGTGCAACAGCCATAAAAACGTCCTCAATTGGAAGGGGTATCAGGTCAGTAGGCCGAGTATAGCATAACCTCAGTTCGGAGTTCTAGATTCCGAGCATCACGCCTGAATGTGGACCATGCGTCTGAAAATCTTTGGAAGGAAAGCCGGTGATTACACATTTCCCTGTCAAAGCAGGCAACTTGGAATCAGGAACCCCGAAATGTCGAACTCAAGTTAGCATGTGTATGGGGTAACAGAAACGTCTAACCTGGACTTGGTAGGGGTTCGATACACGCGGGACTATCGTTGGCCGGGCTGTTGACCACTGTACTGACAGGATAAGCTACCATCTCTTCTGCCGGGTAGGGCCGCAACAAGTGCATGAGCAAACCGGGGTCAGGGGCGGGCAGCAACCAATCATCGAAATCTTCAGGGTGAATGATAACAGGCATGCGATTATGTAAGGAACTGACCAGGTCATTAGGTGTTGTTGTCAGCAGTGTGCAAGATTCGATAACGCTGCCATCTCCTCCTTCCCAATGCTCCCACAACCCGGCAATCGCAAAAAGAACATGGTCTTTCATGCCAATGTAGTGAGGTTGTTTGTAGCCGTCAAGCTTCTGCCATTCATAAAATCCATCCGCCGCCACCAGACAACGCCGCCGTTTGAAGGCCGCGCGGTAGGCCGGTTTCTCAGCCACCGTCTCGGATCGGGCATTGATCATGCGGCTGCCCATCTTGATGTCTTTTGCCCAAGAGGGGATGAGCCCCCAGTTCAAAAATGTGAGCTCACGCTTAGCTGAGTGTTGTGCGATACGAATGGCCGCGACCGCTTGCGTAGGTGCGATGTTATAGCGCGGGGTCAACTCGGGCACTGAATCGAGATCAAACAACGTCGCCAATTCTTGGGTATTACCAGACAGGGTAAATCGACCACACATGATGTTTCTCCTTCCGGCGTGACTTGATATCGACATCTCCGGATGATTTAGCTACCCCTATTTTAGCATATCTTTGCTTGACATCACTTCACTTGCCAGATTCTATTGTCGAGAAAAACAACTACACTTTGATAGCGCCGAACTCTTCAGGATTAAAATCCTTCGGCCAGCGCGTTTTGTCGTCAAAGGTGGCGCCGGCCAGCAGAGCGCCCTTCAGTCGCGCCGTACTCAAATCACAGCCCTGCAATTTCGCTTCGGAAAGGTTAGCATTTGAGAAGTTCGCCTTGCGCACAAACGCCCATGAAAGATCAACCGCAGATAAATCTGCATTAGAAAAATCAGTACTCTGCAGATTGGCGCGTTGTAAACTGGCTTTGTGCAAGTAGGCATGCGCAAATCTCGCTGCCTCCAGGCGCACCAGACGCATATCCGCTGCAGTGAGATCGACATAGGAGAAGTCTGCACGTTTGCCATAAGCTTCGACCAGCGACGCACCTGCCATATGTGCTCTCGCAGCATGAACACCGGCCACATAAGTCCCCTGCAAGTTGGCGTGCTCCAGATTCGCCTCCTCCAACTCTGCACCTTTAAGCCTCGCCCCGACCAGGCTGGCTCGACGCAGATCGGCTCGCACCAACATGGCGTTTTGCAAGTTGGCGCCCGCCATCTGCACCTCAGTCAAGTTTGATCCGCGCAAATCCGCCTCTTTGAAATTGGTTCCATAAAAACTCGCAGAATGGAGATCCGCTTCCCACAAGTTCACCGAGGACAGATCGGCGTTACTTAGATCAATGCCGGCCAGTTCAGCGGCGCTCAAATTGGCGCCGGCCAATTCGGGCTTCTCTCCGGCCAGAATCTGAGCACGTAACTCATCTTTGGAAAGGATTACTGTCTCGGTGGCCATGTCTCCTCCGTAGGCTCCAGGCAAAAGGCGTAGGGTGTTGAACGGCGCGTATGGTACCGCATGCCCGGCGCGAGTGTCAATTGCGTCTTTTTTTTTAATGTTAGGAAGCTGACGGTTTGCGGAGGTTATGGGCCGGTATTGCCTCTCATGGTGTACAGGTCCCCCTGATTCACGTTATAATCCCTATCATGTCTATCTCGTCGCAACTTGCCGATCCCTTTTGGCAGACTTTGCTCCATCGCCGTTCTATCCGGCGCTATACTGATCAACCTGTCCCCCGCCCGCTGCTCGAACGCCTGCTGACTGCCGCCATTTGGGCGCCCAATGCCCATAATCGCCAACCCTGGCGTTTTGCGGTCATTACCGACCGGTCGAGACAGCAGCAGTTGGCCAAGAGCATGGCAGAGCGCTGGGAGCGGGATCTGCTGGCAGATGGGGCAGCACCAGAGCTGGCGCAACGTCGCGCCGCAATCTCCCGTGAGCGCATTGGCACGGCCGGCGCCATCGTTGTGGGATGTTTATCTATGATCGACATGGATCATTATCCAGATAACGAACGCCAGCATCTGGAATGGCTCATGGCCGCACAGAGCACAACGTTAGCACTTGGCAATCTGCTCCTGGCTGCTCATCATGAAGGACTGGGTGCGTGCTGGATGTGTGCCCCCCTGTTCGCACCTGAACGGGTGAAAGAGATTCTCAATTTGCCCGATGATTGGGAACCACAAGCCTCGATCACCTTGGGCTATCCGGCCGAGAAGAAGGATAAGACACGCAAGCCCATAGAGGATATTGTGATATGGCAATAGAACAGAGGTCGGAGGTCGGAGGTCGGAGGTCGGTAGGGCATGTCATCGCATTGGCCGGTGGTGTGGGTGGTGCGAAGTTAGCGCATGGCCTTGCTCAGATATTGCAACCCGAACAGCTTAGCATTGTCGTGAATACGGCGGATGATTTCGAGCATCTGGGTTTGCTCATTTGTCCAGATATCGACACTGTACTCTATAATCTGGCCGAGGTGAATCATCTCAAGCAGGGGTGGGGACGCGAGGATGAAAGCTTCAAGGTGTTGGTGGAAACCAAACGTCTGGGACATGATGCCTGGTTTCGACTGGGTGACCGGGATATCGCCCTCCATTTGTTGCGGCGCCACATGCTAGATGAAGGGCTATCCCTCTCTGACATCACTTCCAACCTGGCAGAACGCTTAGACATCACCCATCCTGTTGTAGCCATGTCCGACCAAGCGGTGCGTACGATAATCAACACACCAGAGGGTGAATTATCTTTTCAGGATTATTTCGTGCACCGTCGCTGTGAACCGATTATGTTGGGCATGACTTTGCAGGGTTTGGCTCAAGCCCGACCCTCTGCTGCTTTCTCAGACGCTCTGGTTGAGGCCGACCTGATCGTCTTCTGTCCTTCCAATCCTTACGTCAGTATCGATCCGATCTTAGCGCTGCCTGGTGTGCAAAAGACCGTTGCCGCCAAACCGGCGTTGGCCGTCAGTCCCATCATCGGCGGTGCAGCCCTCAAGGGGCCGGCTGCCAAAATGATGGCTGAGTTGGGCGTCGAGGTCAGTGCCCTGGGTGTGGCCCGGCACTACGCAGGTGTTCTGAATGGGTTTGTAATCGATGGACAAGATCACGACTTGACAGCGGCCATCGAAACACTTGGCATGCACGTGCATACCACAGATACGATCATGCAAGACAAGGCGGGGCGAGTGAGATTGGCAGGCGAAGTGCTGGACTTTGCCAAGACGTTAGGTGTGAAGGAGCCTGCGTGAGCGAACGCTTTCTCGCCGTCATCATACCCATGAAACCGCTGCACCGGGCCAAGCAGCGACTGCAATCGGTTCTTGCAGATGGCGAACGTTTGGCGTTGGCGCAGGAGATGCTGGTGCATGTCCTCACAACGGTGATTGATAGCGGGATCGCCGATCTCGCTGCTGTCATCAGCCCCGATGTGAATGTGCTTGATCTGGCGGCAGACTATGGCTTTGTGGCGCTTTTTGAAGCGGAACGAGGTTATAACGAGGCAGTCGAGCAAGGTATCGGCTGGGCTCAGGCAGTGGGTGCGAGCGATGTTCTGGTTTTACCCGGTGATCTCCCAGCTCTCACATCCGCTGATCTAAACCATATTGCCAAATTATCGAATACCCCCTCGCACGTTGCGGTGATAGCGCCGGATGTGCGCGGGACCGGTACCAACGCCTTACTACTACGCCCACCAGACTTGATACACCCCTCATTTGGGCAAGATAGCTTTCAACGACATCGCGAACTGGCTCAGGCTGTGGGTGTGGAACCGCTCACTTATCATTCCCCCTCCATCGCTCATGATGTCGATCTACCTGCCGATCTGCAAGTTCTAAAAGGGGAGAAGCTCGCACCAGAGCGGCAGTAGACTGGTTTCTCAGTAAATCACTCTAGACCTTCTCCAAAAGTATCACATCATTTCCCACAAAAGTCAGTTTTGCCTGCCACCGTTCGGCCAGCCACTCAAAGGTTGGTTGGGAATAAAAACAGATGTGGGTGAAGTCGTTTTTGTAATGCCAGCCAGCAAACGCCTCGCGATCCAAAACCAGTTTGGTCATAATCCCCAGCGTAGCACCTCGCTTCAAGCAAGACCAGAGTCTATCCAACTCGAACTGCGGATCGTGTAAATGCTCGACAACTTCAGTGGCCGAAATAAAATCGTATTGCCGCCGAAAAACTTCAGGATCATTGGCGTAGACCCTGTCATAAATGGCCATTGAGTGGCCCACTTCTTCAAACATCACTGAAAGTGTGGGCCCTGGACCTGAACCGAAATCAAGACCGTGGCTGCCGGGCGGCAGTCGCGCCTGCATGGGCATGAACAGACGGCCAAGAAAGCGCCTATAACCATAATCAGCAGGCGAGTTCTGATGCAGGTCGTATTCTGCCTTTTCATCCTCAGCAGAGAGGAACTGAGCAGGCGGGACATAAACCAAACGACAGATCAGGCATTGCCAATAGGTACGATGACGATCCTGGTGGAATGAATTAGCTCCGTCACTGCCACACAGCGGACAACCATCATTGGTCTCGGTCATTGTCCTTGTCAAAGTAAAGTCATGCAGAAGATGCAGATTCAGCTAGTTGCAAATAGCAATCGCTGCGTTCATAGAATGGGGAAATGAAATAATGGGCGTGGTTCATTATCGTGCCACATCCAACTTTCAGGCCCGAACAGGATGTGAACTGAAACCGTTGGAGTCTCGGGCGGCAGACAGTTTACGGCAGCTTAGCGTCTTTCTCAACACCAGTCTTTGGAACAGCGCCCTTCAACAAACAAAAAAGCCCCTGACACCGAAGCATCAGAGGCTTTTTAGTTGGCACAGGGGTGCAACTAGTATGTCATGACGACATCACTAGCTTGCAAACCTTTGGGGCCTTGTTCGACGGTGAATTCGACTTGCTGACCTTCTTCAAGGTTGCGGAACCCATCACCCTGGATGGCGGAATAGTGAACGAAGACATCATCTCCGTTCTCTTGGGCGATAAAGCCGTAGCCTTTGCCGCCGTTGAACCATTTGACCGTACCGATGGTGCGATTAGACATGTGTTGTTTGCCTCCTAATGGCAAAAATGGAAGGTAGATATAAGGTACTCAATCTGTTCCATCGGAGCGGTAAAAACAGAAAACGGCTCAGGAGTGCTTCCATGAGCCGTCGTATTGCAATACTTCCGAACATGAACTGCTGGTATCCTACAACGCATAGAATAGCACGGATTTTGCGATATGTCAATTATCTCGCTGTAATGACAGCGGCGAAGAATACGTGAGGAAATGGCGGTAGCATCGAGGAGGGAGCATGCCGCTGGAAGGAAGCATTAGAGAGGATGGGCGCGAACGAGCGTGGCCAGAGTGCAAGAAAGAACTGGACAGGGGCAGAGAGGACAATGGCTCTTTGGGATTTCGCGTGGCGCGCCCATATGTAGTGGTAGTATAATCAGTCAAAAGTCTTGGAGGTAATGCAATGTTGAACTTATCCGGTCTCAAATCACGTAACATGATTTCGATCCCATTGGATATACCAAAGGT
>JAAENG010000568.1 GCA_024224665.1 Chloroflexota bacterium | reverse complement strand
TTTGAGCCATGGCCACCCCGGCGCTCATAAGGATGGTCATGGTGAGGCCAGCAACCATCTGCAAAATGTTGGTCCTACTTGGTAACGTTTTCATTTTCGCCCCCTTTTTCTAATCGGTTTGTTTCCCGATTCCTGTTCATGCTGGCTTCCTGGCCATGTTTGTTTATCTGCCTATGCTGAAAGAATAACCACTGAAGATTAAAATCAGATTAGCTGAGCATTAGAATTTTCTAATAAAGGGTTTAAAATCATAAAAAGAAAATAAAAGGTGCCACCCCCATATCCTTCCCTGTATCTCAAGCCTCTTAATGATCCGCTTCGATGACGTTGAACTGGTCGGCGGCGGAGTGGTGGGGCCGTTTGAAGAGAGGTCAGACTTGTTTGAAGAGAGCGGGATCCGTTGGCCGACACTCCGGCACCTTACCAGCTATCGTCCAGTTCAAGGACGATCGTCAGATCGGTTGTGTTTCCAATTCCCATCCAGTCGACCCTGAAGGTAATGAGGTCGTGGTGGGAATCCGGTCCGAACCATCGCTGCCTGGTGGTTGGTTTTTGGAGCGGGCCTGCAAAACGGAACAGTTGCCGTGATTTTGAAAATGAGTCCAGTATCTGTAAGCCATGCAATCTCCCGGGTTCAACGCGAAATCAGGAAAAACCCAAAGGGAATCATTGCGGATTGGGCGAGTGGGTTGAATGAAAATAATGGTTAAGTTAAAAGTCTAAGTGCCAGACCCCGCCCAGACCCCGCCCACTCGTTAGATCCTGGGTCAGATGGCGCGGGCTGCGTCGCGCAGTGCGTTGGTGTTCCAGTCGGTGAGGCGTCCGGCTTCGTTGAGGGGATGGCCGTTCGCGTGCTTTACGACCATCCAGACTCGACCGGAGTTCTCAATGTTCCATGCATCGCGAGCATCTCGTGCCGCCGCCGTTGCCCCGGACTTTGGCCAGGACCCGCCGACCCAATCGGTCCGATGGGTATTTTTGGTGAAGCTGTTCCCATTGACCGTCACTACGTTCCAAGTACCGCGACAAGAAGAAGCACCACTATTGCATTCCACATCAGGAGCATCCAACAAGTAGCCAGAGTTAACGCTGTTCGTGCCGGCGTAGGCGGTGGGAAGTCCGCTCGATCGCAACCATTGTTCGAATGTCTGGGAATCGGAGGCTGCAGATGCGACGAACGCGTCCCTGGCTGTCTCGAGCTCTGGTTCAAACAGGAACGTGGCCCAGAAAACGGGGTTAGCGTTCTGGGTAGAAGCGTAGAAGCGGGATTGCATGCCCTGCCAGTCGTCTGTAGAAGACCACCAGTCCCGTTGCGTCATCGATCCGAAACTCACTATCGCTGCTGGGCTTCCTTCCGTATGCATGTATATTCCGTGGGCGTGGCCAATGCCTGTCGATTCGTACATCCACTGGATCGAGTCAGCGACGTCTTCGGTTTTCACGGCGAGCGCCGCTTTCGAAGAGGCCGACTGTTCGATGTCATCGGCGTAGGACAACGTCGCCAGAGCCGCCAGCATTGCCCGTTTGTAGGTGTCGCGGTATTCGTCCAAGACGCCCCAGTAGCTCTCGCGGAGGGTCGAAACAGGACCATCAAACGCACTGATGGCTTTGGCGGCAAGCGGGACCGCTCCAGCTTCTCCATTGACATACGGTTCGAGCCTCGAGAGTGCCTGATAGGTGGAGATTCGAAGATCGCGTGCATCGTCGGGAGTGACCGCTAAGCCGTACTCGATGAAGAACTGCATCATCTTGCTGTCGGATTCAATGACGCCGATCTCGCCGTCACTATTGCTTTGCGCGGTCCGAAAATCTGACAGGGCCTGGCCATCGAGGACCTGTTCGATCAGCCTCGACAGCTTGTCGATCTCGGATCGGAGTGCACCGAGCTGTGACGTCATACTATCGAGAACTTCACCCGTGCTCGGATCTCCCGTCGGCAAACCAAGCATCTCGTAAATAGTGTCGCCAAGGCCGGTCCCCTTGTCGATAAAATGCCATG
>JAAENG010000567.1 GCA_024224665.1 Chloroflexota bacterium | reverse complement strand
CTTTGATTTTTCATTCATCGCTTACATTTCCTCGCGTCCAGGGATCAATGAACTTCGGCGGAGTTGGGATATAAACCGTTATTAGGGCAATTTTCTCGCCGCGCCAGCCACAGACAACGTGAACAGGTGTTTCTGCAGCAAAACCGACCACCAAACAACTTTCACCGCGTCCAGTATCAGGATACTGCTCCAATAGCTTACCATTTAACAGGGCTTCCTCAATTTGAGCGAAGGTCAACTCATCAGCCTTCCTTTCTATTTCAGCGTGAAGGCTGTAGAAGTATTGATCTGTGCGAACGTTTGCTTTTATGACTTCAATATCCATTGTGTCGGATCAATCTGAAAACAATTGTACTCTCTGTGTCAATCTAGTTCGAGTTCATCTTTCATAAGCTGGTCGGAGGGTACATCAAAATATCGGGCTATTTTGAGAATTACAGCAGCGTTTGGGGTCACTTTAGCTAGCCTTTTTTCGCCAAAAGGATTTCAAACAAGCATCATAAACAAGATCGATATAGTATGGTGTGAGTCTTGTTTTCATAGTAAGTTACCAAATTAACTGGCTAACGCTGTGGATCACCTGCGGTCCGCTCCGCGACCCGTCGGGTGCATCCACTTGTTAGGTGGCTGTCCGCGTGCACCAACTCTTTCTCCGCATCGTGCAAGGTCGGTGCCCACCCCCAGCCAACCCCACCTTTAATCCAATATGCCAAGGACGATTGTTGTCCTCGCTTTGGCACAAAGATACTTTTAGCATCACCCTTCAATAGCCCGGGGCGATGCCAAAGTGGGAAGCCCAAGCTTGAGCCGGCCGATGATGAGTTTGCGCACTTCCATGGGCCAGGCTATTATCATCAAACCCCTAGCATCCCGGAAATAGCGCTCTATGGGGAAGTCGGAGGTATAGCCATAGGCACCGAAAAGTTGCAACGCCTTGCTGGTTACCTCTAAAGCCGCCTCGCATGCGAAAACACCAGCCATTGCTCCCGGGGTCAAATCAGCCGCATCCTCAGACATTGCGCCAGCCTGTAATACGAGCAACCGCGAGGCCTCGACTTTGGTCGCTATATCGGCAATAGTGGACTGAACGCCGTCAAAGTTGGCCAGCATTTGCCCGAAGGCAACAGGACGTTCCTTGACATATTGGGTAGCTGCCTCTAAGGATGCCTGAGCCAAGCCCACTGCAATGGCACCGAGCGCTGGCATAATTAGCATCGCCACCTCTCTTGTTACAGACGGGAGAATGCCCTCCGAGAGGAAGTTTGCCTTTGGAACCCGACAGTCATCAAAAAACAGCTCCCGGCTGACATCACCGCGAAGACCCAGCTTCTCCTCCCTCCTACCAAAGGAGAAGCCAGGTGTATCTTTCTCTACAATCAACCCCGATATTCCCAGGGGTCCCTTTTCCGGGTCTGTTCTGGCCAGCACAACGTAGACCTCAGCCTCGCCGCCATTGCTGGTAAAGCACTTGCTGCCGTTGATCACGTAGGAGCCATCCTTGAGTCGGGCCGTGCTCTGCAAGGTATAAGGCCAATTTGCTGCGCCGCTGGGCTCGGTGACAGCACAAGCACCCAGCCGCTCACCTCTGGCCATGGCAGGCAGATACTTTCTCTTCTGCTTTTCATTTCCACGTGCTAGTATCTGGCGGGCTGCGCCGTTACTACAAAGCAGTGCCAAAGCTACCGAGGCACTAGCTGCAGAGATCTCTTCGAGAGCCATGAAAAAGCTCAATTTGTCGGGTCCCGTTCCACCGAAGGCCGGTGGCAAAACAAGGCCAAACATCCCCAGATTGCCCATCTTTTTCACGCACTCCCAAGGAAACTCTCCGGACTTGTCGATCTCCGCAGCAATTGGGATTATTTCCTTCTTAGCAAAATCTCTTACCATCTTTTTCAGCATCCGCTGGTCTTCGCTAAGTTCAAAGTCCACAAATCACCTCCTTGGAACTTAATAACATAACCTGTCGCTAACTTTCTCTACATCTGGGGTCTAACTATAATATCATAATATCATAATATCATAAAACAGGGCCACACGCCCCCACACCCCGGCCCAATATTGACCAATCTTTCCGCATGAATTTATAATACTCTGGTGTCCACGAACTCCATACGCCTGCAGGCCTTACAATTTAGTGTTGCAGGTTTGCTCAAAGGTCCGATGGGGAAGACGCGAACGTACGAGTTACGCTTACCGATCTCCCAAGTCGACCAACTAGATGAAAGCTTTGACGTCACGGGGCCGCTGTCAGGCGCCGTGCGTTTTTTGCGTACCGGAGAAACGGTTTTCACTGAAGTAGATGCTTCTGTTCAGGTCCATCTTGAATGCTCCCGCTGTCTACAAGCTTTCGACACTGAGATCGATTTTGAGATCAAGGAAGAGTTCCACCCTTCGGTCGACATCGGTACAGGTCGGGTGGTGACTGATCTTGGAGATGACGACGCCCTGATCATCGACGAGCAACATGTTCTCGACCTGTCAGAAGTCGTACGCCAGGCCATTATTTTAGCTCTACCGATTACACCTACATGTCAGGACGATTGTAAAGGACTCTGTCCAACGTGTGGGACAAACCGGAACACAAAAACCTGTGACTGTGTCGACGAAGTGATTGATCCCCGTTGGGACGCGCTGAGTATGTTGCTGGAGTTGCAGGACGACGAATCGTAAGCCGTTATTGATTGTGGCAAATTGCTGACTACATGCCATGTGAAACACACTAATTATCATTGTAGGAGATTTGAAAAACCATGACCCCTCATCCTAAACAAAAGACCTCTAAAGGTCGCAGAAATCGACGCCGTGCCCATGACGGACTGACCAGGCCCCACCTGGTCACTTGCCCTACCTGCAAGAACAAGCGTTTCCCACACCAGGTTTGTCCCTATTGTGGCACCTATCGCGGCCGCGAAGTTTTCGAGATCGAAGAAGAAGCCACTACCTAGGCGGCAAGGACTTGGGACAAAATAACTTGTCGAATTGCTCCCTGAAATGGCGGAAGCGTTCCGCAAGTTATTGAATTCTCTGTCCCAAGCGCTTTTCATGACCGTAGTCGAAACAAGAGGGAACGGGGTTTTCACACCCCGTTCCTTTTTCGTGTTTATCGAGTCTATCGCTAGACCAGAAGACCGGTAGATGCTTGCGAAGCACATGTCGAGTCGCAATGCCCCCCGGTTTACCGGTCTTTCAGGTTTCCCGGTTTACAGCATAGATAAGCATTCAAAAAAGAACTGGGCTCTCCCTCCCTCACCCCCCGATTACCCTTGAGTGACTAGAAATGTCTAAACCAGTTTTATTGTTCCCCGGCCAGGGATCTCAGACCGTCGGTATGGGCGCCGATATCGCAACACGATCTAAGGCTGCTGCGGCTATTTTTGAACAGGCCGATGAGATTCTCGGCTTTTCTTTGTCTTCACTCTGTTTCCAGGGCCCAGAATCCGATCTCAACGACACCATTAACGCTCAACCTGCACTGTTGACAACTAGCATAGCCCTCTTAAGCGCTATCGAGTTCGAAATAGGGCACAAACTCGAGGCCAATGCGGCTGCGGGGCACAGCATGGGTGAATATAGTGCACTGGTAGCTGCCGGTTCACTGGATTTTCCTGACGCGCTCAAACTCGTACGTGAGCGCGGGCGCCTGATGAAATTGGCTGACGAGAGGGCTACCGGCGGGATGGCCGCGATCATCGCTCTTGACACTGAATCCATAAAACAGATTTGTGTGGATGCAAGTGAACAGACAGGCAGTTTCGTTCACATCGCCAACGACAATTGTCCAGGGCAGGTCGTGATCTCGGGGGACGAGACCGCGCTCGTAGCTGTGATGGCTGAGGCAAAAACAGCCGGTGCGCGCAAAGTGGTACGGTTGCCCATCACCATCGCCGCGCATTCACCACTGATGGCTGTGGTCGAACAGGAGTTTGCCCTGGCAGTCGAGCAGACAGACATAATCACCCCTCGCTATCCTATCATTGCCAACATCACGGCCGAACCCGTAATGACTTCGTTTGAGATCAGAAATGAACTCGTCGGCCAGCTTCAAAGTTCGGTACAATGGACCAGGTCGATGCAATATCTCATCGCCGAGGAGAACGACTTCTTCATAGAAATCGGACCCGGCGGTGTACTTGCGAGTTTTATGAAACGCATCGACCGTCGCTTCCGACGTACTCCCAGTATTGCCGAATGGGCGGATGTCGAGTCTATGGCCGCTAAACTGGCTTGACAGCCAGCCTTTCCTGGCGTATATCTATGGTCCAAGCGTACTGAACTCGCTGGTTCGACAGCCGGATATCTGCTCCCTACGTTGACACGCCAGCACAGTCGAACGCAAGTAATTGGCCGGTCTATAGCGGAGATGTCCGAAAAGATCGGCCGAAAGACCAATAATATTCTACGATTGTTCCAGACTTCGCTGGCATAATTGACTTGGTGACGAAGAGATATCCTTGCCACCTTGTCACCCCTTCACCTTGTCAGATAAGAGACCAAGATCGACAAAAAGTTGTCGACGATCTTTAATTAGTGCATAAAGGAATTGACATGCCTTCACTTAACGGAAAGATAGCTTTAGTTACAGGCGCATCTCGTGGCATTGGCGCTGCGATCGCCACAGATCTGGCTGCTGCAGGCGCCACAGTCATCGTGAACTATCTTGCTAACGCGGAGGCCGCCGGCCAGGTCGTCTCACAAATTGAAGCATTAGGTGGATCGGCCGTTGCCATGCAGGCGGATGTCAGTGATTTCGATGAAGCCAGCAATCTGATCAAAACCGTGAAAAAGGATCTGGGACAACTGGACGTCCTTGTGAACAATGCCGGTACAACACGAGATAATGTGATCATGCTGATGAAAGAGGCGGACTGGGATCTCGTCATCGACACCAACCTCAAGAGCGCCTGGAACTGTTCCAGAGCTGCCGCGCGCATCATGATGCGCCAGCGCAAGGGCCGAATAATCAACATCACCAGTGTAGCGGGCATCTCCGGCAATGCCGGCCAGAGCAATTACTCGGCATCCAAGGCGGGATTGATCGGCCTGACCAAAAGTCTGGCCAAAGAGATCGGCCCGCGCGGAATCACAATCAATGCCGTCGCTCCAGGATTTGTTCCCACCGATCTAACCAATGATATCATCGAGGACATGAAGGATACGATCATCGAATTGACCTCATTGCGCCGGATTGGTTCTGCACAGGATGTCGCTAATGTCGTAACGTTCCTGGCATCCGATGCAGCCAGCTTTGTTACCGGTCAGGTTATTGCTGTCGATGGCGGTATGGTGCTATAGCCAGGCGCGCAACATGGAAACGACACCTGATACCATCGGCCGTGTGACTATCGCCCCTCAAGTTCTGATCACAATTGTCCATCAGACAACACTCAGCACAGAGGGAGTCGAACGCCTGGCCGATAAACCCCCCAGACGGAGCAAGGTCAAGGGCCGTCGTGCGGTTGCGCCTGGCGTGGAGATAGTATTGGCAGATGGCCATGTTAATGTGGCTGTTCATATACATGCCATCCCCAAGGCAAATCTGTTACAATTAGCAGAATCGTTACAGCAGGAAATTGCAAGAGCGATAGAACATATCGTTGGCTTGCAAGTTGCCCGTGTCGATATTTATGTGGACGACATCTCCTTTCCTGCTTCAGGCGCACGCCAATTATGAAACCACGACATCGTGCCCGCCAGGTAGCTCTCCAGGCGCTTTTCGAGATTGACGTTACCAACCATCGCCCCGGCGAAGTAGTAAACGCTCGTCTGGTTATCGAACAACCAGCTTTGAGTAAGGACATCGCTGATTTTTCGCGGCGAATTGTGCAGGGCGTTATTTTGCACAGAGAGGTTTTGGACACAGTGATCAGACGATTCGCACCCGATTGGCCTGTCGACCAGATCGCTGTCATTGATCGCAATATCCTGCGTATGGCGATCTGGGAAATCGCGGTGGGCCAGACGCCTGTCAAAGTAGTAATCAATGAAGCGGTAGAATTGGCAAAGGAGTTTGGCTCAGATGCCAGCCCTCGTTTTATCAATGGCGTTTTGGGTGCAGCCACCCGAGATGATGTCACTCTGAGCCAACTTGTTTCTACGCCGTCATAAATCTAAACCAGACACATGTTCAACATCGGTATTGGCGAGATTTTATTCATAGCCATTTTGGCGCTGGTCTTCATTGGGCCGGAGAGGCTACCAAAGATCATGCGTCAGATTGGCGTATGGCTTTACCAGATCCGCCTCATCACTCACGAGTTTACCAGCCAATATTCAGAAGAATTGCGTCCATTACGGGAATTCCGCGACCTCGCTGATGGCCTGAACCCGGCCAAACAATTTGGTAGTCTGCTGGATCCAAACGCTCCGCCAAATCAGCAAAACCAGACAGGTTCTGAGCAATCGCAAGATCCGATGTCTCAGATAACATCGGCCGGCGGTGTGGAACAGACTATTGCGCCGCCAGGTCTGGATGAGGCGAGCGCGACGGCTGCCGCCACAGCGACGGCTGCCAACCCGATGTCTCAGATCGCAGCCTCGATGCAGGAGCAGACAGGCTCCGCCAACCAGGAGTTGCCCGTCGCTGAAACAAATACAACAGAAGAGGCAGCGGAGACACCGGCGCCTGTTTCGTCTCCGATGGATCAAATTGCCAGCGCCATGAAGAGCGTAGCCCCTGCACCTGCTGAAGAAACAAGCGCTTCATCACCCCCTACCGATGAGACCTCGGAATGTTCGTCGTAAGGCCGCCTTGTGGAAACTGTAGAAACCGGACAAGACCACCAACCGATTCTCGAACATCTTTTTGAATTGCGCGACCGCTTGATTAGAGCGGCATTGGCGCTGGTTGTGGGGGTGGTCGTGGGCATGATTTTTGCCAAACCCTTTTTGCAGATCCTCATAGCGCCTCTTGGGGGTTTAAGTCAACTGCAGCTTCTCAAGCCGACCGAGAATATCATCGTATATTTCAAGGCCGCGCTCATTCTCGGACTGATACTGGCGGCGCCGGTTATTATCTATCAGATTTTCGCGTTTATCGTACCTGGGTTGACGGAGAAAGAGCGGCGGGGGCTGTACATGACTATGCCCTTCGCAGCGTTGTTGTTTGCTGCCGGTGTTGCCTTTGCCTCTCTTATCGTTCTGCCCTTTACTTTGAGCTACCTACAGACGTTTCTCAGTGATTTGTTCAAAGCAGAGTACTCGGTCGGCTATTACTTTTCGTTTGTGGGGAATTTCGTACTCTACATCGGCATTGCTTTTGAGTTACCATTGGTGATGGCGTTATTGGCGCGCCTGGGCCTGGTTACACCTGAGCAGATACGTAGTACATGGCGTTATGCTATTGTGATTGTGGCGGTGATGGCGGCCGTTATTACGCCTACACCTGATCCCATCACCATGTCTATCGTGATGTTGCCTTTGTTAGGTCTCTACGTTCTGGGGATTTTCATGGCACAACTGGTGTATCGGCCACGTACACGCTACGGTGTTGACGATGACACGGAATCTGACACGGACGCGAGCGAAGAAGATCAGTTATAACTAACCTCTCTGCGGTGATGGTCTGCGGTTGACCAGCCATACACCACAAAAGATCAGTAGCAGTGCGATAATGTACTCCCAGCGCAGATTCTCGCGTAAGAAAAGAACACCAAAGGTGACCGCAAAAAGTGGGATGACATAGGTGACCATGGTGGTCGGTGTGGCGCCAATGCTCTTGATCAACATAAAGAAGAGCAGATAGGCCACACCTGAACCCAAAATGCCCAACCAGATGACAGAGAACCAGGCTAGCGAGGTCGGGTTCTGTGACAGGGGTTGTTCAAAGATCATGGCCGGGATCAGGATCCAAAGAAAGGCGAATCCTAGCTGTCCGCTTGTTACCACGGCAGTGGGAAGGTCTCCGAGCCGTTTGCGTGCAAATACAGAGCCGATACCATATCCAGCAGAGGCAAGGATCACGGCAATAGATCCGGCGATTCGATTTCCGCCCTCGCCATTGATGAGGTCTGGTGCGAAGAGGACGAGTACCCCCATAAAACCAACAACGACGCCAATCACTCTGCGCCAGGAAAGCCGCTCATCGGCAAGAGCAAAATGAGCCAAGATAACGGTAAACAGGGGGACCGTGCTATTCAGAATAGCTGTCATACCAGTATCGATATAAAGTTCACTCCATGTGATAAGGGTGAAGGGTACGGTGTTATTCATGAATCCCAGAAAAATCAGAGAAGGAACTGCCCAGCGATAGGCGGAAAGATCGTGTCCCTGGCGCCTTGCCAACCCAAACATCACCAAGAATCCAAACAGCAGGCGTAAAGACACCAGCGTCATCGGTCCGAAGCCACCTAACAGTCCCAACTTGATGAACATGAATGAAGAGCCCCATATCGCACTCAGGGCAAGAAACAGCGCTGCATCTTGACGTTTCATTGATGAAATTGCTCGTCCTGTCAATCGTCGGTTGCGCAGCACCTCATGAATGCGGGACGGCGGTTCCGATCTCGAAAAGTTTCTCAGTACTCGGGCAACAAAACACTGTCGGATAAAAACGCGAGTTTTCTCGAGATTCTATGCGACATGGTTTATGTGTTAGCGTGTTCGATCATAATCGTCTTGGGCATGCGAGGGCAAAGAACTGATGTGTTCTGTGTCGAGGTGGATGGTAGGGCAACATGAATATTGTGTTACTTGCCACCCCACCCAAAATGTGGAACTTGTTTTGCCCGCGCAGCCCTTATATATGTTAGAATGTCCTATACGTGAATCATTCTCCCACACACGGGCAAAACATGAAATCAAGCGTCGAACTAGAATTGAAATACAGTATCATTGACGTGTCAGTTGTTCAACGGCTGTTGGCATTGCAAAGTGTCGGACCCTATAAGGTGGCTGGGTTCAGAGAACAGGTGATACATGACACTTACTATGATACGGCGACCAGAGTATTCGCCGCCAGACACTTTGCCTACCGCTTCCGCCGTCGTGATGGAAAGTCCAGTGTCGAACTGAAATCGACGGATAAAGCCGAAGGCAATATCCACAGACGGGTAGAAATCGGACTCCGTACCGAATCACCAACGCAGATTGATATCTGGCCTGATAGCCCCGAGCGTGACTTCATTGCCGGTATCTTAGGAAACGAGGAACTTATCCCGCTGGTTCACATCGAGCAAACCCGGCACGCTGCGCCTCTGCTGCTCGGTGAGTCCGAAGTGGCCGAGGTGAGCGTCGACGAAGTGTGTTGGTCGGTAGGGGGGAGAAAATCGAGAGGGTGGGTGCTGGAGATCGAGATGGCGGCCGTAGCATCACAAAGCGATCTCGAACTGATCCATGATGAGTTGAAGGCATTTCCCGAATTGTTGCCCGAGCACGTGTCGAAATACGAACTCGGCCTGGCCATGGTGCAGAGTTAGGCCGTTGATTATGACAGTCTATCGATCCGCTCTGCCTCGGTGTAGAAAGTTGGCCTGACATGATCCGTGTACAAGATCAAGCGGACGATCCCATTGTGATCGAGGTCGGTGAGGGTTTTCCTCAACCGCCATCAACATCCTATCGGCTTGATCCCGCCGAAGCCTTGCCGGTCAGTTTGAAACGTATTTTACTGGAACAGATAGACAGGGCTTACTGGCAACTGACGGTCCCGCACGATCATCGGGATGTGGCGGTGCACGACGCACGTAAATGCTTGAAGAAGACACGGGCGGTGCTGCGCCTTATCCGGGACGAAATGGATCCCGAAGTCTATCGCCGTGAGAACATCTTCTGCCGTGATGCGGCTCGTGAACTATCTGCACTGCGCAGTAGTGCGGTGATGGCAGAGACGCTGCATGCGTTGGTCGAGCGCTATCGAGCCGAGCTAGCGCCCGAAGAGATCGAGCCGGTACGCGCGGGGCTCATGGCAATGCATGAGCATGCCTGGCGAGAGCTTGTCGATGATGGGGATGTTCTGACACAACTGGCCGCCGGTGTAGCACAGGATCGCCTACGGATCCAGAATCTGCTGTTGGAGGTAGAGGATTTTTCCATGCTCAGGCGCGGGCTAAAACGATCCTATCGTCGGGGTTACCGCAGCATGCAGGCTGCTTACGCCGATCCTTCCACCGAGAATTTTCATCAGTGGCGAAAGCGTGTCAAGTATCTGCGTTATCAGATGCGCGTCCTACGACCTCTGTGGGAGGGACCGATGCAATCACTTTGCGGTGAATTGGATGCGCTCTCCGATCTGCTAGGGCGGGAACACGATTTGGCGGAATTATATGGGGTGCTTGTCGCTAACCCCCACATATTTCATCAGGAAAGCCAGATAAATCACCTTGACCTGCTGATTACGTGGTATCGTTTCGCACTCCAGGTGGAGGCCCGTGCCCTGGGTTTGCGCATTTACGCCGAATCGCCCAAGGCCTTTGTAAAGAGATTGTCGGGATACTGGGAGGCGTTGCAAGCGCAGAAAACCGACAAGGGTTAGGCATCGGTACGAGATTACCTTCCAAAGAGCACGAACTACGAAGGCTTCTTCTTACGCCTCACCCGTTTCTTAATCGCATCAAGGCTGGCCGGTTTCGCTGCGGTGGTCTTGGTATCAGTCTTACTGCGCTTGGCGCTTGGCGCTGTCGTTTTAGGTGTTGTCTTCTTCTTGCGGGGAGGGGTCTTGGTTGATGTCGTTTTTGACCGCGTCTTCGAACTCGATCTGCTGCTGGACGAAGTTGTTTTTTTTTGAGCGCCGGCAGTCGCAGCCGATTTGGCCGTCGGCTTTTTCGCCGGTGAGGGCGATTTTTTGGCGGCGGCGGTAGAGCGGGAGGATGTTCTCTGTGTCTTGGGGGTGGCAGCGGATTTAGCGCCCTGAGTGCTCTTGCCTGTGCTGCGTGCAGACCGTGTTGAAGCCGAGGTCGAGCCACTTGTTTTCGCGGAAGAAGCTGCACGTTTAGGGGCTGTCGCCGAAGATGCCGTAGTCGTCTTCTTGGCCGTCCCAGGTTTAGTATCTGTTGTCTTCGTACTGCTTTTGGCAGGGCTTGTTTGCCGGGTTGTATGGGATTCGCTTGCAGATCGTGAGGTGGAGCCTGTAGATGTCTTTTTGGTTACAGCTTTTGCAACGGCTGCTGTTGCGGCGGTCGACTTAACCTTGCGAGTTCGTTTTCGTGGGGCGGGCGGCGGAGGCGGCGGAGGTGGCGGGGTTGTCGAAGCGCCGTTGCCATCCCTGACCTTGGGGATGATTAGGGCAAGCAGGCGTTGAACATCGCCTTCAGCAAGCGTCGAAATGTGACGGCCACGCCCTGCCCTGGCGGTTGCCGGTACATCTTCCAGACGAAGGATACGCATGGCCCCCCGACTGAGAATGACAAACATCTCCGGATCGTCATCCACAACCGCCAGACATTCGACGGCGCCATGATTTTTGGTGAGTTTCATGCCCAGTACGCCACTGCCATATCGTTTCTGTCTGGGATATCGCCTGACATCTGTGCGAACGCCGTAGCCTTGGGTTGTGAGTATGATAACTTGATGTCCGGGCTTGCACACACCAGCCCCGGCGATCTGGTCACCCGGAGTCATTTTCATGGCCAACACCCCTGCTGCAGAAAGCCCCATTACTCGCGCATCATCCTGAGAAAACCGAATAGCCTGGCCCAGCCGAGTTATCAGCAACAGATCGTCTTCACTTTCGCATAAGACCACTGCTGCCAACGCATCCCCTTCCTCGACATTCATCACTATGGGCGATGTGTGCGCGGCCGACCACAGCTCGGAGACACCAATACGTTTGCAGCGACCTTCCTGTGTGATCAGAAATATACTCTGAGTATCTGCGCTATTGCCGTTGATCTCTTCGGGTTGGGAGAGGGGCAGCATGGCGATGACATCGTCATCTGATCGTAGATCCGTTATTTCGGCAAAGTGAGTGCCTTCTTCCGTAGGGATCTGATGGATGCGCGTTTGCACCGTCTGGCCGGCAGCGGTGAACAGGAACACCGAATCGCGAGCGGGTGCAGCTGCCATGGCAATTGGGGCATCGGCCACACGTCGTGGCAGCGAGCCACGGCGACGCCCGGCCAAGGATTGGCGGTAGAAAATACCCTTTTTGGTGAGTAGCGCCAGGACATCTTCGTCGGGCAGAAGCTCACCCGCCGTTAGTGCCGTGCCCTGGACTTCAACGATTTGCGTGCGGCGAGCATCCCCATACTTATCCTTGAGTTGCAATAGATCCTCTTTGATAACGGCTAACATTTTTTGAGGATTGGCCAGGAGATCTACAAGATAAGCGATGCGTTTGAGCAGTGCCTTGTGCTCGGTTTGCAATTTTTCTCTCTCCAGCCGGGAGAGCCGTTTCAGAGGCATATCCAGAATGGCCTGAGCCTGGATTTCACTCAATTTGAACTTCATCATCAAGCGCGTGCGCGCAGTATCCGTATCCGGGCTGCGGCGGATGGTGGCGATGACATCATCCAGGTTGGCAAGGGCAATGAGCAGGCCCTCGAGGATGTGTGCCCGTTCTTTGGCGCGGGCCAATTCGTATTCCGAGCGCCGCCGGATGATCTCGCGACGATGGTCGATGTAGTGCAGCAACATGCGTTTGAGAGAGAGCAGACGAGGTTCGCCCTCCACCAGAGCCAACATATTCACGCCAAACGTCTGCTGCATGGGCGTATATTTGTAGAGCATTTCCAATATCGCCTTCGGGTCAACATTGCGGGTGACTTCGATGACGATGCGCATGCCCTGACGATCTGATTCATCTCGAAGATCAGTGATGCCCTCGATCTTGCCATCGCGTACCAGATCGGCGATGCGTTCAATCAGACGCGTTTTGTTGGTCTGGTAAGGCAATTCTGTGACGACCAGGCGGTTGCGATTCCGGCTCATGGCTTCGACATGAACCTTAGCCTGCACCAACAAGCGCCCCCGCCCCCCGGCGTAGGCCTTGGAAATGATATCGTCATGTCCCTCTTTACCTTCGCGATAGCGATAAACAATGCCACCGGTGGGGAAATCGGGCCCTTTGATGAAATGCATCAGATGCTCAAGCGAGATCTCGTCGACGGCATGATAATGATCGATGATGAATTCAAGCGCATCGATCACTTCGCTCAAGTTGTGGGGGGGAATATTGGTCGCCATACCCACGGCGATACCACTGGCGCCGTTTAGCAATAGATTGGGCAGAGCAGCAGGCAATACCAGGGGCTCCTGCATGGACTCATCGAAATTGGGGCCGAACTCAACGGTCTCTTTCTCTAGGTCCCCAAGCAATTCTTCGGCAATTTCTGTAAGACGCGCTTCTGTATAACGCATGGCCGCCGCCCCATCGCCATCCACGGAACCGAAGTTCCCTTGGCCGTCCACCAACGGGTAGCGCATCGAGAAATCCTGTGCCATACGCACCATGGCATCATAGACGGCGGTGTCGCCATGGGGGTGGAATTTACCCAGGACTTCGCCGACAATGCGCGCGCTCTTGCGGTGTGGTCGATCATGGCGCAAGCCCATAGCATGCATGGCATAGAGAATGCGGCGGTGGACAGGTTTGAGCCCATCTCGCACGTCGGGCAGTGCCCGCGAGACGATGACGCTCATAGCATAGTCCAGATACGCACCGCGCATCTCCAGGTCGATGTCGATAGTATGAACGGTTCCGATATCAGTCAGGGACATGGGGTGTTAGACCGGGGGAAGGTGGGGAAGGTGGGGTGACAAGGCGACAGGGTGACAAGGCGACAGGGTGGCAAGGCGACAGGGTGACAGGGTGGCAAGGTGACAAGGTGGCAAGGTGGCAAGGTGGCAAGGTGACAAGGTGACAAGGTGACAAGGTGACAGGGTGGCCAAAATGACTAAACGACCACGCGACTAAACGACCAAACGACCAAACGACCACGCGACCAAACGACCACGCGACCAAACAACCACGCGACCAAACAACCACGCGACTAAACAACCATTTTGATTCGCTCCCAGGCTGGGAGATCATCATCGTCGTGGAGGCTACGGCGGAGTTCCATGATCTGGTCGCGCAGTACGGCAGCCTGTTCGAACTGCAACTGTCTTGCTGACTCTTGCATCTGTTTGTCCAGCTCCTTGATCAGGCGGATGCGCTCAGGTCGGGGCAGCAAACTTAGGCTGGGGATCGTCTCCCCGCCGGTTTCGTAAACGGGGCCGGGTTCGGCCAGGGCAGTTTCGGTGGCCACACGCTGGGTGAGATCATGGACTTGCTTGATGATGGACCGTGGCTCGATGCCATGTTCCATGTTATGAGCTTTCTGGATGCTGCGGCGACGATCGGTTTCATCGATAGCCCGACGCATGGAATTGGTGATGCGATCGGCGTACATGATCACCTTACCTTCAAGATGGCGGGCAGCACGGCCGATGATCTGGATCAAGGCTGTGTCTGAGCGCAAAAAGCCCTCTTTGTCTGCATCGAGGATAGCGATCAGGCTCACCTCTGGCAAATCCAAACCCTCGCGCAGAAGATTGATCCCGACTATAACATCATACACACCCAGGCGCAGGTCTCGCAGGATCTCGACACGTTCGAGGGTGTGGACCTCGGAATGCAAGTAGTGGACCTTGAAACCAAGTTCGGCCAGATAATCGGCCAGATCCTCGGACATGCGCTTGGTTAAGGTGGTGATCAACACCCGCTGGCCTTGATTCACTCGCTGCTTGAGTTCCTTGACCAGGTCGTCGACCTGACCCTCGGTCGGGCGAATAACGACGGTGGGATCGATCAGGCCGGTCGGGCGGATGATCTGTTCCACGATCTGCTCTGACTTCTCACGTTCGTAGGGCCCGGGCGTGGCCGACACGAAAACCACCTGATTGATCAGCTCCTCGAACTCATCGAACTGCAAAGGCCGGTTATCCAGCGCCGAGGGCAAACGGAAGCCATGGTCGACAAGCACCTGCTTGCGAGAACGGTCGCCACGATACATGCCCCGAAACTGCGGGATCGTCATATGCGATTCGTCCACAAAGATCAGGTAATCGTCGGGGAAGTAATCGAGCAAGGTCCAGGGGCGCGAACCTGGTTCTCGGCGCGCCAACGGTCGGGAGTAATTCTCGACCCCCGAACAATACCCGACCTCCTGTAGCATCTCCAGATCGTAATTGACGCGCTGTTGGATGCGCTGCGCCTCCAACAATTTCCCCTGCGATTCGAACAGTTTGACCTGTTCTGCCAGTTCGCCGGCGATATCCTCTATCGCTTCATTGAGCTTATCCTGGGGCGTGATAAAATGTCTGGCGGGGAAGATCTCGACGCTCTGATGTTCTTCGAGGATTTCGCCGGTCAGGGCATCGATTTGCGTGATTCGCTCGATTTCGTCTCCCCAGAATTCGATGCGATAGGCGTAGGTGGCATAAGCTGGCATGACCTCGAGCGTGTCGCCGCGCACACGGAACTTGCCCGTCTGCAACACCAAATCATTGCGGCTGTAATGGATATCCACCAGATGCCGCAATAAGTTGTTCCGACGCCTTGTTTCCCCTACCTTCATTTCGATGGCGACTCGGCCATAATCTTCAGGGCTGCCCAGACCATAGATCGAGGACACCGATGCTACGATTACGACATCACGACGGCTAAAGAGTGAAGAGGTAGATGCCAGACGCAGCCTATCGATCTCCTCATTGATCTGTGCGTCTTTTTCGATAAAGGTGTCGGTGCGAGGCAGGTAGGCTTCGGGCTGGTAGTAGTCGTAGTAACTGACAAAATACTCGACGGCGCTGTGTGGGAAGAAATCTTTGAACTCAGAGTAGAGCTGGGCGGCCAGGGTTTTGTTGTGGGCTAAGACCAGGGCGGGGCGTTGCACGGTCTCGATCACTTTGCCCATGACAAAGGTCTTGCCTGTGCCGGTCGCACCAAGCAAGGTTTGATACTTCATACCCTTATTGTTGGCTTCGATCAGAGACTCGATGGCTTTGGGTTGGTCTCCGGTGGGCTGGAATTCAGAAACAAGTTGGAAATCAGGCATAGGGTGAATCGACTCTTAGGAATGGCGTTTAAATAACTAACCCACTTCGTCAGGAGATTAGAGGTTGGAGATTAGAGATTCAGGCTAAAAATGTCCAACCTCCCAATCTCAAATCTCAAAAACTGATGAATTATTTAATTCTCATTCCTTAGATTGAGTGTGTCTGGGATCAGAAAGAGAGGAGAACGATACTGCGCGCCGAGGGGAGTGGGGATAGATTATTGATGAGTGGAAGAGCGGAAAGCCAGTATACCAGAAGTTGCTCCGTGAACCCCTACTTCTTGGGTAGCTTGTGAGACTTCCAAAATGAGTGGCGTTTAGAACATAAGTTCGCTTGCATTATACACTTTTTTAGGGCTGCTGTCTACCCTTTTTGAAGCATGATTTCGTCGCCATTCGCTTTGTTCTGCCGCCACATTGATATGATGCTCCCATCACGTCATAACGAAAAAGGGGTTGACAAATGCGGGGGGGGGCTATACTGTATATAAGTTATGTTACGCTCTGGGTTCGCTCAAATGTGATACCAAATCTGGAATTCGTCTTTTTTGACCAGCATTCGGTCCTCGCCAGGCAATTTATTGTCAACTTGCGTGATTTTTTGTCACCGAATTTGTTCTGATGAACATCGCTTCACCCAGTG
>JAAENG010000566.1 GCA_024224665.1 Chloroflexota bacterium | reverse complement strand
TTCGAGTTCCTCAGGGCAGGCTCTGAACGGGTCAAGCACACAACTCACATGATCACGAAACACCAGTGAAGGGTCTCGCGGCACGTGAGTCGCCAGATTCTTCGCAAAAGTCGGCCTCATGAACGATGTTTCAGCACCAAAGTCCGTGTCTTTTGATATGTGCCGGCTTCGAAAATCCGCTCAGACCTGTCCTGAGTGAAATCGAAGGAAAGACAGTTGATAGAAGTGTCCGGTAGAGAAATAATATATAGTGGAGATTATCAAAATGACGAATAAACAGACAATACTGATTACTGGAGCGACCGGAAACATTGGGGGAGGTGCTGCGGTGGCGCTGGCAAGACGTGGCGCCAGGGTTGTATTACTCGGACGTAGGCTCGAATCACTAGAAGCCAGGGCGGATTCTATCCGTGTCGCTTTATCTGAAGAGGGGATCGAGTGCCAGGATACGGACATTGCCACCCTGGTAGTCGACTTCTCTGATATGGAGTCTGTAAGACATGCAGCGACCGAGGCGATGAGTCGATTCTCGATGATAAATGGTTTGATACTATCTGTTGGGCACCTTGTCCAGAATGGGCCGAACATCCTGCCCAGCGGTCATGAGTTGATGTTTGCTACAAGCGTGATGGGCCCGTTTTTGTTCACCCAGCTGTTGCTGGAGAGGATGCAGCGATCGGACGGATTGATCCTTCAGGTGATTGCACCATTCTATGAAGAAATCGACTGGCAAGATCTTGAAAGCATCAGAAATCACAGGACAACGACTGCGTACAACAGGGCCAAGACATGCGAACGGGTAATCGCTGCGGAGTTGGCTCGACGATATGCTGGAAGGATATCCTCTGTAGCATTCAATCCGACGTACGTCATCGACAAATCAGACCCGGAGTTGGACAAAAGGTGGCCATCCGGATTCATGGGTTTTTTCTGGCGGATGATGACAGTATTCTTTGCAAAGCCACCTGCGGTCGCGGGTGAGCCCATTGCGGACCTGATGCTTTCTTATCGAGATCGTAGTGCAATCAATGGAGCATTGTTCAAACTGGATAAACGCATCGAAAAACCTGATAAGGCAATGAACGACAAGGTATTAGGAAAAAGGTTGTGGGATGAGTTGGATAGTCTAACAGGACTAACGCCTGAATGAAGTATCACCTCAATAATCCGGGGTAGGGGCACGGCCTTGCGCCTGCCCGACGGGCGACAGCAAGGGTCCGCCCCTACTTATTGAGAAAACACTGAATGAAGCCCGATTGCTTGTCGATTTAAGGATTTTCTAACAGTTTAGTCAAATCATCTGCAATCACCTCCGAGTCTACAAAACAAATAAAACCAATTTATAGTGAGCACACCTACAATAAGGCAAGATACCCCTATGAAAGCGATTGTATACACAGAATACGGACTACCAGAAGTTCTTCAGTTCAAAGAGGTAGAAAAACCCATCCCCAAGGAGGATGAGGTGCTGGTAGAAGTTCATGCAGCATCCGTAAATTATATTGACTGGCAAATCTTGACAGGTGAATCGCTCTTTCTCCGCCTAACGACAGGGGGGCTTCTAAAACCAAAACACAACATACTCGGAGATGACATAGCGGGGCGGGTCGAAGCGGTTGGCAGACACGTCAAACAGTTTCAGCCGGGTGATGAGGTATTCGGAATAATCAATTGTGGCGCTTTTGCCCAGTATAGGTGTGTTGCAGAAGACAAATTAGGACGTAAGCCAGCCAATACATCGTTTGAGGAGGCAGCGGCCGTACCTACGGCGGCACTCACCGCACTGCAGGGTCTTCGCGATAAAGGACAGATTCAGCCTGGGCACAAGGTATTGATTAATGGTGCATCTGGTGGTGTGGGCACATTTGCGGTGCAGATTGCCAAATCGTTCGGGGCAGAAGTGACTGGCGTGTGCAGCACGGGGAAACTGGACATGGTGCGTTCGATTGGTGCAGACCGGGTCATTGATTACACGGAGGAAGATTTTACCAATAGTGGGCAGCGTTATGACCTGATTCTCGCTGTTGGGGGAAATCGTTCGATTTTCGATTACAGGCGTGCATTAAGTCCCGAGGGGATTTATGTCTGTGCCGGAGGTTCCTTGGCTCAATATCTCCAAGGGGCATTCCTGGGACCTTTGATGTCACTGATGGGGAGAAAGAAACTGGGTTCCATGTTGGCGAATCCAAACCAAAAAGATTGGACTGTTTTGAAAGAGCTTCTCGAAACAGGTGAAGTATTACCTATTATCGACAGATGTTACCCGTTGAGTGAGGTTGCCGAAGCTCTCCGGTATTATGGAGAAGGACACGCCCGAGGAAAAGTCGTTATTTCCTTGTGAAGGAATGGTTTGAGCCAAGCCTGCAATTAACCCCCGATTAACATTCGGGGTATGATACTAATAGCCATCTTTGCGATCCTATCGGGCACCTGTTTCGAGAGCAGTCCGGCCAGCCAGCACAATCATGAGGACACAACCTGGGTGCTGACGGCCTACGCCGATAACCGCCCAATTGATGGCGCCCAGCCGACCGTCCAGTTTGAGGATGACCAGGTCTCAGGGAATGCCAACTGCAACCATTACGGCGGCAGCTATCAGATCGAGGGAGATTCGGAGGATTCAAGCAATGCAAATCAAGCAGGTTTTCACTACTTATGATGTAAAGGAGTTATGATGACAAAGACAATACCCCAGGAAAGCTTCTCCACAGAGCTTTTCGCCATATTAGAAGAGACCTTCGAGATCCATCACGGTATTTACCTTGACAAGGGCACGTCGTTGTTTGCGACATTGAGTCAGATTAGTGCTGACGAGGCTTCGATTCCAGTAGGAAACCGTTGCGCTACGATTGCCGCTCAGGTCGAGCACGTGATCTTTTATCTCGAGGTTCTGGAGCGTTGTATTGCCGGACAAGACGTGGGCAAGCAAGACTGGGGAGAAATCTGGAGCCGTGTCAGCGGCGTGACAGCAGGGGAATGGAATGAGATAAGGGCCAGACTGAAAGCGACCTATGATCGGATCAGTAAACTATTGCGAGGTATCGAGAATTGGGAACACAATGACGTACTAGGAGACTCACTTGCAATCGTGGTACATACGGCGTACCACCTTGGCGAGATACGGCAAGCCCTCTGCACGGTCAGATGATCTGATTTGGAGTGAAGAACATTAGGACGCAAAGGAAAAACCACGATGAAACAGCTTGACAAGCGCCAGAGCCTAGGGTGGATTGCGGTGGGTTTATCTACCGCCATCACCTGCTTTTGGGCATTTTGGGGCATCATCGAGAACTTCCACGAAGGTTGGTACTACGAGTCCTTGCTGTCAAACATTGGATTGATGTTCGTACAGTACCTTAGCCCGATGCTCGTCTTTATGGGAGTCACACTGATTTCGATATTTTGGCCCCGATTTGGCGGCGGCCTGCATGTGATGTTCGCCTTGCTCGCTGCCTGGTTCTTTCACGCATTCACCAACACAATCATGTTTTTGCTCATCGCGCCACTGATCGGGCTCGGTGTGCTTTACTGGTTTGGTCGTCCCCAACCACGCAAGGTGGCTGTCTTTCTGGCAGTTGGACTTCCCATGCTGATCCTGATCATATCTGGCATTGAACCCGCCATTCGCGTGTCCCAGCGCATCGATGATGGTATGCTAAAGGCCCGGCTGGTGCAGGGAAACGGGGTGAATCTCATCTGGGCTCCCGATGGGCCAGGATGGCCGCGCGAGGGAGTAGATTGGTATGAAGCACAGCAGGCGTGCCAACATCTCAGTGGAGATGGCCTAACTCCTGCCCCTGCGCCACAACACATTTGGCGATTGCCGACGGTGGATGAAGCCGTGCGTTCGATGGCCAGGCACGGCCAGAACAGCGGTGGGGTATGGAATGCAGAAATTGCTAAGGCTACGTACAATACGACCCCGGATAAGGAGTCTCCACTGTGGAATGCACATTCCCAGGTGATCTACTGGTGGACGGAGACAGAGGTAGATGCAGAACATGCCTACATAATCGTCTACGATGGAAAAGTGTGGCCAAGAGCACTGCAACTCAGTACGGCCTATTTAGGGTTTCGATGTGTAAAAAACCAAACCTTTAAGTGAACTAGATATCCCCCCCATGCCCCTTCCCTAGAATCTCCCTGTGACTGACACACTCTTGCAAATTAAACTGAACATGCCTCGATATATTCGGAGTTCCGGGTTATGAGAACTAATCACTTAACTGATCTCCACCAGTACATCCCCCATCCCCACCGTCTGACCCGGCTCTACCCTTAAAGCGGTAACAAATCCAGCTCGTGGCGCCCGAATTTCGTTCTCCATTTTCATCGCTTCCAAGATCAACAAGGGTTGGCCCGCAGCAACTTCTTGCTTAGCTTGTACCAACACCCGCGTGATCAAGCCCGGGATCGGCGCTTTGACACGGCCATCACCACTGGGCTGACGTCGAACCGCTGCTTCCAGGTCGCGTATCTTCAACGAATGTCTGCCGCTCCAGGCTTTGATCCAATTAAGATCATCACCCATAACGATCTCATAAGGCCGGTCGCCCACGATCAACCAGTGCATTGGCGTAGTTTCGGCCCCTCTTGGCACCTGCACCATGACCTCCTCTCCATCGACGGTCACAGCAAAAGGATCGGCGTTTCCGGGCATCTGACTTATCTCGATTTCAAAGGTCTGACCATCTATGGTAACGGCGAGTCTGCTCATGAGTTCCTCTAATTCGGTAAGCGGCGGCTGGAGCGATGCCATCCACTGCTCAAGCGCTCAGGTAGAACAGGACTTGAGGTCTTGTTGCGGCGCATGTAAGCGACCGCGGCCGCTATTGCTAAATCACGCAAGTCCTCGTCTGATGCCGGCTCGATGAAGCGAGAGGGGGCGATGAGATTGGTGCTGTAATCGCCTGCTACGAATTGAGGGTCATCTAGAATGCCCTGATGTAGTGGCAAATTGTTGGGTATCCCTTGGATAATGAGGTCCTGCAACGCTCGTTGCATGCGTAGAATACAGGCTTCTCTGGTCTCACCCCATGTGACAGTCTTGGCGATCAGGGGATCGTAGTAGACCGGCACCTCGCAGCCCGAATAACAATAGGTGTCAACCCGCACATGCATGCCGGCCGGTAGGCGGAATCTGCGTACTGTACCCGGGCTGGGCAAGAAATGATTCCAGGGATCTTCGGCGTTGATCCGACATAGCATCGACGAACCTTGTAACGAGACATCCTCTTGCTTCAACCGCAATGGTTCGCCGCCGGCAATCCGTATCTGTTCCTCGACGATGTCGATACCGCTGACCATCTCGGTGATCGGGTGTTCGACCTGGATGCGTGCTTTGAAATCACTAAAAAAAATGCCGCCCTCATCATCGATCAGGAATTCTACGGCGCCGGCGTTTTGGTAGTTGAACAGATGGGCGATTTTGATGGCCAGAGTTTGCACCTGTTGCCGCTGCGCCGGTGACATACATGGGGCCGGTGTCTCGGAGATAATCTTCTGACTATGTTGCTGCAACGTACTGCATCTTTCCCCCAAATGTATGATATTGCCATGTTCGTCCGCCAGGATCTGTACATCTACATGGCGGGCAGGGTGGATCGCTTTTTCTAGATAAAGTTGGCGGTTGCCATAGACCGCAAACGCCTCCTGCTCTGCTCTGCGTACGGCGGATTCGAGCATGTCAGCTTTTCGTACCAATTGCGTGCCATGCCCGCGACCGCCACGCGCCGACTTTATGACCAACGGGTAACCCAAAACCTCGGCTTCCATTCTGATTAGATCCAAGTCCTTGGCGCCTTGCAGCAATGGAGAGAATTCCGGCGTGGCGATGCCGGCCTTTTTGGCTGTCTCTAACATCGTCACCTTCCGGCTGAGGTCTTTGATAATCTCGCTGGAGGGTCCGATAAAAATCAATCCGGCCTGTTCGCAGGGCCGCACAAAGAAGTAACGTTCAGCCCCAAAGCCATACCCGGGGTGGATAGCTTCAACGCCGGTGGCGTCAGCGATCTCGAATATCTCAGTTGCATCTGGAACATCGGGCCGTTGACTGAGTTGCATCGCCTCATCAGCCAGCCGTACATGCAGGGAGAGTAGGTCATCGGGATGATAGATGGCGACTGTCCATATGCCCAGATCCCGGCAGGTGCGGATGATACGAACAGCGATCTCGCCACGGTTGGCGATAAGGATTTTTTTGAACATGGGTTTATTGCGGATATTGAAGGTTCAACAGGAATTCCTGTGTTCTAAGAATACTCGTGTAGCGTGTTGTTTGTGCTAACGAACCACGCCTTTCTAGTAGTCAGTCAAGCGTGCCTTGATGGATGTCATTCTGAGTGAAACGAAGAATCGCGCCTTTGCAACCGGAGATTCTTCACTCCGTTCAGAATGACATATTCATCACTCTAGGCTTGACTGAGTACTAGTAGGAGCAACGCAAATTCTGAAAGAGCCACAGTAAATCGCGAATATTGAATTGGATAGTGCTCCCATCGAGTGTTGCTGGACTTTTTCGCCACGAATGACACGAATTGACACGAAAAAGATAACAGAATTGATGAAAATTCGAGAAATTCGTGGCAGGTATTGCCTTTTACAAGCCAACAGGACTGACGAGGGTGACTATCTTGAATTGCGAATTGCGCAAACACAGGTGTGCATATTGAAGATATATACAGGCGGGAAATCAACACGCAACACGCCTCCTACATCGGTGAAATGCCATGCTTCTTGGGCGCGTGGCGTTCACGTTTCGATAAAGTGACCTCCAAAGCCCTAATGAGCACTCTCCGTGTGTCCCGCGGTTCGATGACATCGTCGATCAATCCTCGAGATGCGGCGACGTAAGGGTTTTTGAACTTGTCTTCGTAATCGGCAACCAGTTCTTGCCTGTGCGACTCCGGATCTTCTGCTCCCGCCACCTCCCTGCGGAAGAGGATGTTGACTGCTCCTTCCGCGCCCATCACGGCGATTTCGGCGTTGGGCCAGGCATAGAGCAAGTCACCGCGCAAGCCCTTGCTGCTCATCACACAGTAGGCTCCGCCGTAACTCTTGCGCAGGATGACCATGAGCTTGGGCACCGTGGCCTCGCTGTACGCGTAGATCATACGGGCGCCGTTACGGATGATGCCACCATATTCCTGATGTCGGCCCGGCAAAAAACCGGGAACGTCCTGTAAGGTCACAATGGGGATGTTGTAAGCATCGCAAATGCGGATGAAGTGCGCCGCCTTTATGGAGGCCTTGATATCGATTGTTCCCGCCAACACCATGGGCTGGTTTGCCACCAATCCCACAACCCAACCGTTGAGCCGCGCAAAACCGACCACCATGTTTTCTGCCCAGAGCTGGCGAACCTCATAGAAGCGGCCATCGTCGACCACACTGGTAATCACTGCGCGCACATCATAAGGTTTATATGCGTCCACCGGCACAATCGATTCCAGTTCAGGGCAGCGTCTCCGTGGGTCATCTACTGGGGGTGCATAAGGCGGGTCGTCCTGGTTATTCGAGGGGAGATAACTTAGCAACTCTCGAACCTGCGCCAAACATTCGTGATCGTCCCTGGCCAAAAAATGGCTGACACCACTCTCGCTGCTGTGCGTGTACCCGCCTCCCAACTCCTCGAAGGTCACATCTTCCTTCATTACCGCCTTCACCACTTGCGGCCCAGTGATGAACATGTAGCTATTTTCGGTCATGAAAACGAAATCGGTGAGTGCCGGTGAATAGACCGCCCCGCCCGCACAGGGTCCCAAGATCACCGATAGCTGCGGGATCACACCCGACGATTCGCAATTGGCATCGAAGATTCGCGCATAGCCACCCAGGCTATCTACACCTTCCTGGATACGGGCACCGCCTGAGTCGTTGAGGGCGATAAAGGGCGCACCATAATCCAGGGCCATGCGCATCGCTTTGACGATCTTGTTGGCATGCATCTCACCCAGCGATCCCCCCATGACGATAGCATCTTGGGCGGCGACGAAGACGTGGCGACCATGGATCAAGCCAAATCCGGTGATGACGCCATCGCCAAGACGGGACGACTTACCGCCCATATAACTGTCGTAACGAGGCAACACCAGTGTATCGATCTCCTCGAAGGTATCGGGATCGAAGAGTGCAATGATGCGTTCCCGCGCGGTCAACCGCCCCTTCTTGTGCTGTCGCTCTCGATCTTGTTCGCTGCCGTAGGCGATGGCTCTGCGCTCACGCAGTTTCTTGATGTATGCTTCCAAATGGTTGACTCCAATGTAAATCTAAGATTGAAGACTGATGATTGAAGGGCGTTGGTTGCTCAGTTCTGTGGCACTAGCAAGGCTAATGTTAAAACAAAGTTGCTCTGCAAAAGTTGCCATACCCGGAATGTGGATTCAGGAATCCGGGCAGGTAATAAGGTTGGGTCGAGGGTGATCGAGATTGGTGTCCACTGGTCGGAGCGCAGACCGATGGTGGGGATAGCACAACTGATGCGGCGGGTATCGACGCGCAAACCGGTCCGTAGCGTTTTCAACACCGCCTCCTTGGCGCTCCAAAAGGCTGTCACCACTATATCGGGTTGCTCTGCGGCGCCCGCGGCGGCGATTTCGTGCTCTGTAAAAAAGGTCTCCACAAAGGACCACTCTCTGGCCTCGACCAACTCCAGATCTGCCCCAACCTGCGCGTCCAGGGCCGGCCAGAGCGCGCAGAGGCTACGATGGCCACTGTGGCTTATGGAGATGCTTATGGCCAAACGATTGAGCGAGTATGGTTGCCGGGGGGCAGATAATAGGGCGGCATAAGGTGCGCCGTCCGCGTCATTACCTATATGGATCGAAGATATGGGCGCCACGCTAGGGGAGGTGTCTTCGAGATATTTCTGCACAAGGTGCTTGGCCGTCCAACGGCCCAACAGCCAGTCCCGACGACGTTTGGGAACTCTGAACCCGGCCAGAACCTCTAATTCGAGCGGATTCAGAAGCCCCGGCGGCGCCATACCCTCGACCAAATAAGCAGCAGAGCCGGTGCCCTGTACAAGCCATTGGATCGACGTTAGGTGATCGGGCAGATCAGGCCGCCGCGGTGGATACCTTGTTGATGTCGCCTCAATAACCACCGCCAGCTGTCGCCGCAATTATACCGATCATCATGAATGCGAAGGTGCATATGAAGATGGGTATAGCGATAACTAGCGCCACCACCAGATAATAGCCATAGACCGTGATCACGCGTTTCCATAGGCTCTGACTCAACAACCAGGTGTCAGGCAAGCCCTCTTCCAGGCCGGCCAAGCGAGCTTCCAGCTCATCGACACGCGCCTGTAAGTCTTCAGGCTGCGCAACCGCTACGACTTCGGTAACATCGGGCTCAGTATCGTTGGTTTGGACATCTTCTGCAGACATAATGTTTCACCTCGAGTGAATTGGGTGTGGTGGTTTGCTAAGCCAATGGTCTGGCCACGGTGCGATAACCGCTTAACTCGACATAAACAGCACCGCTGGTGTCGACGACCTGGCAATCGAAGGTTTCTCCGTCGTCGGAAGTACTGACTGTGCCATACAAGCTTCCCACACTTTCCGATTCTTGTCGATATGTGACCAGTGAATCGAAACCTATGGGGATGGCCGTCGCTCCCTTGACCTCTTGGCGCCAGAGTGCCGCTAATTGGAAACAGAGTTCAACCAGGCGTGGCGCCACCAATGAAGCACTGTCGGCCGGAACTGTATTTGGCGGCAGGTCGGCGGCGAAACGGCCAATAGCGCAGTTGCCATCGACCCTGGCGCGCTCGATCACCTGATAGGCCGGGCCATGGAAAAAGGTCTTATACACTGACCGGGCGGTTATGGGCAAGTCGCCATCACTTGGCGGTGTGAAATCGACGGTTGGGGTCACGAGTGTGGTGGGGCCCAACCTGATGCTCGCAAAGAAGTGATCTTTTATCTGGATGGGCAAACCTTCGCGTTTGGGCACGGTTTTCGAGCGAAGAACAACATGCGCTCGCAGGCCATCACCATCAGGCGATATCTGGGCATCGAGATAAAGCGTTCTGGGTTCCATGCGGAAGAACTTGAATGCACCCATCATTTCTTCGTGCTCCACTGCAACGATTTCATATCCGGGCGCCAAGAGCGACGCGACTTCGGCCAGTGCTTCGGTTGCCATGACGCCGGGTAACCAGGGTGTTCCTTCGTCAGGCGCATGGTCGTACAAAAATGGCTGAACGGCAGGATCCAGGTGGGTCTCGACCTCCAAGTCGCCATATAGGTTCGCTGCCGTAACCTCTCCTACCATAAGCAAACGCCTGCGCGATATCAGCTCAGAGATTTTATTAGAATCGAGCCCGCCGCTGGCATCACCCTCCTCCATCCAGACCCCAAGGCGGCCGGCGACAACGATCTCGCCGCGCGTAGCGCCATAGGTTAGCTCTCGGCGGATCGTGGGGATGCCAGACTCAGGTGGGAGCATGTCGATGCCCAGTTCCGCCATAATGACCGGCACAGAACCTCGTGAGGCCATACCAATCTCATCCCACGCTGTCCAATCAACGGCGATACCACGAGTGTGGGGACGCCAGGAGCGCATGCTGCTGGTTATTTTACATAACAGATCATTGGCTGCGGAATAATCACTCTGGCCATTGTTGCCGAATCGACCAGCCACGGAACTAAAGGCTACCGTCGCCCCGATGGGCATGCCCTTCGCTGCTTTCAACAGACTGAAGAACCCATCCGCTTTGATGTCGTAAACCAGGGCGAACTGTTCAGGCTCTTTGTTGGGAAGAATGCGGTCGATTAGCGTACCCCCGGCATGGAGGAGCACATCGATGCGCCCATAACTTTGGCGGATTTCTTGCACAATCGCGGAGACAGCATCGCCGTCCAGTAGATTGACGGCATGGTAGTAGGCCGTGCCGCCCGCAGCTTCGACGGTTTCGATAGCCCGCAATGCCGCCTCGCTACGTTCTATCACTTGCATTTGTTGTTCGATTTGCACTGGCGTCGGGCGCTCGCCCTGTGCGCGAGCATCCTCGATTAGCTTGCGTTTTAGAGCTTCTGGATCATGGCGATAAAGCTGGACATGGGCATCGTCAGGAGTTGGCGCCTGTACAAGATCCAAAAGGTAGAACACGCCGCGGCTGGCTGCAGCCAGATCACTGACGATGGCGCTGGTGATGCCACCTGCCGCCCCGGTAACGACAAACACCGTCTCCGGCCCGAGTGACATGCCTGATCCTCCATCTGCTGCCGACTTTTCTACCAGCGTGACCGTATAGCGCAAGCCCCGGTAATAACCGACTTCTGTAATGCCGGGATCGTACAGCGTTTCGGCGATGAGCTGATCTGCCGGTTCGGCAGTCTTGCGGCTGATTTCAAAATCGACTGCTTTGACTAAAACACCCTCACCACTCTCCGCTCGCATGCTTCGTTCGACGCCATAGGCCTTACTGAAGCCGACGACAGCGCCGCCCAGTGGCGCCGATGCCCCTTGTTCGCCATAGCCATGCAAACCACCCAGCCGCGTCGCTACGACAAGGAAGGTGTTTGCTCCGGCAACTGCATCATAAAGCGTGCGCATGGTCGTATAGAGATTCTTGATACGCCGGCGATTGAGTTCACGCCAGGTGGTCAGGTCCATCTCCTCCAGGTCGGGTTCCACATCCAACGCTGGCAACCAGTACACCCCTTGGATAGCACTCTCTGCCAGCCAGCCCTCTAATTCAGCGATCAAAGCTTCTGTCTCTATCTCTGGGCTTAGCTGCAGCGTTGTTACGCCCAGCTTTTGCAAGCGTCCCACCAATGATCTGCCGACACCACCGCTGTCCATCATCACAATCACCCGGCTGTTCTCATCCAGCGTTATGCCGGTTGGTTTGCAGTAATCAAGGGCAGGGCGCAGTGCGGGCACGGGGACACGCCGGGGCATTTTGTCAGCGTCTTCTACATGATACTGAACATTGGAAATTACAGTTTCATCGGCATCACCAACAACGGATACCGCCCCCGCCTGCTGCTCTCCGACCTCCGACCTCTGCTCTCCGACCTCCGCCAAATCAGGCCGCATGTCATGCACAAACCCAATCACACGCTCCAGGGTGGGATAATCTCGCAGGCTCAAGTCTTCTTGTACGGGGATGTCGAACTCCTGGCGAACGGCGGCAAACGTCTCCGCCTGCTTGACGGTATCGATGCCCAGATCGGCCTCGAGGTCCAGGTCGAGATCCAGCATATCCTGCGGATACCCGGTCTTGTCGGCCACAATGCCCAAAACGGC
>JAAENG010000565.1 GCA_024224665.1 Chloroflexota bacterium | reverse complement strand
TCTCTTGCACTTTTCTTGTAACTCGGACATCATTGAACTTCTGTAGTAACGGCTCTAGGTATTTTGACAGTTTTTTTTCATAGCATAATCATAGCCGCATCTCAGTATTTGTGGCTAGTCTGACTTTTCCAGAGTTTTCAGAAGAACTATTTCCCAGAATTCAGTCGTTTGATCGAAACGATGAAACCGAAATTGAATGGAGAGTAACTATGAGATTTGGTTTGAAAGAAAAGACCATCGCCCAAATTCACTCTGTCCTTGCGCACCATCCGCAGGTGCAAAAAGCCATTCTCTACGGCTCACGCGCCAAAGGCAACTACAAAACAGGCTCAGATATTGACCTGTCCATTTTCAATGGCACCAGCGACCCTGATGTGATTGATCATATTCAGCGCGTAGGCGTTACTTTTTATGCACGTCCGAACGGCTATGATACAGGTCCCTCGCCCAATACCGGCGTGGTTCAAGTCGCATAACCAGCATCTAAAGTGCGACATGTGGATGAACCCATCGCCTTCTTCATTGTCAAGAATTGCTACCTCGCCGAAGACGCGCCCCTCATTAGGGATTGCCACGACCAGCGGCCTCACAATAACAACTGAAGGTTGTTTTTCATGATAGGACACTGAGCAGATGGATTATTCCAGAATTATCGAAGAGTTAAAACAGGCTTCATTATTCGATCTATATCGCTTGAACGTCGCCATTCTCCACCAACTCGAAGACCCTCAGCGGTTAAGAGAAATCAAGAGGAATTTGAGACCCGGTCAGATAGTCAGCTATTTTGACAGCACAGAAAATAGGTTGATTGAAGCCGAGGTGCTCAAGCTGAAGAGAACACGATTGTTGGTGAAAAATACCCATGACAAAAAACTGTGGACTATCCCATTCTATTGGGTCAATTTGGCTCAGGTAGACACAGACATTGCCCTCTCATCAAAAACAGGAATAAAAAAAAGCCAGCTTAAGGTCGGCGATAGAGTCGGATTTGAGGATAAGCACAACAATGATGTGTATGGCGAAGTGATTAGATTAAATCAAAAAACAGCGACACTCGTCACAGATGACAACGTGAAATGGCGGGTTTCGTACGGATTTTTATACTTCGTGATTGACGGGGAGCCGGGACATCCGAATCTGCTAGAAGGCCAGGTTTTGGATGTGAAATAAATCGGAAACTTATCTCAGAAAAGGAAGCACACCATGACAACCCGCTATTTCGGCCAACGTATCAAACGCAATGAAGACCCGGTCTTGCTAACAGGCGAGGCCCTGTTCACCGATGATGTAAACCTGCCCGGCATGCTGCACGCCGCTTTTGTGCGCAGCGATTACGCCCATGGCCGCATCCTCGGTATCGATAGCGACTATGCCCGCGATATGGAAGGTGTGGTCGCCATCTACACCGCCGCAGACCTGGGCGATTACTGGCGGCCCGGCCCCCTTTTGGTGTCGCCGCCCCCCATCAAGGACATCATCTTCCACGAGCGCACACATGTGCCCCTGGCCAAAGACAAAGTGCGCCACGTGGGCGAGCCCATCGCCATCGTCATTGCCGAGAGCCGCTACCTCGCCGAAGATGCCGCCGAAGCGATTTTCGTCGATATCGAGCCCCTGGCAGCGGTGGTGGATATGGAAAAAGCACTGGAGCCGGACGCGCCCCTCATCCACGAGGATTTAGATTCTAACATGGCCTCGCATGTGGTGCAGCACAAGGGGAATTACGAGGCGGCCAAGGCAGAGGCGGATCTGGTCATCAGTCGCCGTTTTTATTACGACCACGGCGTGGCTGCCGCCATGGAAAACCGCGGGATCGTGGCCGACTGGGACCGCAAGACCCAGCAACTGACTATGTGGGATACCACCCAGGCCCCCATCCCCATCCGCAATGGCATCGCCGGCATGCTGGGCTTGTCGGAATCGCAGGTGCGGGTGATCGCCCCCTTCATCGGCGGCGGCTTCGGCCCCAAGATCATGATGTTCTATCCCGAAGAGGTGCTGTTACCCTGGGCATCGATGAAACTCGACCGCCCCATCAAGTGGATCGAAGATCGCCGCGAGAACTTCATGGCCACCACCCACGAACGGGATCAGGTACACTGGTCGGAGATGGCCCTGAGCAAAGATGGCCGGGTGCTTGGCGTCAAGGACACCTTCATTCATGACAGCGGCGCCTACGACACCTACGGCCTAACCTGCCCCATCAATAGCCAATGCACACTGTTGGGCTGCTATGATGTGGCCAACTACACCTCCGAATTCAAGGTCGCCTTTACCAACAAGATGTTCGTCATGCCCTTCCGCGGCGCCGGCCGCCAGCATGGTGTTTTTGTGATGGAACGCCTGCTGGACCTGGCTGCCAAGGAATTGGACATCGATCGCGCCGCAATTCGCCGCCTAAATTTCATCCAGCCCGGGCAATTCCCCTACAATAACGAGATCATCTTCCAGGATTTCGCACCCCTGGTGTATGACAGTGGCAACTACGAGCCCGCCCTGGACGAGGCCATGGAACTGGTCGGCTACAAACAATTCCTCGAAGAAGAACAGCCGCGGCTGCGAGCCGAGGGGCGCCATGTGGGTTTGGGCATCGTCAGTTATGTGGAGGGCACAGGTATCGGGCCGTATGAGGGCGCCAGGGTGCAGGTCGAGGCCAGCGGCAAGGTGAGTGTCGCCACAGGTATCGGCACACAGGGCCAGGGGCATTACACCTCCTTCGCCCAGGTAGTGGCCGATCAGGTAGGAGTCGATGTGGGCGATGTACGCCTGGTAACGGGCGACACCGCTGCCTTCCATTGGGGCACCGGCACCTTTGCCAGCCGCGGGGCGGTGGTGGCGGGCAATGCAATCCACGGGGCCGCTGTGGCTGTGCGCAAGAAAATCCTGTATGTTGCCGGCGAAGAGCTGGAGGTGGCGCCGGAGGACCTGGAGTTGGTCGATGGCACGGTGCGTGTCAAAGGCGCGCCTGATATCGCCATCAAGTTAGGGGATCTGGCGCAGCGGGCCAACCCCCTGCGCGGAGCGGTCAAGCACGACCATGAGCCGGGTCTGGAAGCGACGGCCTATTTTGGGCCGGAACGGGGGGCCACAGCCAGTGGCATCCACGCCATGATCGTCGAGGTAAACCCGGAGACGGCGATGGTTGAGATTAAAAAATATGTAACGGTGCACGACTGCGGCCGGGTGATCAATCCCCTGATTTTAGATGGCCAGATTCACGGTGGCATCGCTATGGGTATTGGCAACGCTTTTTACGAAAAAGTGATCTACGACGACAATGGCCAGTTACTCAACGCTTCTCTCATGGATTATCTCATTCCTACCAGTATGGAGGTGCCGCACATCGATGTCGGCCATGTCGAGACCCCCTCACCGCTGAATCCATTGGGCACCAAAGGTGCGGGGGAGGCGGGTGCTATCCCCACCGGCGCCGCGTTTGCTCAGGCAGTGGAGGACGCCCTGGCTGATTACGATCTCGAAATCCTTGAGATACCCTTGAGTCCTAACCGCCTGTTCGAGATCATGCAACAAGCATGAAGTTATGACTCAACAGTATCTCGTGTGGTCCTCGAAAAACACGTGTTGCGTATTGCGTGTTACGTGGTGCTCAGGTTGAGTGAACGCAACCTGCCATTCGCGTAGAATCTCCACTTTCATGTAAGGCGAGACACTTCGCTATCTTAGCGTTGACAAGCCTGCAATGGCTGCATATAATCCATCCGACTCCTCTCTGCAACCCTGTTGGCTATTTGATTTTTTGCTATAGGTTTTCCAGCCCGGCATGGTAGCAGATATGTAGGCAAGGTACTGTAATTTTTAAAAATGCCTGTAGTGGGGTCGACTGTACCGACGGCAAGAATGCAAGGTCATGTAGCTGGTTCTGCATTCGCTGCGAAATGAGGTGTAACGCAGTACAATTTCTCATACACTGGTTTTCAATTTACCCAAAACACACCCTCAAAGGAGAAGGATGCCATGAGTAAGAAGTTCAGCCTGTTATTGTTAGCCCTGCTAGTAGCGAGTCTGTTGGTAGCCGCCTGTCAAGCAGCCCCTGCGGCCCCTGCCGCGCCTGCTGCCCCTGCCGAGGCCGAACCGGAAGCCGCCGTGGAAGAAGAAGCGGCTGCCGAAGCCGAGCCAGAAGCTGCAGCAGAGGAAGTCGCCACCCTGGCGATCGAGCATTTCAGCATTATCGAAGGCACCACCTGGTCGGGAGCCCACGATCGGGCGGGCAAACGCATTGCCGAAAAATATGACAATGTGGATTATGTCTATCGCGAAGAAGTCGGCCCAGATCTGACAGTACCTTATGCCGAAGAATTGATCTCCGAGGGTGCCAGCATCGTCGTGGGCAACGCCGAATTCATGGGATTGCCCCTGAAGGACATCGCAGAAGAGTACCCCGACACTTACTTCGCCTCTATCATTGCTAGCGATCTGACCACAGATCGTAACTTTATCAGGCTCTTCCCCCGCCAATACCAGGCGCTGTACCTGGAAGGGCTGATCGCCGGCGCCCTGACTGAGAGTGGCAACATCGGTATCGTCTCTGCCTTCCCCTCCGGCCAGGTCGGCCGCCGCCAAAATGGCTTCTATCTGGGCGTGCAGGATGCCGCCGAAATGCTCGGAAAGGAGGTCACGGTCTACGTGAAATATGTGGGCGACTGGTATCTGCCTGCAGAAGAGCGAGATATCGCCTCGACTCTGATCAACCAGTATGGGGTCGATGTCATCACCCAGCAAACCGACTCCGGCTCTCCTTTGGATGTAGCGCAAGAAGAGGACATCTGGTTCATCGGCAAGGATATGGATATCGTCGGCTTCTACGGCTGGTCGGACACAGATACCGTAGCCGTGTCCTTCGATACCCGTTGGGAAGTGCTCTATGACTCCATTGTGCAGGAATGGTTGGCCGGAGATGAGAATCCGGAAACGGTCCTTTATTTGGGTATGGATAGCAGCATGACCCTGGCGGATGGCACAGAGGTCGCCACCGTTGACATCATGAACGACAACAAAATCGGTATCGAAGCCATCAGCCCTGCGGCCCTGCCCTTGATCCCACAAGAAATAGTCGATCTCGTTGAGCAGCGCAGAGAGCAGATGCTGGCCGGCGAGTGGGACCCCTTCGAGGCCCGTGCGTTTGTGAGCAATGGCACCGGCTTTGAGTTGGAAGGCTTGCCGATTCCAGAAGCGGGAACAGAGGTCAAGCCTGCCGGTGAAATGCCCACAAGCGAATGGCTGCTGGCGCAATTCAACTTCGATCTTGAAGGCATGCAGATCCTGGAGTAAAACGACATTCGACGCCTGCAAGTGGCGTGTCGATTGGTTCGGCACACCACTTGCAATCAAAACCTTGAGGCTCTCACACAGAGGGAAAACTTCCAACGTTGGGAGCCTCGTTCCTATCTTCTTGTTTTCTGCCGAAAACTTTGATCGATGAGCGAACGCAGGGATAACAGCTAAAGGTCTATGAACCGTTCACGAAATATCTTCCTGACCATCATAATCGTTGCCCTGCTGATCATCGGAGCCAGCTTCATCAGTCGCTTGTTCGACGATATTCAGAAACAAGCAAGTGTTGATGAACAAGAAGTCCGAGTCCCGAAAGATGCCATTCTCGTGGACATTCAATCCTCCAACACAAAGCAGGATTGGATGGACCAGGTGGCGGCTAACTTTAATGAAGGGAATGTCGAGGTCAATGGCAAACCGATTGTCGTTACGGTGTCCCATGTTGGTTCGGGCAGTTCTATGGACCGCATCCTGGATGGGGAGAGCCAGCCGGTTGTGTGGAGTCCGGGCAGTGACCTGTGGGTGACGCGCATGAATCAACTGTGGCAAGACCGCAATGGCCGCCACTTGATAAGCCAGGCGTGCCCGGCGACACTGCGCCTCCCCCTGATAATTGCTATGTGGCAGCCTATGGCCGAAGCTCTGGGATGGCCGAATAATACAATAGGGTGGGATGATATCGCCCGGTTGGCAAATGATCCCGAAGGTTGGGACAGCTACGGACATCCTGAATGGGGAAGCTTCAAATTCGGACACCCACATCCCGCACATTCCAATTCAGGGATGCTGTCGATTGTAGCAGAGGTTTATAGTTCGGTTGGAGCCACCTCCGATCTCACAGTGGACATGGTGAAAAGTGACGAAGCAAGCGCCAGCCTTAGCGCTATCGAACAGCAGGTATTTCATTATGGCAAGAAAGACACCGATATTTTGGGACGCATGACCCAGCATGGCCCCTCGTACCTGCACGCCGTCACCAGCTACGAATCGAATGTGATTAAATGGAACCTGGAACATGCGTCAGAACTTCACTTTCCGTTGGTGTCTATTTATCCTGATGATGGCACCTTTTGGGTGGAAAACCCCTACTGCATTCTAGATAACTCCGATTGGGTGAGTGATGAACAGGCCGAGGCGGCAGCCCTCTTCAAGGATTATCTCCTTTCTAACGAACAGCAGGCGCTGGCAGTCGATTGGGGTCTGCGTCCCGCCGATCCGGATGTGTCGCTGCATGAACCCATCGTCCTGAAGAATGGCGCTGTCCCTGCCCTCACCTCCGAATCTGTACCCCACCTGTCTTATCCCTCCGACGAAATCGTGGGGCACATCTTGGAGATGTGGCAGCAAGTCAAGAAAAAAGCCACCGTGATCATGCTGCTGGACACGTCAGGCAGTATGAGTGGAGATAAAATAAAGAACGCTGTCGAAGGTGCGCTGGTTTTTATCGATCAAATGGATGCCGCAGATGAGATTTATCTGATTACATTCGCCACGGACTCCGTTCAACTGAGCAGCGGCAGTGTGGGCGCTGTGGGAGAATCTGTACGGGGCGGTCTGGAAGGCGTTTATGCTGATGGCGCCACGGCACTGTATCAGGCTATAGCTGACGGCCTGGCGCTGGGCGAGCAATTGCAAGAACAGGATATGGCCGAAGGTGAATCTTGTATCTACGGCATTGTCCTGCTCTCGGACGGGAAAAATGAGAGTGACCTGCCCATCACCTGGAATCAGGTACTGAGCCAACTCCCCTCTGGCGAAAAGGCCAGTGATCTTAAAATCTACTCAGTAGCCTATGGCGATGATGCCGATAGCAATATACTGACCACGCTGGCCAATCGCACCAATGGGAAGTTCTTCACCGGCGATGTGTCGAACATTTCAGACATCTATTTCCTCATTTCCTCAGAGTTCTAGCCATGCCGCCACAGCCAGGTAACACAGAGATATAAGGAAATTACATGCAAAACAATCTCCTGAAAGGAATACAACGTGGGGATACGGTGCTGGAAACGCGTGGGATCACAAAGAAATTCCCCGGGGTCATCGCCAACGATCAGATCGATTTCGAGATGAAGGCGGGTGAGATCCACGCCATACTCGGGGAAAACGGCGCAGGAAAAAGCACTTTGATGAATATCCTGTTCGGTTTGTTGCAACCCGACGAAGGGGATATCCTGGTAGGCGGCAAAAAGGTCGCGTTCAGATCGCCCCTGGATGCTATCGATCTGGGCATTGGCATGGTGCACCAGGACCGAAAGCTCGTTTCCGCGCACACGGTGATCGAAAACATCATCCTCGGGCACCCACACGCAAAGGGTGTTCTCAATCTGAAATCAACGGGCGAGGAGATCATCGAACTATGTGACAAGTACGGATTCAATATCGATCTCAAGGCGAAGGTATGGCAACTAGCGGAGGGGGAAAAACAGGTGGTGGAGATACTCAAAGCCCTCTATCGCGGGGCCAGGGTTCTCATATTGGATGAGCCCACCTCCGCGTTGGCGCCACCCGAAACGGAGAAACTCCTGCAATCCATCGAAACCATGGCCCAGGATGAACTGGCCATTGTGCCCTTCATCACCCATAAACTCCCGATTGTGTTGGCTGTCAGCGACCGGGTGACGGTGCTACGGCGGGGCAAAGTTACCGCCCGCCTTGAGACAGCGCACGTGACTGAAAAGATTCTGGCCGAGGAAATGGTGGGGCGAGAGGTCATTTTCCGGATCGATCGCCCAGAGGTCGAGCCAGGAGAACCGATCCTTCAGGTAGAAAACCTGTCAGCCCGCAACGACAAAGGTGTGACGGCTTTGAATGGCGCCACCTTTACCGTGCGAGAAGGAGAGATCTTCGGCATTGCCGGCGTTTCCGGCAATGGCCAACATGAATTAGCAGAAGTGCTGGCGGGACTGAGAAAGGCCGAGGCAGGCAAGGTAGAGCTTGGTCAAGAGGAGATCACCTCTGATTCTGCCCTGGATAGATGGTTGATGGGCATTGGCTATATCCCCTCCGAACGGGTTGATGTGGGCTCGATCGCTGATTTCTCACTGGTCGAGAATGTGGCGATGAACTATTACTTTGACGACGGTTATGCCAGGCAGGGGATCGTCGATTATGGGCACATCCGCAAGCTTACCGAAGCCATGATCGCGGAGTATGGTGTGGCAACGCCGAGTTCGGATACGAAGGCCAAAAACCTGTCAGGCGGCAATCTGCAAAAACTGATCCTTGCGCGCGTGCTCTCACGTAAACCGCAACTGATAATCGCCAATCTCCCTACGCAGGGGCTCGATGTCGGCGCCACGGAGTTTGTGCGGAACAAATTGCTAGAAGCGAGGGCGGCAAAAGCAGGCATCCTTCTGATCTCTGAGGACCTCGATGAGGTCCTGGCTTTGAGTGACTGGGTGGCGCCGATGTACGAAGGTGAATTCATGGGCATCATCCCCGGAGACCAAGCCAAGAAGGAGAATGTAGGAGCGATGATGGCCGGTTCGCACCTGGAGGAGATAGCGCAATGACATTCGGTAGCTACGCCTTGAAACTAGAGACAAGGGCAACATTGAGCGGTTGGAAAGCGACGCTTATCTCGATCCTTGCCATCGTCGTCGCCTTGGCGCTGTTTAGCATTATCTTTTTGCTGGACGGCGTCAATCCGATCACAGCATACAAAGAGATCTTTGACTATGCTTTTTTTAATCCTTTTGGGCTGCCACTGACCCTCAATCGCTTTATCTTCTTGCTGCTATGCACCTACGCATTTATCATCCCTTTCAGGGCCGGACTCTGGAACATCGGCATGGCGGGGCAGCTTTACTTTGGAGCGCTGTTCGCATTCGGCGCCCTCTTTATCTTGAATGGCAAAGATTCAGAGATAGCAGGCATCTCCGCCGGTATAATCATCCTACTCATGGTAATTGCTGCGGCTTTGGGTGGCGCAATACTGGCGGCGATCGCCGGATTCCTCAAGGGCTGGTACGACATCAATGAAATTGTGGTGACGATGATCTTGAACTTCATCGCCTTCTGGTTGGTCTCATTCATGATCAAGGAGGGAGGCCTCTTTATGAATCCAGGGGGGAGAGGTGAGAGCTTTGAGCTGCCAGATGCCGTGCGGGCGCCCCTGATCGGTGAAATACCCTTCACAATCATTTTCGTATTGGGCCTGGCAGTTCTGTTGTATTTTATGTTCGCCAAGACCAAGATCGGTTATCAGATCAAAGCGTACGGCCAAAGTCCGGCCGCGGCAAAATACGCCGGGATCAGTCCTTTTAAGATCCCTCTCCAGGTTTTTATCATGGGCGGAGCCCTGGCCGGTCTGGCAGGGTACCATTACTTTGCTGCGGTTCCAGGCGTCTATAAGATCGCCAGAAATTATGGCTTTTTTGGTGATCTCGCCTTTTACGGGATCATTTGCGGGCTCATTTCTCGCGGGAATCCTTTGGCTGCCATTCCCGTTGCCTTTCTCTTCGGCGGCTTGTCCGTCGGCGGCCGCTTCGTGCAGGGGAAACTGCACATTGGCTTTGGCATCGATTATGCCCTACTCGGCGTTTTGATGATCACACTCGTCGCATTTCAGTTCTTTTACCGTTACCAGATCGTAGCCCGCAGAATAGAAGAGGAGCGCGCAAATGTGGGAATTTCTAGCTAGAAGTCTTGAAGCCTCGACGATTTTCACAATCGCCGCCCTGGGCGAACTAATCGGCCAGCGCTCCGGCGTGCTCAATGTCGGCATCGAGGGAATCATGCTCTTTGGTGCGACCCTGGGCTTTATCGCTGCTCAAACCACGGATAGCTATGTGATCGGTTTTCTGGTGGCGATAGGCATCGGCGCCTTGCTCGGCGCCCTGCACGGATTCTTCTCCATCACGTTGGGTGGAGATCAGGTCGTGAGCGGTATGGGCATCTGGATCCTTGGCTTCGGCCTCACCACCTACATCGGCAATCCTTACACCGGGCCCCTGGGCATGGAGCGCATTCCCACCATTCTCGGTCTCTCACCCTTCTTCTATCTCGGGCTGATACTTGTGGCCGTCACCTGGTTTGTGCTCTCCAAGACGAGCCTGGGGTTGCGAATCCGCTCGGTGGGAGAGAATCCATCGGTGGCAGAGGTCTCTGGCATCAGTGTGGCCAAAACCCGCTATCTCTGTGTGATCACCGGCGGCATGCTCATGGGGCTGGCGGGTGCGATCTATTCGTTGGATTACAACCCGGTGTGGAACTACAATTTCCTCATGGGATGGGGTTTCATCGCCCTCGCTCTCGTCTTTTTCTCCATGTGGAATCCCTGGATATTGCTGGGCGGATCCTTGCTGTTCGGCACCTTATGGCAACTCTCGCTCAATCCGCAACTGCTGCTCCCCGGCCTCATGTCCAGGTACATCTGGCGGACGATCCCCTTTGCCATCACCCTGGGTGTTCTCCTACTCATGTCCACGAAGTGGTTTAGGATGCAGTGGGGCGCGGCCAAACCGGAAGCCTTGGGAGAACCCTATCACAAAGAATGATGGCGAAGCTCTGACACACGATTTATAGAACAAGCAACAAGCACCACGCACCACGCATAAAGGATCCCTCATGTCACAACCCACCATCCCCGGCTTCCGCCGTGTCCCCCGCACCGGTGTGATCTATGTCATGCATCGTGCTGCCCAACAAGGTTTTACCTATGAGGACCCCGAATGGGCTAATCTAGGGCAGGGCATGCCGGAGACCGGAGACCTGCCAGGCGCGCCACCCCGAGTCGAGCATATCAACATCTCGCCCATTGCCCAGGAATATGGCCCCATCACCGGAGAGATCGCCTTAAAGCAAAAAGTGGCCGATCTCTACAATGAACTCTACCGCCAGAATAAAGCATCACAATACACTCACGAGAACGTTAGCATCGCTGGTGGTGGACGCGTGGCCCTCACTCGCCTGGCCGCGGCGTTGGGCAATATCAACATGGGCCATTTCCTGCCCGACTATACCGCTTACGAAGAACTACTGAGCGTGTTCAAGGCCTTTATCCCTATCCCCATTTTACTTGACCCAGACGAAGGCTATGTGGCCCCCCTCTCGACGCTAAAGAGAGAGATCCTGGGGCGAGGGCTGAAAGTGCTGCTGGCCAGCAACCCCTGCAATCCCACCGGGCAATTGGTAGAGGGTGAGCGTCTACGACGCTGGGTGCAGATGGCGCGTGATTTCGGCTGCTCGCTGATCCTGGATGAATTCTACTCGCATTACATCTACACGGGCTCGCCTAACGCCCATCCCCCGAAAATAGTCTCGGCGGCCGAATATGTAGATGATGTCGATGCCGATCCGGTCATCATCGTCGATGGTCTGACCAAGAACTGGCGCTATCCCGGCTGGCGCATCAGTTGGACGTTAGGGCCCAAGGAAGTGATCGGGGCCATTGCCAGTGCCGGGTCTTTCCTGGATGGCGGGCCCAACCATCCCTTCCAGGAGCAAGTGCTGGACCTGCTGGAACCGGAATGTGTCTACCAGGAGACGGAAGCGATACAATCCTGTTTCTTTGAAAAACGAGCCTACATGCTCAGCCGCTTGCGGGCGATGAACATCGAAGTGGATGCTGAACCGGCAGGCACCTTTTACGTTTGGGCCAATCTGGAACGCTTGCCGGAACCTCTCAACGACGGCATCCATTTCTTCAAAGAGGGTCTAAAAGAAAAAGTGATTACGGTGCCGGGCGTCTTTTTCGATGTCAATCCTGAGAACCGCCGTGCCCATGCGCGTTACGGCAATTATAGTCGTGTGAGTTTTGGACCGGACATGCCTACGTTGCAGCGCGGATTGGAAGGGCTTGAGCGGATGATTACAACATTCTAGAAACCCCGAGCACCTCCAACATCGCCCTGGCCTCTTGTGGATCTGCCGTATCAAAGCCTTCGGCGAACCAATCGTAGGTGGCTGCAAGCATACGCCCGGCTTGTTCGTTTTTACCTTGTTCTCGCCAAAGAGCGCTCAGGCTCATTGAGGCTCGGAGTTCCCATGACTTGGCTTGTTGGCGAGAGGCGACGCTTTTTGCTTGCAGAAAACAGGCTTCGGCGTCAATTATAATTGCATCTGAAGGCTGTTGCCATAGCAATTCACCTTTGAGGCGATTAAGTTCTGCTTCGTAGGCGCGCTCGCCGTTTCTGTCAACCAGAGCCAACGCCTCGTTCACTGCACTTAATCCTTGTTCAATCATCCCCTCTTTGGCACAGGCGGCGGCGATATCCGCCAGGCAAGCAGGAAGTATAAGTTCGGCGCCGGTGGCCCGCCATGTTGCCATACCACGCCGCATGGCAACATGCCCTTCTGCGACCTCTCCTTGCTCTGCCAGTAGAGCACCGTACAAAATGGTTCCCCACGCTCCGTAAAGCGCGAATCCATGATCTGAGGAAAGGGAAACGAGGGTTTTCACATGGCCTTGCACGGATATCCATTCGCGCCGAAACTTATGCAGTACAGCCTTGAAATAAAGAGCACAGGTCAAAGTGATTGGGTGGGAACACTCTTCTGCCAGGGTGAGTCCATGTATACTCGTCTCTAACGCCTGCTCCGCATACCCAAGTTGCCAAAGTACCAGAACATTAATGCTATAACAGAGCACGCCGGTGTCATTACCGAACAGGGCAATGTGGCGGTCGTGTTGGTGCGGAGCGTACAGCGCCAGTCCCTGAATAAAATGTTCTCGCGCTGGCGCAAAGGCGCCTAAACGGTACAAAGTCTCACCATGCATCATATGTGCGCGCGCTTGATAAACATCATCGCCGATGCGTTTCGCCAGGCTCAAGAGTTCTTCCCCGGCTTCGATTGCCTTCTATAGCTGCGCTCGATGCAGGTAGTATCTGCGAAGGCCTAATAAAATGAGGAAAAGCTGGGGAGCATTGCCGACCCGTAAACACAATCCTTGAGCCCGCGCGTAGGTGGTCTCCACTTGAGAAGAGGCATGACTTTTTGTCAGGACCAGCGACACGCCCAAGGCAACGAGGAAATCCAACTCCCGGCGAGAGCGGGCGATGGTTTCGGGCAACGTCGCCAGCAATTCAAGTCCACGGTTGAAAAAGGAAACGGCTGCATCGTTGGCCGAGTTGCGCTGTGCCTTCTCATCGGCCTTGAACAGATAAGCGACCGCTTGATTAACTCGACCACTTTTGTCGTAATGGTGAGCCAGTTCTTCATAGTGCTCGTCAAGACTGCAGGATAGAGTCTTTCGATGACAACAGCAACGCCTTCGTGAATCTGCTGGCGGCGTCCTGAGGGTATGTTAGCGTAGACAGATTCCTGTACCAGGACATGTTTGAATGAATACTCTTGTTCCGGGAGCAGTAATTCCCGTTTTGAGGTCAAATTTCTTCGGTTGTAAAATCGGGAGAGGTAGCACTCGCCTTGACAAAGCATTTTCTGGCATGGTTCAGATCCATGCAAAAGTACCTTTACAATTGAATGAACAGATTGTCTAATGGGAGACAGGCGAAGTCGGTCGGTCAAGACAACCGACGAGGATGGAGAAGTATGTGAAATTGTTAGGCTATGCCGCTGTGGGATAGCCGAGAAGGGTCAACCAATCTTTAGCGCCAACGTCGATACCAGCGCGTTGAT
>JAAENG010000564.1 GCA_024224665.1 Chloroflexota bacterium | reverse complement strand
CTCCTGTTCCAGCAGGGCAAACTATCTTTCGGCAAAGCCCGGGAGATGACTGGCATGACTGCATGGGTTTTCCAACAACTTCTTGGCAGTCGAGGGATTCCTATCCACTATGATGTAGGGGAGTACGAGGAAGACTTGCAAACACTGAGAGAACTCGGTCGGTTATGATGATTGTCAGTGATGCTTCGATCCTCATCAACCCACTGCATCATCTACATTAAGAATTCGGGCTTCTTAACAGGGAAATGATCCGAAATTTAAGGCTTGATGATGCACTAGCTCGCATTGGCGAACTGGACTTGCTGAGGAAGCTGTACGGTGAGATCATTGTTCCGGAAGCTGTGTGGCAAGAAGTAGTGGTCAATGGCGCCGGGCAGCCGGGAGCAGAGGATATCAATACGGCCGATTGGGTTAAGCGAGCGCTCGTCAAGAACCGTTACCTTGTGCAGGCCCTCAGGCAGGATCTGGACGCCGGCGAGGCTGAGGCGATAGCTCTGGCGCTGGAGCTTGAAGCCGAATTGCTTTTAATGGACGAACGCCTTGGTCGAGAAAGCGCTCATCATTTCGGCCTGCACTATATCGGTTTGATCGGTGTACTTACTGAGGCCAAGCATAAGGGGCTGATTTCGACTGTTAAGCCCTACCTGGATGCACTGCGAGACAGGGCTGGTTTCCGTCTGGCAACGGTCCTTTATGAGCGAGTTTTGCGTGATCAAGGCGAGTCATAATTTGCATCAGACATCATCCCGCCCAGGTTGACCTGCCTGTGCTTGAATGCACGCAGACAGGCTGACGGTCATCACGGTGTCACCCCCTCTCGCCGCAATCAAATCAGACAGCCGCTCGTCGCAGCCTTCTCGCCAATCGCCTGCCGAGCGACGCCGATCATACCTGTGAGTAATGCCATGATTACTGTCAGCGGCACACGCAAAGCAAACATGCTGTAACGACTTCTCAACATTCGTAACCGCCATTTTCTGGCCCTGGACATCATCCTGCTGGCGCTGGCGCCGCTGGCCGCCCTGGTCCTGCGTCTCTGCAAGGGGTACGCCCTGTGCTGCCCTATGCCATGGCCCTGATCCTCTACATGGCCGTGGCCCTCACCGTACGCCTGCGTATCTAGTACGGGATGGGCATGCACCTGCCCGACTGCCTGGATGAAGCGATCGATGAACTCACGTCCGCCGCCCGCCAAGATCGCTAACGGGCCATGATTGCCATGTTGCAGGGCCTTGATCTCTGAATGCCAGCTCGTTGGCGCGTCAGTCGTGGGGTCTGGGAAGAGGGGCAGAACGGCCCTCAGAACCGCAGCCCCACGCCGCATCCGTGGTGCCTGTCCGTCCTCGACCTACCCAGGAATGAGATGAAGCAGTTCATTGCATAGCCTACTGTGAATTGCTACGCTGTGCCAGGCAGGGTTGACAATTGCGGAGGAATGCGGGAGTCTTTGGCGACGACGGTAAATGTTGGCCGGGAGCGACGCTGATTTCGAGCGAGACCGGCTGGCCATCGCCACGCACCTTGCCCGCTTTGTCCAGCATTGCCGGCCCGATTAGATCGCAGATCCGCAAACCCGAATGGCTTGACGCCGTGGACCAATGTTGACGCTGACGTCGCGAACCTATCACTTGCTTCGTACCTGGCATGGACTGCCGTCCTTCCCGTACCTGGGGCAGAGACTGGCCTATATCGCCGACGATCCCAATCTGGCTGTGATTTGCGTTGTTGGCTCCATCGTTCTGTTCAGGTAAAATAGCACTTAAACACGTCTGCCAAACATCGGTCAAAGTTTGGTTCATAATAGGAGACAGTCATCGATGAACAGCCTGCGTCGCTATCTGATTTTGATCGAACAGGATGAAGACGGCATCTATGTTGCCACAGCGCCCTCACTGCGGGGCTGCCACACCCAGGCCAGAACCTTGGAGGAGCTTTTACCCAGGATTCGTGAGGCCATTGCCCTTTGTCTGGAGGTCGAGGATCCCGCTGAGTCACCCATGCGTTTTATTGGCGTGCAACAGATCGAGCTTACCGCATGAGTCGTTTACCTACCCTCTCACCCCGCAAAATGTGCCAGGTTTTAGAATCACTGGGATTTGTACTCGTGCGGCGGAAGGGAAGTCATTTGTTTTACCGTCATCCTGATGGGCGCGCAACAGTTGTGCCCTATCATAAAGGCGAAGACCTGGGTAGAGGCCTGATGCGCAGCATTTTGCGCGATATTGAACTCTCACGAGATGACTTCACCGCATTGCTGAAAAGTTGAGACCGTCATCTTCACTGCCATGCGCCAATCATTTCTTTCTCTACAACTTCGCTGTTGCGGTCGAAGTCGTGCACTATTTCGACGTCAAGCCGGTGCTGATTGATGGTTTCCCCGACTGGCGCTACTGACCTCCCTGGTCCTGCGTGCTGGTAAGACGTTCGTCCCCGACTGTCTGGATGAAGCGATCGCTGAACTCGTGTCCGCCGCACGCCAAGATGATCGTCAGGGCATGCTTGCCAGGTTGCCGGCCCTGATCCCTGAATGCCAGCCCGTTTCATCCTGACACCTTGTTTTCTCTCACCCCTCCTACTGATCCCCTGGCCTATCCCGCCTGGCTGGTCTGGCTCGACGCCAACCACCTGACGCCACTGGCATGCCGAATCTTGGCAAACGAGCCACTGCCCATGGATGTGCGTGCTCATCTGGACGCTGGTTACACCGAGAGCCGTGCCGCCTGGCTGCAGCGTCGCCATGAGACCAGCCAAGTTCTTGCTATATTGGCCGAAGAACCACCAATATCAGTGGTTTTGCTTAAAGGTATGGCCTTAGCTGTTACACTCTATGCAGACGCCGCTCTGCGACCCATGAATGATATCGATTTCATGGTACATCTCAACGATATTCCCAGGCTCTTTCAGCGAATGAGATCTCACGGATTCGATGATAAAGGACATAGTCATCGCTCTGAGTTCGATACAACAAAGAAATACCAGCTAACCTTCACAAATCAAAAGACTCACGCTCCACTGAACATTGAATTCCACGCCCGTTTTACGCATTTGTCTTTGCTCGACGAGGATAACGTGATGGCCTGGTTTTGGTCCCAAACAGACTGCGTGACTGCTTATGATCACCCCACCCAAGTGCTAAACCCTTCCGCATCGTTACTCTACGCCTGTGCGCATGCTACTCAGCAACACGGTGCGGCGCGTGCTATCTTGATTTGGTTCTATGATATAGACTTGTTCTGGCGTGAGCGAGGTAACGAGATACAGTGGGAAGCCTTGCTCGAACAGGCCAGATTGTGTCGATGGGAGGCAGCGCTATGCGCCGCGCTACTACGATCGCAACTGTATTTCCAGACACCCTTGCCGGCCATTGTACATTCGTGGTTACAACAGGATCCATCACAACTGAGTGGGTATCAAAGTGTGCAACGCCTTGCGCGTGGCGATATCACACGTACTCAAGGTATGACTGAAGCTTTGCGGTTCATGTCGTTGACTCGACTTTGGCCATTTTTGGGTTCACTACTACACCTGGGCACCGTTTCAGACGAGAATTAGGAACATGCCGTGGTCTCAAACTCGACTTTGGCCAAAAGATGTATTAGTCAGAGACGCTATGAACAAACGACTCATCCT
>JAAENG010000563.1 GCA_024224665.1 Chloroflexota bacterium | reverse complement strand
GGGGATAGGTACATTCCTGAGAACTCTGGAAAACTTTTTTGAGCTATTATTTACCCCCGTTTACACAGGTGCGAACGAGCAAAACCCCCCTGTATATAGGGGTGCGAACAGCCGTTTTAGACTTTTCCAGAGTTCTCAGTACATTCAGGTCTTGAGCGAATTGGGCGATGAGATTGGCGTCTTTCAGCATCAGTTTCAGAGCGAAATGCGTACTGAAGTCTCGCTCGATTAACCCGGCGCCAACGCCATCGAAGATGGGCGATTTGAAATCGGTCACGTGCAGCACGCCCAGCACATCTACCGGATCAAGGCCGGCTTTGGTGGCCAGGGTCATTGCTTCACCCAAGGCCTCTAGCTGTGAGGCGACAACAAGATTCCCCACCAACTTCATCGATGTGCCCTTGGCTGTGCCACCCATGTAGTGCGTGGTCTCACTCAGCACGTCCAAAAGCGGTTTCATCTCGTTGTACAGAGCCTCTTCACCTCCGACTGGGATCCACAGCCCGCCCTGTGCAGCCTCGTTCTTGCTGCCGAAAACAGGCGCATCCAAAAAACGAACACCTTTTTCGGCATAGGCCGCCGCTTCCTTGCGGGTGGTGTCGGGGTGGATAGTGGTCATGTCGATGGCGATCTGGCCAGATTTCACGCTAGAAATCAGGTCACCAGTGCCAAAAACAAGGTCTTCGACTGCGGTATCGTCGCTGAGGCAATACATGATTACATTGGCCTCGATGACGGCCTCCGCGACTGAGCTTGCCTCAGTGGCGCCTTGTTCGACCAACGGTTCACAGCGCTCTGATGTGCGGTTCCACACGGTGACCGGATAACCGGCCTTGAGTAGGTTACCGACCATGCCGCGGCCCATAGTGCCGATGCCAAGATATGCGATTTTTGTCATTACATTTGTCCTTGTAGTGTTGTATGAAAGGTGAACGGCTTGAATCCAATAATGGTGTGTTACGAATCACTCTTTTTTGTGCGTGGTTGCCGGTTGCGCCGCTGCTCGATGAAAAAGGTAAGGACCATGACCAGCAGCAGCAGCCCGCCCCAGGCGAATTGGCGGAAGAAGATGGCGGCACTTGATGGGAACCATTGCAGCATCAACATATTGAGGCCGGTGGAGAGGAATTGGATGCTTAAAACCGCCAGCACCAAGCCTGATACCGTGCCGAACCCGCCTGTATAACTCACCCCGCCCAGAATGGCGATCAACACCGTCAACAAGATGAAGGATGCGCCGAAGTCTGGTTTGGCTGAATTAGTCCGTGCCAGGAAGATAACACCGGCGATGCCCGCCACCAGGCCGGCCAGCCAATAGGTGCGGACAAGCACGCTGTTGCTGTTGATGCCCGAGAAAAGCGCCGCCGTGGGATTCGTCCCCAACATGTAAACATTAAAACCAAAAGACGTACGATTCAGGATGATCGAAAAGACAATAGCGATCCCAGCAAAAACGATGACCGGGATCGGTAGGCTCTGGATCGAACCATTACCGATAAACGCCAACTGCGTCGTAGTGATGGCCGGGCCGCCCGTAACGACGAATGACAGGCCGGTGTAGATTGCCCCAGTCCCTAGTGTAGCCAGAATGGGTGTGATGCCCACATATGCCACCAGAAAGCCGTTGAACAGGCCACAAATCGATCCGACCAGCATAGCGCCAACCATCGCCAGAGGAATGATCAGATAGATCGAGAGCCCACTACCGCCATCACCGGCCAATCGTGTCAAGATCAACGCCGCCACCACCGCCGAGAGGTTGGCCGCGCCCACGATAGAGAGATCGATGCCGCCGGTTAGCATTGTGATCATGATGGCGAAGGCAAGGATGCCGAATTCTGGAAATTGTACAGCCATCGACTGCATATTGCGCACGGTGAAAAACTTGTCCGGCATGAGAAGGCTGAAGGCGGCGAACATGGCAAATGAGATAATGAACAGCCGCAATGTATAGATGTCGAACGGCAGTCGGTTAACCAGTGATTTTTGTGGGGTTGATTGTTCCATTGCTTTTCTTCCTAACTACACGTCCGCCATGCCGAACGATCGTTTGCCGGCGCGGCGTTCCTGGACGGCCGGTATGCCGGTACCAACCAGAATAATGATACCGATCACGACGCGTTGCCAGACGGTGGGTACGCCGATCAGGATAAGGCTGTTATTGGCAATGATCACTAAGATCACGCCAAGGATGGTGCCGATAACCGTGCCCCGGCCGCCGGTCAATGTGGCGCCACCCAGGACTACAGCTGCGATTACATTCAATTCCATACCAACGATGTCCTGAGGATTGGACTGGCGGGCCAGCGAGCCAAAGGTCATACCGGCAATGCCGGACAGGAATCCGACAAAAGCATAGATGAAATACTGAATCCGGACGACATTGAAACCGGCGCGCTCCGCCGCTTCAGGTGCACCGCCCAGAGCGTAGATGCTGCGGCCCAACATCGTATATTTAAGCAGAAGCCATACGCCGATAGCGATTAGGATCGTCATGAAAACGGCCGGGTGCAGGATGGCCTTTCCGCGCACCAACGGGATTGTCACTAACGCAGAGCGGGCGAAGGCGGTCATCACCGCGGGCACATCACGGATGATCTGGTTGCCAATGGCAAAGAGCAAGAAGCCGTGGATCATGCTGAGCGTGCCCAGTGTCACGATCAGGGCCGGTAATTTGAATCGCGCAATGAAAAAGGCGTTGATCAACCCTAAACCCAGGCCGATGATTGCGGCGATGAAGAACCCCAATATGATAGGTGCATCAGGTGCGTAGGCTATGAGCAGCTTAGTGGTTGCGTGTAAGGCGAAGACGCCGACAGCCGTGAAGGATACGTCGATGCCCCCGGAAATGAGCACGATGAGCACGCCCATGGCAAAGATGCCCATGACAATACTGGCACGTAATAGGGTGAAGACATTGCCGACGGTGAAAAAGATCGAATTATTGAGTCCGATGATGAGACTCAGTCCGATGATGGTGATGGCTACCAAAAACTCGTTGCGGCGAAAGATGCGGCTCACAGTGCTATTCCTCGATGAGTTTGGCGGAGAGTTCGTTTTCGTCGGTATCTTGGGGTCGGATCTCCTCAACGATACGCCCGTGGCGCATCAGCAAAATGCGGTTACAGGTTTGCAGTAATTCGGGGATGTCGTCCGATATCACCAGCAGGCCCATACCTTCGCTCGCCAGTTGCTTCATCATGTCGTGCAACTCGTCTTTCGAGCCAATATCCACGCCAACGGTCGGCCCGTTCAGAATCATGAGTCGAGGCTTACTGGCCAGCCACCTGGCCAGAACCACGCGCTGTTGGTTTCCCCCCGATAGTGTCTTTACTGGCAGGTCGGGGTCAGAGGTTTTGATGCGCAACGTGCTCACCCACTGATCAATCTGGCCATTCACCTTCTTCGGGTCGGTCAGGCTCAATGTTCCCCGCAAGCGGTCGATGATACGCACCACCACATTGCGGCCAATGGACTGATCGAGAAACAAGCCTTCCGTTAGCCGGTCTTCCGGCACATAGCCGATGCCGTTGGCGATGGCGTGTTGGATCGATTTGATCTGGACCTGCTTGCCATCCATATAGATATGGCCGCCTTCGATAGGTAGCGTGCCATAGAGGGCCAAGGCAAGTTCAGTGCGTCCCGAACCAAGCAGGCCGGTCACCCCCACGATCTCTCCTCTGCGCAACTCAAAATCGATATCATACAAAGCATGCTTGGCCCTGATACCCTCGACCTTGAGCAGCGGCGGTCCACTGGTGTCAGCCTCAAATTCATATGATTTTACGGCGATGGTCTGCCCGGTCATCTCGAAAACAAGACGAGCATTGTCATACTCGCTGCGAGATCCGCTGCTGACGGTTTTGCCATTGCGCATGACGATCATCGTTTCCGAGATCTCCAGCACCTCGTTCAACTTGTGGCTGACAAAAAGAAAGGCGATTCCTCGCCTTTCCTGCAATTTGTGAATCACGGAGAAAAGCGCCCGGATTTCGCGTTCGGTCAGGGCGCTGGTCGGTTCATCCATGATGATCAGTTCGGCGTTCTGGCGCAAGGCTTTGGCAATGGCGATGAGTTGCTTGTTTGCGACCGACATTTCTTCGACCAAGTCGTTGAGGGGTAAATCCACCTCGATCTGGGCCAAGGCGTCTTTGGCGATTCGCTGCACATGGCGCCAGTTGACCAAGCGCCGGCCCTCAGCCAACTCTTCGTTCAAGGCGATGTTTTCTGCGACCGTGAGGTTGGGGAACAGGGAAAAATCTTGATAAATCACTTGAATCCCTTCACGGATGGCATCGATGGGATGGATGTGTTCGTATTCCTTGCCCTTGATGACGACCGTGCCTGCGTCTCGCTCATACACACCGGCGATGATTTTGATCAACGTCGATTTGCCGCAGCCATTCTCCCCGACCAGGCAGTGGATATTGCTATCTTCAATGGTTAGATCGACATCCTGCAGCGCCCGTACGCCCGTAAAAGATTTATAGATGCCAGTAAGTTGCAACGATGCATCGGCCATATAAGTAGACCTGAATCAGGTTATAGAAGGAGGGGGACATCTGTTGATGGGACACCCTGGGGGCCGGCCCCCAGGGTGTTAATCTAAAGGTTGGAGACTAGAAGGGGTAATCCACAGCAGTTTCGGCATCCACGTAGACGGCAGCGCCGCCGTACAATACATTGTCACCTACAAGGAGCAGGCTATTGTAGCCTTCGATTCCCAGGTCGGTGCCTTCACCGATTTCCTCGCCGTTGATATGCATCAGGGCAATCTGGTTGCAGGCTGCTCCGGCCACAGCCGGATCCCAGAAACCAATGGCATCGACGGCGCCGGTGTCAAACAGGTCGCCGACGATTGAGGGTAGGGTTGTACCCACCTCAGAGACGTCATCTTGCAGGCCCGCTTCCTCGATAGCACGGCCAATGCCGACTGGGTCGGTGGAGGCGCTGCTCTGGAAGCCCTTGAGGTTCGGGTAGGCTGCCAGGACTTCCTTAGCCTTCTGATAGGCGATTTCAGCGTCGTCGAAGGCTTCTACTTTGTCGCCTGCCAGTGTCATATTCGGATAGGCTTCTTTCTGGCGTGCAATGCCGCCGTCCACCCACTCGTTGTGGGTCTTGGAACCGAGGCTGCCTACGAATACGACATATTCGCCCTCTTCGCCCATGGAAGCGGCCAGTTGGTCCATGAGTCCGGCGCCGAAGGCCACATTGTCAAAGGCCTCGATGTCGTAATGCATGTTTTCCTGGTTGCTGGCCTCATGAGTGATGACGGTAATCCCGGCGTCCATCGCTTTCTTCAGCACGGGGTCGAGCTGGGTCGGGTCCATAGGAACGACGCACAACGCGTCTACGCCCTGCGCAATCAGGTCTTCGATGATGGCGATCTGCTGGGCGGCGTCAGCTTCGGCTGGGCCGACCAGGGTGGCATTGACGCCACTCTCTTCGCCCCAGGCGAGAACACCTGTTTCCATGCGATTGAACCAACTGATACCGGCGATCTTGACGACGGTCACAAATTCCAGGGGTTCTTCACTGGCTTCTTCCGCCGGTTCTTCAACGGCTGGGGCCTCTTCAGCGGCAGGTGCCGCGGGTGCAGGTGCTGGCGCTGGTGCTACACATGCCGATACGATCATGGTCATGGCCAATACGATTGCTACGACGATAAACAGACGTTTCATAGTTCTACTCTCCTTGGGAAATGGGTGTTGAAAAGGGAAATCGGAAAGATGGGAAGTGAGCTTGTGAACAGGTTTATCTCGGTATTGTATCACCTCCTTTTTCGACGTGATCCGGTCGATCTATGCGGACATTGGTTTGACGATGGCAGAGAGCATGATGACGAAGGCCGCACAACCGGGATCGACCAGGCCCTCGGTGCGCTCGCCCACCCAACTGGCTCGACCTATCTTGCTGCGCAGTGGGGTGACGTTATCTCGTCCCTGTGCCGCAGCAAGCAAGGCGCTCTCACCCGCCTGCTGTAATGATGCGCCCACCGCAATCGCTTCAGCAAAGGCTACACTGGCAGGGTGGATGGCGTCGACGATGGTCTTGTCCCCCAACTTAGCCTTGCCGCGCTGCTGGATGCCGGTATCTGCGGCCTCAAACAGCTCGCCAATATCGCCGGCGCTGAGGGAGTCTTTGCCTTTGGCTACCTTGCCCATGCGCATTAACGCTGTGGCCGTCAAGGTTCCTATGGTGGATGGCGCCGCACGATTGGTCGCCATGCCCGCACCCAGGAGGAACTTACCCAGATCGTCCGCGGGCGTGTCCTCAGCATAGCTTTGCAGGGCGTCGGCAATTCTCGATAGGGTAATGCCCATATCGCCATCGCCCATTGCCTGATCGAGCGAGGTCAGGTATTCGGTCTGCTCGCTCAGGGCGGCGCAAGCGCGCTTTATCGCCTCTGCCACAGCCTGACCTTGAATCGATTCTGTCATGGGGGGGCTACCTCGTTGCTCTGACTAGACCTGCGTGAAGAAGGGAGTGTGCGCGGGATAGTCGAGCAACTCTGCCAGTTCGCCATCCAACTTCATGAAGGTGAAGGATGCACCCGCCATCTCCATCGAAGTGGCATATTCGCCCACATAGGCTCGATGCACCGACAGGCCACGTTCGCTCAACATATCATGCACCTTGCGGTACATGATATAGAGTTCTTCAGGTGGGGTAGCACCCAAGCCGTTGACCATGACGGCAAGGCGGTCTCCCGATTCGGGTTGCAGGTCATCGAGGATAGCGGTGGTTATGCGTTCCGATATCTCATCGGCAGTTTGTAGTTTCTCCCGTTTCATACCCGGCTCGCCGTGGATACCCATGCCGATCTCCATTTCATCGTCGCCAATGGTGAAGGTGGGGGTGCCGGCCATCGGCACGGTGCAGGGCGAAAGGGCCACGCCCATGGTGCGGGTGTTGACCAGCGTCTTCTCTGCGGTGGCGACAACCTCATCCAGAGAACCGCCCATATCGGCTTTGGCGCCGGCGGTTTTGAAAGCAAACACCATGCCGGCCACGCCCCGACGGCGATCTGCCTCTTGCGGCGGGGCGGAGGCGACGTCATCTTTCACCAACACCGTACGCACCTCGATGTCGTCGAATTCGGCCATCTCGGTAGCCATGTCGAAGTTCATCACGTCGCCGCCATAGTTGCCATAGATATAGACGACGCCGGCGCCGCCGTGGATGCGTTGGGTGACCGATAGCATCTGCTCGGCATTGGGTGAGGCAAAAACATCACCCACGGCACAACCATCGAGCATGCCCTTGCCCACATAACCCAGGAAGACGGGTAGATGGCCGGAGCCACCGCCGGTGGCCAGCGCCACCTTGCCCTGTACAGGTGAGTCGGCGCGCACAATGCAGTGAATATCTTCCTGATAGTCTAATTGGTCGGGATGCGCTTTAAGCAAGCCATCCAGCATTTCCGGTACAAAATCGGACGCTTGGTTAAATATCTTTTTCATAAATTCGATCCTCGCAAATGCAATGGTTTCCTTATTTTATCAGCATATCTCGCAAATTCTATTATACTTTAGTTTCCGCTAAAACACTCGACATAAAATCAATAATTGCCCCAAAACCGATTAAGTTCAGTGCATCAGTTGACATAATCCCCTATTTCTCAAAGTTGCATATCGTTCGATCAGTGCAACTTTGAGAAATGTCCGAAAAAGTGAGGGTTCATCGTCCATTGACCTTGGAAATCAATCAGTTTGAGCTTTTTGTCAGCTCAATTTAGCGGAAACTAAAGATTATAAGTAATCTGCGAAATCTTTGATATCTTTGAGTACGTTTGGATCTTCGGGATTTGCTTGGCTCCTACTAAAAAGGCGTGTTTCGCTAGCACAACCATCACGTAACACGCAACACGTGCTTTTCCAGGACCACACGAAATCCTGTCGAACCAGTATGTTTTCAAATGCTGACATCGGCAGTTTCCTCCTGAACGATGCCGATGAGGTCATCGATGCTGTTGACTGATTTACGTTCCATCAGCCAACGCCTGCCGATGCGGATGGCAAGACGCTCGGCCACGGCGCGTTTCTCCAGGTCTTCGATGCTGGTTAAATCCCACACATTGACAATGCCCATCATCCGCCGCAGGAACTTAACGCCACCATGTCCGGCGGTATCCTGTAAGAGGCGGTGGATATAATGCTGGCGGTAGGCGGCAAAGGCCTGCTGGCCTCCAGGAAATTCCCAGTATTTGTCAGGAACTAACTCTCCGTGATTGTTTGCGTGCCAGGTTTCATCGAATTTGCGGGCGAACTGGGTCCAGATGTCCCGCACCATGTCCAAGAGATAGGACTGATAACTCTCTCGCTCGGCGCTATCGGGCGTATGACCATAATGTGAAAGATAGTTGAGGATGAGGTTTTGCAGCACTGCACCCACATCATATGCGATGGGTCCGAAAAAACCGAATTCGGGATCGATAACACGAGTGTCTCGCTCGTTGAGCATGATGGAGCCGGTGTGCAGATCGGCATGAATCAGAGCTTCGGCATGGGTCATGTAGGCCAGTTTCATGTCGGCGATGGCCATCTTCAAGGCCGGGTCTGAGCGCACGGCCTGCACTTCTGCGGCCACCAGCGGATTCCAATTATTCTCGTCCGATTCCATGTAGGGATTGGTGTAGACAAAATCCTCTTGTAATTTGCGTAATTGTTCGTTGACGAAGGTCGCCGCCAGCAGCTTCTTCTCAGGGCCGGTGAGATAGAGGTCGGAAGTGAAAAACAGGGAATTGACTAAGAAGGTGGAGATATGATCGGCGAAATGGGGGTAGTGCTTGCGTGCAACCAGCCCCTGGCGCATGATCTCGTGCTCACGAAGATTTTCCATGATGGCTAGCGACATGGCTTCATCGAAGTCATAGACTTCGGGGGCCAGGCCTGGCGCTAATTCGTTATGCTTGAGCAGCGCCTGTGTCTCATAGCGCATGCGTTCGCGCGTCAGCGGCCAGGAATCCCCCGCCACTCGCAGGTAGGGCAGCGCCTGCTTGAGGATGACCGATTCAGCGGGGGCGGCGTCATTCTGCACGATGAATACCAGATTGAGATTGCCGTCCCCAACTTCGCTAACGGACAGCGCCTCGAAGTCCGAAAAGACCTTTGTCATGGATGGGCGTTGGGCGATGAAGTCTGCGATCGTGGTTTCGTCAAGAGGGTGATAAGCCATGCATGGATTTCCTTTACGTTATTGCTTTTCGGGGTAGAGACTGAGAACGCCCTCTTCTGATGCATCGCAAATGCCGCGTTCGGTGATCAAGCCGGTGACCAACCTGGCGGGTGTGACATCGAAGGCGTAGTTGGCGGCAGGGCTCTCTTCCGGCGTCAGCAACACTTTCACGATTTCGCCGCCATGCAGGCCCTGGATATATTTGACCTCGGTGGCGTCGCGCTGCTCAATGGGAATCTCCTTGACCCCGTCCCGGTTTTCCCAATCGAAGGTAGAAGAGGGCAGGGCGACGTAGAAGGGGATGTCGTTGTCTTTGGCCGCCAGAGCTTTGAGATAGGTGCCGATCTTGTTGCCGACATCACCGGTGTAAAGGGTGCGATCGGTGCCGGTGATGACCACATCCACCAGACCATGTTGCATGAGATGGCCGCCTACATTGTCGGCGATGACAGTGTGGGGCACACCATGCTGGCCTAGTTCCCAGGCGGTGAGACGTGCGCCCTGATTGCGAGGCCGGGTTTCATCCACCCACACGTGAACTGCAATACCATGTTCATGTGCAGCATAAACCGGCGCCGTGGCCGAACCATAATCGACAAAGGCCAGCCAGCCGGCGTTGCAATGCGTGAGTACATTCACCGGTTCACCGCCCTTGCCTCTACTGATTTCCTCGATGATCGCTCTACCATGTTCGCCGAGGCGGCGACAGAACTCTGCGTCCTCGTCGGCGATGGTTTGAGCGACCTCGAGCGCTGTCTGAATCCTGACCCAAATATCGCCCCCAACCGCTGCGATGGCTGCCGTTTGCCGCTTGACCGCCCATTCAAGGTTTACCGCTGTAGGGCGAGTGGCTATGAGCTTATCGCCGTCGGCTGCCAGCGCGGCCATGAAGGCTTCGGTTGATGTCTGGGGTGCGTGCAGGGCGGCAAGGTACATGCCAAAACCTGCGGTAGCGCCGATGAGCCCGGCCCCGCGCACATGCATCTCCTTGATCGCTGCGGCCACTTCATTCACGGTGATCAGGTCTTCGATCACGAATTGGTGGGGTAAATGACGCTGGTCGATGATCTGTACGATGTTCGCGTCATCTTCTTTAAGCCAAATGGTCCGATAGTGTTTGCCGTCGACGTTCATGGGATTATAGGTTACTGAGAGTTTAGTCGATGTTTAAGTGTTGTGTTATCTATTTTCTTAATGCCGACCTATATACGCAACACGCAACACGCAACACGTCAATACATCTTAGGGAGCAATGCGTCCCAAATCTGTTTCTCGTTCTTCAATGTGGTTTCGATGTTGTTCAACGCCACTATCACGTAAAGGGCGTCGGCAATGCTCATCTGCGCCAAACGAGAAGCGATGGCTTCGATACGTGCCTCGCGGGCTACGCTGAGCAGGGTGACATCTGCATGTTTGGTGAGAGGCGACTGGGCGTTACCGGTGATGCAGATGGTGGCAGCACCATTCTCTTGTGCTTGTTTGAGAGTGTACACCGGATCCATCGAGGTGCCCGATTGAGAGATGCCGACTACGACATCGCCCGGCCCCAGGAGCGCCACTTCCATCAATTGCAGATAGGAATCGGTCTGCGCTTTGCAGTTGAGGCCAAGACGCATGAACATGTTGTACATGCTTTGCACGATGGGCGCTGACGTGCCAACGCCGATAATCAGGATGCGATTGGCCTTGGCCAGTAATTCTATCGCTGTGGTCAAGGCCGGTTCGTCCAACACTTCCAGCGTGTCATACATCGCCTGGATGTTGGACATGAATACTTTGCGAGCAATGACGGCGGGGGCGTCCCTTTCCTCGATGTCGTCGTGAATGACCTGGGTAGGGCTGACCAGATCACGAGCGATAGAGAGCTTGAGATCGGTATACCCCTGGAATCCCGTATTGCGACAAAATCGCAGCACCGTGGTGTCGCTCACCCCGCATGCCTGTGCTACCTGAGCCATAGATAGTTCCATGATCTTCTCGGGCTGCTGCATCACCCAATCTGCCACCCGCGCTTCCGATGCCGCCAGTGCCGGATAGCTACTGCGGATGCGGGTCAGGGAGTTGATCGGAGATGAAGTTGGCGTGGCAGTGGGGCGATCCCCGTTGTCGGGTTGCACAGGTTACATCCTTGTAGTGGTACAACGACAATTTAAGAAGCAATGTGTTACTGCTACATAATCGTAGTACGGATTTCAGAGTGTGTCAAATCGTGATCTCAACCTTCACGCGCGATCACATAGAACCGCCACGCATCTCTCGCTGCCCTCGATACCCCGCCCACTCTGATGCTATCAGCCTTAACCAGGACATACCAGAACCAACCCCTTTGTTCATTGCTTACGCTGGTGAGGTATTTGACACCGGTCTACGGCTCAATCCTGCCCTCTGAAGCCTTTTCCCGCAATATCTCGCGGTACCAACCCCTGCATCAACATATCAACGATCAGGTTGGTTGCATCTGCCCCGGAACCTACATACAGGCGAACCTGCCGGGTGTGTTGTATCCCTACCATTGTGGAGAGAAAAGTACTGGCCAGCAGAATAGGCGCTTACTCAAAATTATCGACAACTTTTTGTCGATGTTTGTGGCAAGTGGTAGGTTCAACCGTGTCTGCAACCGCACTCGCACCTGCGACCTGCTACTTGCTACCTGCCCCAATGGGGCCTCATTTTCTCAGCGCAGTCTGGGAACAATTGCTAGGCGCTTACTACAAACTACCTCCTTACTTATATTGCTTTGTACCAGCTTGAACACATGCAGCAAATGGCCCAGGTCACGGCGGCGGTAGCAGCGCTGGAGGTAGCTTTTGCATAGCTTTTCTCGCTGCTTGGAGACTGACGGAAGGCATAGTAAGATTGAACATTGAAGGTGTGTCGTCCTAGCATGTGACTTGTTACAAGCCCTGGTCGGGAAAGGCTAAATGACTGCGCCTCTGATAATCTCTGGATTCTCGTTGTACGGTGAACTAGAAACGATGGCTGATATCGGCCTGTTTCCCTATGACATCTTGAGGACCAACGCAACCAATCCGGCCTATACCTTGGTGAGCTGAAGGAACTTAGCACCGTCGAGAAAGGCAAGCGCGGCGGCCTGGTGTTGCTGGAAAGGAATCCGTTTCAAGAACCGCATATTTTTTGTAAGAGATCGCAGAAGATACTTTTGAACGTCAGAACACTAACCGCTCCACAATTGTCTAACCGACACTTGGTGTCACTGAACCAATTGCAGTTTTTCGTGGCGGTGTTCATCCGTACATTTACCCCCAAATTGTGACAATAATGGGCTTGCCGCCGATGACTTTTTCGATCTTGCATTGGGTAACGATTATTACTTTTATCTGGGATTCATGGTATACTTGGGAGGTAAGATGACCGTGAAATCCACGTTGAAAGGGATTGTGCTACCAGGGGTTCTTGCCCTGATGGCAAATCGTCGGATATGTCATTCTTATTATGACGTGGGGATCTGCTGTCATGGCAATGCTTTCTCCTCGCGGTTCATACCTGCAGGAAACGGTCTTCTCTGGAGTGACTGCTGCCAACACTCTTGTTGACCCGAGCCTGTATTCTCAGGCAGCCCTCATTTGGTAGGGAGCGAGAACCATGCACAGCAAATCCTCGAAAGCAGTTATTGGGATAGTGTTGTTCCTGATCGGCGCGGCCCTGATGTTCGGACTGGGATTTTTGGCCTCGTGGTGGTTTGTGCCCGCCATCCGAGAGGTGGGCTTCCAGAGCCTCGCCGTGCCTGGGGGCCTGTCCTTCATTTGGGGATTATCAGCCCCGCTCGGTGCGATTCTGGTTGCCATTGGCGCTGCCCTTTATGCCCAGGCTGAACGCCGATTGATCGTGCTTCTGATCTTGGGCAGCCTCCTGGTCATCGCTGTATCGGCTGCTTGGCCCATCCGAGAACCGGTCCCGCCCCTTTTTGGAATCAGCGGTGGCTTGATCACTGTGTTCTTCCTGGGGTTACTCTGGAGTTGGGCCAGATCCCGCCCAGCGTTGTCCGGACCCCGGCAAGTGGGAGCGGATATAAGCATGGTTGGATACGTCTTCTTCGTTTTCGCCGCCTGGTATCTCTGCGGATTACTGGGTGCCCCGACCTTCGCGCTCAGGCCGAAGTTGATGGTTGAATACGGCACTCAATCCAGCGCCGCATCCATGGGTTCACTCATTGCGGTCTACCTCGTGCTTGGTTGGGGTTTCATCTTCTTCGGACATCGCCTTGCATCTCGAGCCGAGTCTTCGACCGAGCAGGCGATCAAGAGCACGGCTTCCCGGCCCACGGTGATAGCCTCCGGTTGAATACCGAACATACCCTCTCGGAATCAATTTCTTAAAGAGCTAGAAGTTCAGATCGTCGAACAGGATTAGAGAATATGTGAAAGATTAATCATGGGCCATCTCCGGATGATTGCAGGCCGCTATTGAACACATAGAACCTAACCGGCTGATACAGGACGCTGGTTTCAACAGCCCAGGGTACTAAACCGGTTCATAAACCAGGATGGTGGCCTGACGATAGTCTCTTCAGCGGTCTGCTGCTCATCGTGGGCGGATTCTGTTATGTCGTCCACTGGATCACCGACTTTCGCCTGTGAAAACACGCTCTACTTGCGTCTCGAATGGTCAGACTTGATGGATCGGTCAAAATGATAAGAACTTTCCACTCGTAATCAAGCGATTCTCAAGGAAAAAAGAAACATGAAATCTCAAACGAAACAAACATTGGTCTGGGGTGGGCTGCTGATCCTCTTAGGCATCCTCCTATTGGTCGAAACATATGCAGACCTCAACGCCTGGATCTGGGTATCGCTTCTATCAGTAGTCGGCCTAGGCGTTTTCATCATCTACCTCGTAGATCGGTCTGAGGTGGGACTGCTTTTACTCACCTATGTGCTGTGGGCCATTGCTGGCTTGATAACGATCGTTACTTTGGACATCTTGCAAGACGAGTTGATCGCCACCTATATTCTAACGATCATCGCCATCCCCTTCCTGGTGGCGTTTCTGCTGAATCGTGCGCTGTGGGCAGCGCTTATTCCGGCCTACATTCTGTTTGCCGTCGGCTTGATGGTCGGTTTGATTGGCGCCGGTGTCCTCGACGATCTGCTGATTCCCGCCTATGTCATGTTGGCCATCGCCATCCCCTTCTTTGCGGTCTTCATTCGCGACACCGGGCAATGGTGGGCGTTGATTCCGGGCGGGATATTGACCGTGATCGGGCTTTCTTTTCGTCGAAGCGGCCGTGGAGTACGTTCTAGCTGCCGGTCTGGTCGTGGCTGGCGTATTAATTCTGGTGCGCCAGTTCATCGGACAAGGTCCGCAACCGCCCGACACAGCGCCCGAACCACCCACAGAACACGAGACCCCCGATTAAGGGAAAGGACTCGATGCCTGGCAATGTTCACATGACTAGCAAGCGGCTACCAGTACTATTCAGAATATCCTTTCGTTCATCTTCAACCCTATTACACAAAAGGAGTGTAACCAATGCCTACGCAGACTGAACTGACCCCTGCCCAAGAAGATAAGCGTAAGAAAGCATCTGCCATTTCTGGTGCAATTTTCCTCATCGGCCTCGGTGTACTGTTGATCACGAACTGGTGGTGGCCGGGCATAATGGTGGTGATAGGCCTCTCCGGCGGCGCAGAACTGGTCTTTCGAGGCAAGATCTGGAGCGGGATCGCCACCCTAGCTTTCTTCTGTTCTATCCCCATCGCCGTCGCCATCATCCAGGCAACAGATATCCCGTGGACGGCCGTTGGTGCTTTCATCCTGATTGGTCTTGGCGTCATCGCCCTGGTGAAAGCGTTCTACCTGCGCGAGGACTAACCTGAGGGGTTCTCCCTTTTGAACCGCTAGTGCTATTGTCGATTTTAACCAACACACGCTCAACAATTAGGAGATCGAATCATGCTTAGTAACCGTATCATCGGTGCCTTCACGTTCCGCAGCGGCGTATACGCTGAGGTCGAGAAGGATACAACCTTCACCACCACAGCCTGGCTCATAGTCGTCGTGGTCGGATTTCTCAATCAGCTCGGGGCCAATGCCACCTCCAACCTGATTAGCTGGCTAGGTGGCGCCGTCGTGGGTACTCTCTTTGCCGTCGTCGGTTTCGCCGTCGCGGCCCTGGTCATCAACGGGGTGGGACGCTCGTTGTATAAAGCGGATGTCAGCTTCGATGAACTGGTTCGCACGTTAGGCCTGGCCTACGTCTGGAATGTGATAGGTTTCATTGGGATCGTGACCGCCTTCTCTGGTTTCCTATCCTGCTTGCTGGCCCCAGCTATGGTGGCGGCGGCGATATTACTGGTAATCGCCTGGTTTGTGGCTGCAAAAGAGGCCCTGGATTTGGAGTGGACGCAGACGATCATCACCGTTATCGTAGGCTTTGTCGCCCTACTGGTGGTTATGCTCATCGGTGGAGCAGTGCTGGGCCTGCTGGGCCTGGGCGCCGCGGCTATGGGCGGCTTACTCGGCGCCTGATGTACCGGGAGGAGTTCTGGTTTTGCAGGCTATTGGGTGCGTACGGGACTTCTCATGATTCATTTCAAACAACCGGGTTCTAATCATTCTGAACTGGAGATATCCGAACAACAACCGCCACTCTCAGGACTATCACAAGGAAGTGAAGCATGAATGATGTAGAAACAAAAAAATTCGAATCACGCGAAGAGATCATGGAAAGTCTGAGCAAGGACCGCAACCTTGCAGGGGCGGACATGAGCGAGCTGGATCTATCCAGCATCAAATTGGCCGGCCTAAACCTCAAGGGGGCGGATCTGCACGACAGCAATCTGACTAAAGCCACGCTGGCCGGCGCGGACATGAGTGAGATCAACCTGGCCAACGCTCGCCTGGAGGGCGCCCGCATAGCAGGGGCCAGCTTGCGCGGAGCCAGCCTGCGTGGCGCCAACCTTAGCGCCGCAACTGTGGCGGGCGTTGATCTGAAGGAAGCCGACCTGACCGGAGCCGATCTCAGCGCCAGTAAACTGATAGCTGTTGACGTCACCGGTGCTGATTTCAGCGACGTAATTACGACCGGAGCCCAGGCTGCCGTGAAGTGGGCTGATGCAAAGGTGCAACCAGCCGAGCTCCCCGAGTCGATTCAGGCGCCTCCCCGTTGGCTGCCATTCCTCATCCTGGGTGTCGCCGCCTTAGTGGTCTTCCTTTTGATGCGGAGACGCAACACAAACACCGATAGCTTGCCGGCGGAGAGCGACTGACGCTCTGTTCTCATTTCAAGTAAACCACTAGAACATAAAGGAGGGTTTCCAAATGTTCAAATCAACACTGATAATTCTGTTTCTTGTTATCGTTATCCTGGCCTGCGCCATCCCCATCCCGAATATAAAATCCATCACCGGCTCGGGCGACGTAGTCAACCAGGAAGCGAATATCAGCGGATTCGACAAGGTGGATATTAGTAATGCCTTTGAAGTCGACATCACTCAAAGCGATACCTTCAGTGTAATCGTCCGTGTCGACGACAATCTGGTGGAGCATCTCAACGTAGTCAAGTCAGGCAATACCCTCAAAATAGGCTTCAAGCCCGGCACGGCTTATAGCGTCAAAAATGCTACCCTGGAAGCCACAATCACCATGCCCGAACTCACTGGACTGGACCTGAGCGGAGCCAGCGAGGCCACCATCACCGGATTCGAATCCAGCAAGAGTTTGAATACGGATCTATCCGGAGCCAGCTCATTACGCGGCGATATCGAGGCAGGCGATGCCATGTTCGACGTATCCGGTGCCAGCAAAGTGACCTTAAGCGGTTCCGCTGGAGATGTGAACATCGACGCCTCGGGTGCCAGCTCTATCGACCTATCAGATTTCGCCGTCGGTGACGCCACTGTCGAAGCGAGCGGCGCCAGCAGGGTCACAGTGAACGCCAGCGGTACCCTGAATGCAGATGCCAGCGGCGCCTCGAAGATCTATTACCAAGGTAGTCCTGCCATGGGAAACCTTGACATGTCTGGTAGTTCCTCTATCGAACGCAAATAGGGATCGCGCTCGATGCGCCCTGGGTGAACCACCCACCCTCGGTCCACTGGAGGCCACGTAGGGGGAGGGGTAGCCTTAGCCGCTACCTCTCCCCTGGGTGTCGCTGCGCTGGACGAGAGAAACAATGCCCTGGAAGAGAGCACTAGACTTCGCCATGGTTGGGCGGCCTTCCATTTTTATCAACCACTCAGCAGGGGGGCGATGATCCGCGCCCCACCTACCAAAACTGGTATCATCACAGAGATGAACAACGTGCGCAACATCTCCGTGTTGTAGGGCCAGCTTCGGGTTAGCGTGAGTTCACGTTTGGCTGCGGCCCAGGAGTTAAGTTCCGTGGCGGTAGCATGGGTGTCAAGGCCGCTGCTGTCGAGTTCCTGCAGTTGATAGTAGGTTTGGGCGAATCTACGTTCAACGATAGTCATTTGTCGTTTTTTGGTAGCAGCGAGTAGCCTGTGTGTGCTGTTCATGTTGACAAAAAAGACGAGCACAGTGACCAGGAGCAAAGGACCGAATAGGGCGATGTTTTGCCACGAGGAAAAGCCGTACGGGCTACTAGGTATGACGAGCACTAGCGCCCCGAGAAACGAGAGAGACAAAAAAAGGCTCTGCATCCCGATCGGCTCCAGCGGTGTCACATCGAAGATATCGACCTCGATGGGCTGACGCAGGAGCGTGTTGGTCAACCTGGTAATGACGATGACGGCGTAGACACTCCAACCGATGGCGCCTAACATGATCATACTGATTATGTAGTAGTAAAGTCCTATCAAAAAGAAACTCTGGTTACTGCCGAAGCGCCCTACAACCATAAGAAATATTAGGACGCCGACCCCAAACCCGAGGAGTTCACCAACCGGGTTGGCACGACAGGCACGCCTGACTATGGAAACAAAGGTTTCATCGTCTATCTGTAGCAGTGGACGTAACGACCAGGCGACATTTTCGCGCGTCCGCTGTAGCTGCTGGACCACGATCAGTAAGTAGGTGATGACAAGCGCTGGGAAGAACACTCTGAGCACACCGACGACCCCCGCCAGTAATAATGCCTCGGATATATCAATTAACCGAAACCAGGGCGAGCGGGAGCAGAAGCAAGATCACACCGATCATGGCGATGCTCCAGCGCCGTCGCCAGGGCAGACGATCGAAAAATCTATCGATGGTGAACGAATCCGTGATAAGTTTCATCTGTCTTCACTGGCGCTCCGGCCGAGGCGGAAAAACTCGGCAACGATCACTGTATCGCCGTCGCCAATTTTTTCGAGAAGTTCTTCGATGCGTCGCTGTCACCTATCTTTCCCTGATGAGCCGGTAATCTCGATGTAGTCGTTGATCGAGTCCAGACAAGAAATGCTGGCAACATTGGGTACTGTGTACAATATTACATCAAAGCAACTCATGACTGCAACAAAAATTGAATTCCTGCTGTCAAAATCTCAGACGCACTACAAGGGTATTCTCTACTCACAATACATGCTTGGAAAGCTCATTGCACGCCACATGAATGATCAAATCGTTGTGTGACAGGATTCATGGCGGCAAAATACCTCTTCATGCAGACGTGGCTATAGCTGAGAACAACATGTAGATGAATGAAGGCGTGCGCTTGTTACGCGGGTGAAAATGTTCTACACTGTGACAGATGGCAGCACCGTCACGATCGATATCTTTTCGTCCCCGTAGACGTAGCATGCACTTTCAAAGATAGCACAGAATCCAACGAATGATGTCAAAACGTACGTTGTGATGCCCTAGGAGACTGAGATGGAGCGCAGGTTGCAAAAAGCTGCTATGATTCTCTTGTGGCTACTGCTAATGGGCGGCTGTCAGGCAACCCCTGGAGATGACGACGCTCTGCGCGGCCGTGTCACTTTGTGGCATAGCTGGCCGCCAATGGAAGCTGCAATATTGGAGGAGGCCCTTTCCGAGTTTCAGGAGATTCAGAAGGATGTACAGGTCATCACCGTGGTCCTGCCCGAAGACGAGCTTCTGGAGCAGTTCATCGAAGCTGGAGAAGATGGTTTTGGGCCAGATTTGCTCCTTGGCGACGATAGCTGGATAAAAGAGTTGGCGGATGCTGGGCTGATACGCGCAAATGGCCCGAACATATATCTTGCTTCTCGACTTGATACCCGGGGGGTCGCCCTCGTCGATTACAATGGCGAGGCATATGGCATTCCCCTCTCACTGGTCCCGCACGCGCTCTTCTACAATAAATCATTGGTAACAGAACCACCACAAACCCTGGATGAGCTGCTACAAGAGGCGGCATCCGGGAATAGCGTGGCTTTCGTCCCCAGGTTTGAGGAGGCATATTGGGGCATCCAGACGTTTGGCGAAGGGTTGTTTGATGAAGAAGGCCACTTTACCCTGGCAGAGAGTGGGTTAACGGAATGGCTTCACTGGCTCGATCAAGCCCAGGGCGCACCAGGAGTCATTTTGAACGTGGATAACGACTCTCTTCTGAATCTTTTTGTGACCGGGCAAGTGACCTATTACGTAGCAGATCCCAATCTACAGGCGCCGCTGTTGGCGATGACGGAAGAAGAAGGCGCCTTCGAATTCGGCGTCGTTCCTTTACCTGGTGGCCCGCACGGTCCAGCCGGCCCCTTACTATCAGCCGAAACCATGTTGCTCTACAGCTTCTCTTCCCTTGAACAGGCTCGAGTTGCTGATACTTTGGCCTCTTTCCTGACCAACCAGCAGCAAAGTATCCGTTTTATGCGAGAACTACAGCATGTTCCGGCCAATGATACTGTCGAGGTAGATCAGCGAATTTACCCTACGGTGAGTGGATTCACTCAGCAGGCCGAAACGGCCGTGGTTCTGCCGAATGAGATTCCCAAAGGCCTGCTGATCGCAGAAGGTAACCGCGCCTATGCCAGCGTTCTTTCCGGCGTACTGACGCCTGAAGAGGCTGTGTGTAACTTTGGCCAGGAGATAGCGAGATTTCAGGGGTACTCTGTTGAAGAAATGAGTCTGCCAGAGGGATGTGAGCCGCCGATAGTGAGCACCCTGTCACAGAGGGATTCGGGATTTCTTATGACTCATACATCAGGAGGGGACGATGGATGATAACCCGATCACTCAAACTGATTCGTTCGTCAATACCCTCCAGGATCTGCTGGTCATCCTGCTGTCTAGCCTCTCCCGACCGGCCGTACGATGGCAGTTGTTGACGATCGCCCTGATACTGTGCGTAGCATAGCTGTTGCCCGAAGTTTTCCGCTGGTGGCGCCAGCGCCGGCGAACGGTCAGCAAGGCGCAAGAAAGCCGATCACGCCGGCAAAACTGGCTCTCGGGCTTGTACAAGCTGCTCTCGCCGGTTATAACGCTTGTGTTGCTGAACTTCGCTATTTTATTGTTCGCCCAGCTAGGTTATCCCAATGGTTTGTTGCAAAACTTGACCATCGTGATTTTGACCTGGCTTATCTACCGCGTCTTGCAGATGTTGCTTTATACTGACAACGGTCATAAAGGAACATTATCAAAAGTCTGGAACTTGAGGGTCAATAAGCTGGCAAGCTCTTGCTTATATATCCCATCGGTTTGAGCGATACAATCTACAATAGCTAGTTTAAAGTCTGTAAACGTTTC
>JAAENG010000562.1 GCA_024224665.1 Chloroflexota bacterium | reverse complement strand
TGCATATGTAACTTGGGGATTGCTTCGGGGCTACGCCCACTCGCAATGACAGACAGGGATTAAATTCTTGGACGGTTACTAAGTCAGCTCTGTGGATCAACGACTTCCTTCACGCTCAGCGCCGGTCCACTGGAGCGCCGTACGATGATTTCGACGGGTAGGATGATTTCCTGCATTGCCTCTGGAGCGTCACCCGATAGTCGTGATAAAAGTAGCTCTGTGGCCTGACGTCCCATATCGTAAGCAGGCTGGGCGGCTGCAGTAAGGATAGGGTCGATCACCAGGGCCTCGGGGAGATCGTCGAATCCTACCAGGGCCACATCGTCAGGAATAGCCAATCCGGCATCACGAATGGCCCGCATGGCGCCAATGGCAATGAAATTGTTGGCTGCAAAAAGAGCAGTCGGCGCCGGTGTCACCGACAGCGCTTGCCGTGCCATGTCGTAGCCGCTGGCCAGTTCGTACTTGCCACGGAACACCATGGTTTCATCTGGCTCGATGGCGGCATCTTGTAGGGCTTGCAGATAGCCGGCAAGGCGATCTTCTGCCGTGGACACATCTCCAGGGCCATTCAAGATAGCGATTCGTTTGTGTCCCAGTGAGATCAACAGGTTGACCAGAGCGCAGGCCCCACCTATCGAATCACAAAAAACCGTATCGACATCTGCACCATGAATGCGACGGTCGAGGATGACGATGGGGACATCCCGATTTTGTATCGATTCGATATGATCCGGCGAACTCTGCACGGGCGCCAAGAGAATGCCATCGACTTGCTTCTGCAACAACACCTCCAGGTACCGATTTTGTTCTTGCTCAGATTCGTCGGTATTACAAAAAATGACACTCAATCCGGCAGCGCTGGCTGCATCTTCGACACCACGCGCCACCGTCGTCCAAAAGGGATTTGTGATGTCGGTGAGAATGAGTGCCAAGGTATCGGTGCGGCGAGATCGCAAACTCCGCGCCAGGGTATTAGGGACATACCCTAACGCTGCAACCACCGTTTCCACTCGTTCCCGTTTATCCTGGCTAACGTATCCTGAGTTGTTGATCACGCGAGAGACGGTGATGGGGGCAACACCTGCTTCTCGGGCAACATCTCGGATGGTTGGCATGAATCAGAACTCTAACTGACTGTACGATTACAAGTCGAAAACATATGTAACGATATCATATGGTAACGGTACCATGATAGCAGGATCGTGCTGAACTGTCAAGAGTATTTTTCAGTTTGTCTCATCTCGGTCTTTGCCATCACGGCGCTAGGCTGACAGAGTACCCGCCTTCGCAGTTCAGATATCACAGGGTATGCCCTGGCGACCAGAAACGTGACGCGCACAGAGAATGGGGCATGGTTCATGGAACCGGTACAGAGATAAAGAAGCACGTTTACAATTGAATGAGGAGAAAGGCTAAAAGGGCATAGGCGGTCTTTGCTCCGAGCAGTGATTGCGAGGAGCAAAGATCCAATATGAGATTGCTTGTAT
>JAAENG010000561.1 GCA_024224665.1 Chloroflexota bacterium | reverse complement strand
TGTCGTGCTTACGAGTTAAGGAATGAGGATTCAATAAAACCAGAAACTTCGACCGACCGGTACGCAGAAGTTTCGGATATTAATAAAACCTCGTTCCTAAGCTAGTCGCGAATACCAAGGTCTTGCATCATTTCGTTGGAGGCATCATAGGCTTCGGTCGCCCAGGCGATAATGCATTCACGAGAAGGGTCGGGCGGCCACTCGAGTTCCAGGGCAACGCTACCGTCGTATCCGGCGATGTTGAGTTGGTTGAGATATTCCTTCAGGGGGGCTTTGCCACGGCCAGGTGGGAGATCACCATGGGTCGCAAGCGAGTCAGAGAAGTGCACGTGACAAATACGACCAGAAAGGCGCTGGATCTCGGTGGGGGGGGGATGTCGAGGATCTCGATACGCTCATCATCCAGTAGCTCCTGCCGGGTCTCATAAACCGTCTCGATACCCCGGGCTTTGGCACACGCCCTGGCGTTCTCGTGCGTACGAGAGGCAACGCCGACCATGTTGAACCCGGCATTCTCATAGGCGACCATGTGGATATCGCGCCTGATCAAACCGGCGCCGATACAGCCAATGCCGTAATCGGTTTTTTCAGGCAGATGAGGCAGATAGTCGAGATCTAAATCAAATGTGTGTGTGCCTGTTGTCATACAGTCTACTCCCGTTGGTGGTTAAATAAGGTGCTCAACTTAAGACATAAGCTCGGCGAAGCTGCTCTTGCATTCATTCAGTAGCTCGTTGTAGTCCATGGCCCACACTTCGGCAGAAATGATCTCTACATCGTAATAACCATCGTATCCTGTGGCTTTGATGGCGGATAATAGTTCCTTGAGGGGAAGGATGCCTCGGCCCATGATGGTGCGATCATTGCCTGGTGTGACGATCTCATCGACATCGTTTATATGCACGCAGAAGATGCGATCTCCGGCAGCCTCAATCTCGGCCAAGCGGTTCCCGCTCTCACCGACGTGGATGACATCATACATGAGACCGACGCTCTCGTGACCAATACGATCGATCATTTCCAATGTATCCGGGACGGTCTCAAGAATGCTCCAGCCTGGGAATTTGGGGTGAATGGGCTCGAGCGCCAATCTCACTCCGGCCTCTTTGGCAACAGGCGCCACTTCTTTCATGGCCGTTACAACCAGATCTCTGGCGGTTTCTGGTGTCTGCCAAAACGTGTTGTTAACGCCTGTCAACACCAGTATGCAATCAGCCCTAATGCGTGCGGCAAGCTCTATGGCCTCAAGGGTGTCTTGAATACCATATTTGATCTGAGCGACGGTCGAAACCGGATTGGACAAAAAGTAGCCGCTGCCGACGAGATTGGCGACACCTAGGGGAGAATTCGCCAATAACTCCACACCTTTTTTGGCGCCGTAGTTAGCGAGCTTGTCGCGAAATACGCCGATACCATCGATACCGGCAGCAGCATAATTGACAACATCTTCTTCAAACGACCAGTTGTACGTTGTTACCTCACTGATTGATAACTTTGGCATTTCCTCTCTCCAATTGTTGATATGGAATGGGATCGGTAGACCGGTAAATCAGTAAACCTGTAGACCGGGACGAATCGTCAAGGCCAATTTGCTGGCGCCTTCCGGCTGGTTTCCTGGTTTACCAATTTTCCGGCTACTCTTTGTCGGGCTCAGGTACGACGTTTTCGTTCATTAGTTGCCGGCGTTCGACATAGGCTGGTAGGATCTCGGTGCCGGAGTCATCGCTGAACCAGGCAAAGGGGTCGGTGCTTGCCATCATGACGATGTTGGCCCAGGGATTGAAGGACCCGGAACGAATGATAAATTTGCACTGATGAGCGATGTTGTCGACGAGCTCTTCGTGCGTTGTTAGCTTGAAAGCTGCCCCAGAACCGCTGAATATCTCTTGCAGGCTGGCGTATAGGGGCTTGTTCATAGTGAGAATATCTCCGGCAAAGCACACCTCCTCGACAAAGACTTCCTGCCGTATCACCCGCGGTACATCGAGCACATCGGGCAATCCCTCTTAGAAACCGAGGTCGATACGCCAGGCGTCTGGAATCGGAAATTTGAAACGCAATACGCAATACGCAACACGTTTTCAGGATTCATCGTGCAAAAATTCATCCACTTCCTGCCGGGTGTGGTACGAAGGTACTGTGTCCCAACGTGTGCAACAGAGGCCGGCCACGGCGTTGGCGAAGCGGGCGGCCTCGGCCAGGGGTTTGCCTTCGAGCAGCCCTGTGGCCAACGATGCGTTGAAGCTGTCACCGGCGCCATTGCTATCGATGATGTTAGGGATTGTGTAAGCTGGGACTTCAGTCACGTTGTCGGCCGTAACGATCAGGCTGCCCCGCTCGCCCAGGGTCATGACGACGGTGTGGCAGCCGAGGGCCAGTAGTTGTCGGGCGATTTCGACATCATCGCTTGGGTCGCTGGGATCCAGGCCCAGACACACGCGTGCTTCCGTTTCGTTGGGCGTGAAAATATCTACGTTTGATAGATCTTGACTTCGTAGATCGTGAGCCGGAGCCGGATTGAATATGACGGTACTGCCCTGCTCGTGACCGCGACGGGCGCCATGTAATGCCGTCTCCAGCGGTATCTCTAACTGGATCAAGACCACTGAATCAGCATCCATACGTCCCATAGCTGCATCAACATCTTCTCTCGAAAAAAGCTGATTGGCGCCGATATCGATGGTGATGATGTTGTGCCCGCTCGTATCTTTGATGATAAACCCGGCCCCGGTTGCTAACTGGCCACGAGAGATCAGGTAATCGATATCGACCCCTTCATCCACCATCAATTTACTGAACGCCCGACCGAAATCATCGTCCCCTACACATCCTACAAAATCGACCGCTGCCCCCAAACGGGCGGCTTGGACGGCCATATCAGAGCCTTTGCCGCCATATGCCTCACGGAAATTACGCGCCAGCAAGGTCTCGCCCGTTATGGGAATGCGATCAACATCCATAACAAGGGCGACCAAGTAACTGCCTATGATGACAATCGAACCTTGTCCATCAGACTTGGCCACTGTGTTCTCCTTGCGAAAACTCTATTCCGGATAGCCGTCCATCAACCGGTTGCCGGTACTGGTGCCGATCAACTCTGCACCGGCATTGATGAAGGCGACAGCTTTGTCATACGAGTTCACCTGGCCGGAAGCTTTCACGCGGCTCTTCGTACCGGCGCAGACTTCAGATAACAGGCGCAGGTCTTCGACATTAGCAGCGATGCCACCTTCGCCCCAACCACTGGAATTCTTGATCCAGGGCACTTCCGCCTCGGCCAGCAGGCGAACGGCGTGGCGCTTTTCTTCATCGGTCTTCAGGTAGCCGAACTCTAACATCGCCTTCATCGCCCTTCCTTGGGCAGCTTTGACCAGGGCGGCGCCTTCCTCCCGAAACTCATCATACATGCCGGACAGAAACAGTGCCATGTTGGGCTCGTAATCGATCTCATCAGCACCCAAGGCAATGCAATCCCTCACCAGAGCGATCTTTCCGTGCAAGCTCTCCTGTCCAAATCCCAGGCCAATGCAGGTCGCCACCTTGACGCCCGTACCTTGCAGCACATCACGAACCAGAGGAACCCAACAGTTGGCAACCATGGCGCCATCAAACTGATAATCGGCGCAGGTCTGTGCATGTGCGATGATCATCTCTTTCGTTGCGTATGGTCTCACATTGGTAAACTGAACCCTACTCGCCAATTCAAGCTTGGTGAGATCTCTGGCATCGACAACCGATGCAACTTCTTGCATTCGTCAATCTCCTTTGATGGTCAACGGGTCGCTATACAAGCTGTGGGACAAGTGCTACAATGTCGCAGTTCTTCGTCATTTTGTAACTATGTAACTACAAAGACAACGCCGCTGAGTATAGCAGCATCCAATTAGTCTGTCAAAGCCTGGCGCGCTTTTTACCGGAGTGTGTAACCCAATTCTCCGCATCGTCTTTTCTAGGAACATACCACTCACCCCACACCACATAAAGGAGCAAAACAGCATGAGTAGCATCAAACTGGGTGTCGTAGGCTGTGGCTTCGCCTCAGGCGAATTGCATGGCAGCGGCTACAAATCCCTCGAGGAGATCGACTTGATCGGTTTTACCGATCGCGAGCGGAACTATGAGAAGAAGACAGTACCCATGGCCGAAAGGTATGGCGTCAATGCCTATTACACCATCGATGAACTTTTGGAAGATGATTCGATCGAAGCCATCGATGTTTGTGTGATGGAACCAGGGCACTATGAGATCGCCAAGAAGTCTTTGCTTGCCGGCAAACACGTTCTCTGCGAGAAAGCGTTTACAGATGATCTAGGCAAGGCGAGAGAACTCGTTCAGATCGCACAGGAAAAAGATGTGAAGCTCATGGTTTGCTATAACTACCGCTATATGGGGACCGTAATGGAGCTAAAACAGCGGATTGATGCGGGCGAGTTCGGTGAGATGACCTTCGTAAACATCTGCGGTCACGGTTACACATTCCACCACAGCATTGATCTATTGCGCCATCTTTGCGGTGAAGTCACCAGTGTCTCGGCACAGTTCACCATCGATGGCAAGCCCTTCCAGTATCCTCTAGGTGATTGGGTCTATACCGCTCCCTACGCGAAAGCAGCCATCTTCCGTTTTGAGAATGGTGCACTAGGGACGATTACAGGCAGTGACAAACTTGCCAATGATTTCCCTTTGATGAGTCTGACTTATGCGGGTACAGATGCGCAGGCTGCATATCCTGATCTTGTTGGGGACATGGACCACATCGCCGATCCGGGCTCTCTTTTCAACAAGACCTTCCCCCTGATCTTAAAAGATTTTGCGGATGCGGTGCTCAACGACACAACGCCGCCGATCACGGGAGTCGATGGCGTGCGGGCGTTAGAACTTGAGGATGCTATCCTCAAATCCAACAACCATGGCACAGCAGTAAAACCTTATCTGATCATCAACGAATAAGCCCCACCACCTTCGATTTGATCGAACCACAGGAGAAAGTAATGAGTGACTACAAACGATGAAGACATCCTCAAAGAATACGAAGCATAGTTCCAGTTCAGCCATTGACATCCTCACAAACTCATGCTAGCATGTACCTTGCTAGACCTTCATAGTCGTCTCTATACCATTGATCTATCTCCGACCTTTCTGTGATGACCCTCCAACCCGAATTTGACCGCACAGGACCTGTGCCGATCTATCAGCAGATCAAGGATTGGATTCGGCAGCAGATTCTCAGCGGTTCGTGGCCCAGCCATTACAAACTACAGGCCGAAACGGATCTGGCAGAGACTTTGGAGGTGAGCCGGGGCACGGTACGCAAAGCCATCGCCGAACTGGCCGAAGAAGGCTTGCTCATGCGCACACATGGCAGAGGCACATTCGTCGCTGCCAATGTGTTAGAGCAGCCGTTGGGCAACAATATGGTCACCATCTCAGAGGATTTAATCAGTAAGGGGATCCCCTTTGAGACAACGGTCTTGGCCAAGCGGATCATCCAGGTCGACAGTAAGCTGACAACCCGCTTACACACTAGCGCTGACAAGTCCACCTTTTTCTTCCTGAAACGTATACGTTTTATCGAGGATGAGCCGGTTGTATTATCACACAACTACGTACGGTATGACGTTTGTCCTGGTATCGA
>JAAENG010000560.1 GCA_024224665.1 Chloroflexota bacterium | reverse complement strand
GCCTGATTCTCAAACCGCATCAGTGTACAGTAGCGATCAAATACCTTGGTGGCGCCGTCAATATCGCCACTGCTGAACTTCCGAAAGATCTCGACTAATATCTCGGGGAAAGCGAAGCCAGTCATCGTACCCACAGCACCATGGCGTAACTCCTCCAGGAACATCGTACCACCCAGGCCGCCAAAGATCTGCACATTGGGATTCACGGCCAATATGTGGCTTGACTTCATGGGCGTTGGTTCGTCTTCCAGCTTCAAGAATCGACAGTGCGAGACCTCCTGGGCCAGATTGGCGATGAAATTCACGCTCATGATAACCCCAGAACTGGCAGGATGATCCTGAACAGCGATGGGAATGTCCACTGCATCAGCGACGGTAAGGTAGTGTCGTCGTAACGCTTCATCGCTAGAACGGGCTAACTTGGGCGGTGCAACCATGATCGCCTTGGCGCCTAACGCCTGTGCACGCTTGCTGTATGCCACGCAGGGATACGTCCCCGAGTGCGATGTGCCCACGCAGATGGGTATGCGGCCATCTGCCGTTTCGACAACAGTCTCGATAATCCGATCACGCTCGCTTTCTGTGACCTTACTGGTTTCGCCCAATACGGCCAGAATCGTCATGCCATCGACTCCCTGTTCGATGGTGAAGTTCGTCAACGAGATCAGACTGTTTACATCCAGGCTGCCGTCAGGATTGAAGGGCGTAGGTGTGATGTTAAACACACCTCTCATGTATCCAAAATCATTCATGTCTAGGTCTCCTTTCATCAAAAATTGGACGCAATCACAGCGCCTTCACTGCGCCACCGTCTACCAACAGTGAAATGCCGGTGATATAGCCGGCTAGCTCCGAGGCCAGAAATGCTGCGGCCGCGGCCTGTTCTTCGGGATGCGCCAGGCGGCCTATGGGTATGGTGCTCGCCGTGATTGCCAATTCTTCCTCCACACTGATCCCTTTCTTGGCCGCACGAGCACCTGCCAGCTCGATAGCGCGATCGGTCGTAGTAGGTCCCGGGCAGATGTTGTTGACAGTGATGCCATGTGATGCGACCTCACTAGCCAACGTCTTAGCCATGCCGCCCACTGCCAGTCGTACTGCATTGGAAATCATCAAATTGGGGATCGGTTCTTTGAGCGAGCGAGCGGTGAAGTTGATAATGCGTCCCCATTGTTGCTCTTTCATGTCAGGCAAGACAGCACGGATCAAGCGCACAGCGCTCAGGAATGTGAGTTGATAACCATACAACCATTTTTCGTCGGTGGCGGCATCAAAGGTGCCTGGGGGCGGTCCGCCCGAATTGTTAATCAGGATGCTGACCACGCCCAGGTCGCGTTGAACATCTGTCACCAACTGAGCAATGCTGTCCTCCTTCGTTAGATCAACCTGGTAGGCAAATGCCCGCACACCCGAATTGGCGAGCTTGACACTTTCCAAAGCTGTATCCAACACATCGGCTTCCAGGTCACAAATGGCAATGTCACAACCTTCTTCAGCCAACCGTTGTGCCGTTGCCAGGCCCAATCCGCGGCCCGAGGCGCCAATCAGGGCAACTCGCCCTCGAATTCCTAAATCCATCGTAGATCTCCTTTGTGGGTTCTTATGTGTGATCAAGTATAACTGAAATACCTGTCACTAAGATATTCATAGCGGTTCAGGGACTCCATTGCGGAGGTAGAACTCATCCATATTCACGACGCGACCCCTTTCATCACTTTCAATAGCCGCAAAACAAAGCGCCAGTGTGTACAGGTGATCGACGCCGTTGCAGGTCAAGGGCGAACCTTGGCGCACATGAGCCACAAAATCTCCTAATAAGGCATCGCTGTCATCATAGAAAGCGCGGCAGGTCGGCAGCTCGACCGCAGTCAGGGCAGGGTCGGCTATGGTGGCGGTCGCCAGGTCATCAAAAAGCTGACGTTGGATGATGACACCTTCGCTGCAATCAGTACGCCACAGGAATTGAAGTTCATCCCACCCCCCTGTCCAGGTACCAAGATAGTTCACCTCCAGGCCGCCCGAGAGGGTCACTAGACAACTGACATTGCTGTCGTGAGCGTACATACTCCAGCCCGGATTCCAAGTCCGGCAAATCACTTGTTCCACTTCGCGGCCATAGCAGTATCGGATCAAGTCTAGGTGATGGATGCTCTGCTCGAGCATCATCGGGTGTTTCATAGTCAGTGGGTACTTATTCAGGCCGGGTCGAAGTCCATCACGGTTACGCTGATAGGTAAACTGGCCGAAACCAGGTGCTCCAAACACTTCCTCTGTCACCAATTCGCGAATTTTACGGCTTACAGGCAAGTACCGAAAGTTAAGCCCGACAGCGAGCGGCAGTTGGGCCTTTTCAGCCAGGGTCACGATCTTAATAGCCTCATCCAGATCCAGGGTCAACGGTTTCTCCGCCAGAAGGGGCAATCCGGCATCGTATATGAGGGTGGCCTGTTGCAGATGGCCTGCAGGCGGCGTCACCAACAGTACGGCGTCGCTGGTAACAGCACGTAAGGCCTCACTGAGATCGCGGAAAGCCGGCATGTCAGGGTTGCCGCTCACAAACGTGCTCAACGCCAACTTCTCGATGTCAACGACCCCGCTTAACGCAATGTCGGGGCGCTGGTTAATGACCGACGCCCACATCTTTCCTCGGTTGCCGAGGCCAACTAACAAGATTCTGAAGGGTTCTAAAGCAGAGATCATCGCTGATAACACCTGTTTTGCTATTGACGCGCCATAAATGTGCTCATTCGATCCACCGCTTCAGCGATACGCTCTATAGGCTGCACGTAGCTAATGCGGATATAGTTGTCGCTGTCATCGCCAAACATGCTGCCTGGGAAGATCAGCACTCCCGTCTCGCGCAGCAGAGATTCGCAGAACTGTGGCGCCGGCAACCCTGTCTGGGAGACATTGGTGTAAATGTAGAAAGCGCCTCCGGGCATACCGTAGCTAAAGCCCATATCTGTCAAAGCCTGCATCAAGTAAGCGCGCCGCTCGCGATAGGTTTGCAGCATGGCTTCGACGGGATCTTGGGGGCCGGTAAGCGCGGCCAGAGCAGCGTACTGTGAAGGCGTGGCGGTGTTGATGCTAAGTGTATGGCGAGGCTCGATTATCATCCGAATAAAAGAATGCGCTGCGGCCATGTACCCTACGCGCCAGCCGGTCATAGCATATGCTTTGGAGAAACCATTGAGAGTGATCGTCCGTTCTTTCATGCCGGGCAGAGACGCTGCCGACAGGTGGGTGGAGCCTTCGTAGATAAGCTTGCCGTAGATCTCGTCACTGATGAGAATTATATTATGACGTTTCACCAGGTCGGCAATCTGGCGTACGATAAGTGGTGGGGTGACCGCTCCGGTGGGATTATTGGGCGTTACCAGCACCAAAACTTTTGTACGGCTATTGATCCGGACCTCGATCTCGGCCGGCATCAGTGCAAAGTCATCACGTTCGTAAGTGGGCACTGGTACCGGCACACCGCCACAAAGTCTTACGGCCTCGTCGTAACTCGTGAAGCGTGGCGATGTGATCAACACTTCATCGCCCGGATTCACGAGACTGAGCATGCAGAGCACGATCGACTCCTGGACACCGGCGGTGACAATGATCTCTTCCCGTCCGTAGTCCAGGCTATACTCCCGTCGCAGCGTATCCGCTATCGCTTCGCGCAGTTGAGGTATTCCCGCCGGATGGGTGTAATGGGTCTGACCGGCGTCAATAGCTGCCTTGGCCGCCGCAGAGATATGTTCGGGTGTATCGAAGTCAGGATTACCACGGCCGAGCGCGATTACATCGGACAATCCGGCTGCAATCTCCAGCATTTTAGTGCGGTAGGAAACGTCCTCTTCGACGATACGCGCTGCCAGGGATTTAAGTAAAGGGGATTTCTCCATGATCAAACCATCCGTTTGCCTTCTAGAAAAGTCATCCGTACCCTGCTGATAGCGTCCAGTTCTGACAGTGGGTTGTCTTCTGTCACCACGACGTCGGCCAGTTTGCCCGCTTGCAGTGTGCCCAGGTTACCCTCAAGACCATTGATGCGCGCTGCCACAGTGGTGGCGCTGCGAATAGCGTCGTAGTTATCCGCTTTAACCCCCAACTTGACCATGAACGCCATCTCCGGGGCGATAACGTCGTGACCAACCACCGGGCTCCCTGCATCGGTGCCGAAGGCGATGGTCACTCCGGCCCGAGCCGCGTCGATCAACCCCAGATAGTGCGTCGGTTCCGCCACCGCCCGCTGCCGTTCAGCGATCTTCCACTCAGGGATGTTATACTGACGGGCTAGATCGGCCTGACTCTGCATGACGAGAGGCGCAAATGTAGTCACGATAGGAATGTCGAGGTCAACCAGCATCTGGATCGTCGATTCGCTCATACTGCCGCCATGCTCGATGCAGTCGATGCCGAAGCCGGCAACGCGGCGGATAGCGGCATCGTAGGTAGCGTGAGCAGTGGTGGGCAGGCCATTGCGG
>JAAENG010000559.1 GCA_024224665.1 Chloroflexota bacterium | reverse complement strand
ATGGGGCGGTCTGCAGACCACCCCAAAGCGGATGTCACTTGTTGTAGCTTTCCAATCCTGTTTGACCCGTGTGGCGTTTGTGGTGTTTCCCATATACTGACTCGGCGTGTATCATGCTTAGCATTTCCCGTACCTGCCCTGCCACCCGGAGCAAACTCATGGCCCAAACAACGCTGCGTGCCCCAATTGAAACAAACAAGCGCGAAGTGCGTGGCTGGATGATGTACGATTGGGCAAATTCTGCCTTCAGCACCACCGTCGTTACAACCTTACTAGGGCCCTATTTGTCCAGTCTGGCCAGAACCGTCGATGGCGTTCACTTTCTAGGATTCCGCTTCGAGCCAGATGCATTTTTCCCCACCTGCGTCTCGATCTCTGTCATTCTCCAGGTTCTATTTCTACCCTTACTTGGCGCGATTGCCGATTATTCGACGCTAAAGAAGAAACTGTTGTTGGGATTTGCTACCATCGGCGCGCTTGCCACCATCCTTATGTTTTTCATCATCACCGATATGCCGGTACTGGGGACCAATGGGGCAGTGCTGCTGGCAGGATTATTGTTCATCACCGCCAATCTTTCTTTTGGCGCTGCCATCGTATTCTATAATGCCTTTCTACCTGATATCGCCGCCCCGCAAGATCGTGATTCGGTCAGCTCCAAGGGTTGGGCACTGGGCTATCTGGGCGGTGGCGTTTTGCTGGCGTTGAATCTAGTCTTGATTCAGATGATGGCGGACACTGGACTGGCCGTGCGCCTCAGCATTGCCAGCGCAGGGTTGTGGTGGCTGCTCTTCACCTACCTCTTCCCTGCCCGGCGTCTGCGCCAGCGCCGCTCCCTCAAAACCCTTCCCAGGGGGGAGTCCTATTTCTCGCAGGGCGTCAAGCAAATCCTTAAAACACTGCGAGATATCCGCAGCAAATACCCGCATACCTTGCGGTATCTGATCGCCTATCTGATTTACAACGACGGCATCCAGACCGTGATTGTGGTTTCTACCCTATTTGCAGCTTCCGAATTGGCTGCAGACGACAATACGCTGGTCATCCTCGTTTTGCTGATCCAGTTTGTCGCCTTCGGCGGGGCCTTGGCTTTTGGGTGGTTGGCCGGACGCATCGGAGCCAAACGCTCCATTATCATCAGCCTTGTCATCTGGGTGGGTATCGTCGTCTCTGCCTATGCGCTACTCTATGAGATCTGGCAGTTATTCGTGTTAGGCGTGTTCGTCGCCATCGTCCTCGGCGGCTCGCAGGCACTTAGTCGCTCGCTCTATTCGCAAATGATCCCCCGCGAGAATGAATCGGAGTACTTTGGTTTCTATGAGATCAGCGAGCGCGGCACCTCCTGGATTGGACCCCTGGTATTTGCCGCAGCTGTGCAGATAACGGGTGGTACACGCGTGGCGCTGCTATCCGTCATTCTCTTCTTTGTTGTAGGCCTCATCCTGCTCATCCCTGTCAATGTCCGTAAAGCAATTGTCGATTCTGGCAACAATCCCAACGATATCGTTCTTTGATCTCTATCCCCTGATTCCCAACCATGACCCAAGCTCTTGTCGCACTCGAAAGCACTGTTATCGCCCACGGCCTACCCTATCCTCAGAATTACGAGACCGCATTACGGCTGGAAGAGTTGATCCGTAACTCAGGTGCTGAACCACGCACCTGTGGCTTCGTCGGGGGTGAAGCGACGGCCGGCCTATCGAACAACCAGATCGAACACTTTGCCAGAAGTGAGGGGGTGATCAAAGCATCTCTGCGCGATCTGGCCATTGTCTCAGCTCGAAAACTGGATGCAGCCACCACCGTCGCTACCACGATGTGGCTGGCTCATCGACATGGTATCGAGGTATTTGCCACGGGTGGGCTCGGTGGTGTGCACCGTGGCGACGATTTCGACGAATCTGCCGATCTCACTGCTCTGGCTACGATCCCGGTGCTGGTGGTTTGTGCCGGCGCCAAAGCCATCCTTGACCTACCCCGCACCCGCGAGCGCCTGGAGACACTTGGCGTACCCGTGATCGGCTATGGTTGTGACGAGATCCCGGCCTTTTATACTCGCTCATCCGGTCTGCCTGTCGACACCCGCTGTGATAGCCCAGCCGACGTCGCTGCCATCTGGCAAGCTCAGCGGTCGTTGGGGCTTCGCACCGGCATGCTCGTCACGGTCCCTGTACCGCAGGCAGCCGCCCTGGGCGAAGCCGTTGCCAACGATGCTATCGATGCAGCCGTGGTCGCTGCCAAAGAACAGAGAGTGCGTGGCAAGGAGATTACCCCATTTCTGCTCTCTTACATCGCCGAGGTTACTGGCGAAGCCTCACTGCGCGCCAATCTGGCCTTATTAGAGAATAACGTTCGCCTGGCCGCCGCCATTGCCTTGGCGTTGGTATAGAGTAGGCGACGCCCTGGTATGCATTGGAATTGGCGAGACCCGGCCATCAAAGTGTTGCGCGTGTGGTGGTGGTTGGCGCGGCCACGCACGGTGGGTGTGCGGGGTATTGTGCAGGATGAAGCGGGGCGTATTCTCTTCGTGCGGCATAGCTACGCCAGTCGCAACTGGTACCTGCCCGGTGGTGGTGGCGATGGCAACGAAAGCGCCGATGAGTCGATGGTGCGAGAGATGCGAGAGGAAACAGGTCTGAAGGTCGAAATTATACGACTGGTAGGGGTGTATCTGTGGCTGGGGTCCTACAAGCGAGACAACATCTTTGTTTTCGAATGCAAATGGTTGGCCGGTGAGGCGCAAGCGGATGGGGGTGAGATCGCAGACATCGGTTGGTATCCCTTGCAGAACTTGCCCCAACCACTGACCCCCGGCACACGCGAAATTCTGGATGAATGGTTGAGCGGGCGGACGGGATACGGACGCTGGCCGGGCTAGGTAATAACTTTGCGACGGCTTGTTGTGTCAATAGTCCTATTTGATATTCACAGCCAACGCGGGTATGATGTTATCGATTAATCAATCGATTGATTAATCGATAATCTTTGAGGATTCAAACATGGTTACAAAAACAGTAAGTGCTACTGAAGCGCGCATCCATTTCGGTGAACTCATGCGGCGGGTTGTCGAAGACCAGCAACCTGTCACCATCGAACGTGCAGGGCAGCCGCAGGTCGTCGTCGTTTCTGTTGAGCAATACGAGCAATTGGTGACAGGGCATCCACAAGAGCCCGATTGGCGAAAATCTCTGCAACATGCTCATATTCAGATAACTCGCGAGTTAGGTGATATCGAGTTAAGGCCTGCCGACGAAATTATTCGTCAAATAAGGGAGGAACGAAGTGAGCAACTCCTCGACGCTTTGCGTTGATGCCAGTTTGGTCGTTCGCTTGCTTACTCGCCCAAAGGATAGGGTCGTGCAAGATCTTTGGCAACAATGGGATGAGACAAGCAAACAATTCATCGCGCCCGAACTACTTTTTTACGAAGTTACTAATGCGATTTTCCTTCCGTATCGCCTCGGCCAATTAAGTGCAGAAACCGTCCATAGCATATTAACGGCGGCTTTAGCCTTACCCATCGAATTGTATAGTGACAAGGCCATACACAGGCGCGCTGTAGAATTGGCAGTCCAATATAGACTAAAAGCAACCTATGATGCCCACTACCTTGCCCTGGCAGAGCAACACCAAGCCGACTTCTGGACAGCCGACCGCAAGCTGGCACGAGCAGTTGAAACAACATTGCCATGGGTGCATTGGGTCAGTTGATTCGGTAAAAAAACGCCCGACCTCTAGTTTCGTAGTCGGGCGTTAGATTTATCTCGGACGGGGAATTACTAAGAACGCTGTTCCATATTCATGGGGAAATCGACCGGGATCGGTGCACGTTCACCTTTGCGGAACACGATCTCGGCCTTCTTGAGCGCTTTGTTATCCTCGACATCGCCCACGATCTCGGCATCGACGACTATGAGATCGCCGGTGGCAAAATCACCATTGAGCAGGCGTTTGCTGAGCGGACTTTCGATTGTGCGTTGCAGGGCGCGTCGTAGAGGCCTGGCGCCATATTCGGGATCGTACCCCTTGGCAGCCAGCACCCGCCGTGCGAGATCGGTTAACTCCAACTCCAGCGTGTGTTCCTCCAGCCGCGTCGCTATCTCGGCCAACTGCAGGTCCACGATTTGCAGAACTTCCTCTTGAGTGAGTACATGGAAGGGGATGATCTCATCCACACGATTGAGAAACTCTGGGCGGAAAGTGCGTTTCAGGTCTTTCTGGATGTCTGCAAGCAGGCGCTCCTCATCCACACTGTAGTCACTACGGAACCCAATCTGCTTGGTCTCGGTGACACGTCGGGATCCAACATTGGTGGTCATGATCAGTACGGTGTTGCGGAAATCCACCGTGCGGCCATGGCCATCGGTCAGACGCCCATCTTCCAATATCTGCAACAACGTATTCCACACTTCAGGATGCGCTTTTTCCAGTTCATCAAAGAGAATGACCTGGTAGGGACGGCGCCTGACTGCTTCGGTCAGTTGCCCTCCCTCATCGTAGCCGACATAGCCCGGTGGGGATCCCATCAGCCGGCTGACCGTATGCGCCTCGCGGTATTCACTCATATCTACCCGCAGGAGCGCGTCCTCATCGTCGAAAAGGAACTCGGCCAGGGCTCGGGCCAGCTCGGTTTTACCAACACCGGTCGGGCCCAGAAAGATGAACGAGCCGATGGGACGGCGGGGGTCTTTCAGGCCGGCGCGGGAACGGCGGATGGCATCAGATACAGCCTCGATACCCTCGTGCTGGCTGACAATGCGCTCCTGTAGGAAGTCTTCCATGCGTAATAGCTTATCGGTCTCGGACTCGAGCATCTGGCTGACGGGGATGCCAGTCCAGGCATGAACCACTTCTGCTACATGGCGGTCTGCAACAATGCCATCCAACCCGGCCTGCTCTTGCCAGAGCGTATGCCTGATCTTGTATTCCTTCTCGATACGAATGGCCTCGGTCTTGATCTGGGCTGCATTTTCATAATCACGAGTATCCCAGGCCGACTCTTCCTGTCGTTTCATGTCAAGCAGATCTCGTTTCAGGTTTTTCAGTTCTGTAGGCCGAGATTGCATCGCCACGCGCATTTTGGCGCCGGCTTCATCGATTAGATCAATGGCTTTATCCGGCAACTTACGCCCGGTCACATAGCGATGAGACAACTTGACCGACGAGCGCAGGGCCTCATCCGTATACTTGACTTGATGATGTTCTTCGTAGCGGTTTTTTAATCCATGTAAGATGTCGACCGTTTCTTCTGTGGTTGGCTCATCAACCCAGATAGGAGCAAATCGACGTTCCAAGGCGGCATCCCGCTCGATATGTTGGCGGAATTCGTCAGGCGTTGTGGCGCCGACGACACGCAATTCACCCCGTGCCAGGGCCGTTTTCATCATGTTACTGGCATCCATGGCGCCGGTGGCAGCGCCAGCACCGACCACCGTGTGCAGTTCGTCTACAAAGAGAATAATCTCCCCTTCTGATTCGCGTACCTCGTCCATGACGGCTTTCAAGCGTTCTTCGAATTCGCCTCGGAACCTGGTACCGGCGATCATCGCCCCCAGATCGAGTCCCATGATCAATTTGCCGTGCAAAAGATCTGGCACATCTTCCTGGATAATACGCTGGGCGAGTCCTTCGACGATGGCAGTCTTACCTACACCGGCATCACCGATCAAAACGGGGTTGTTCTTGGTACGCCTGCTGAGCACCTGGATCACCCGCAGGATCTCCGCTTCCCGACCGATCACAGGATCTAATTTGTCTTCGGCCGCCAACGCCGTCAGGTCACGGGCGTATTTTTCCAGCACGCGGAAACGTGACTCTGAACGGGGATCGTCCACGCTCTTGCCCTGGCGGAATTCTTCGATCGTGCGTTTGACCGAATCCTGAGTGATCTTGTATTCTTTCAGCAGGTTAGAGCTGGGTGTGTTCCGTTCGCTTAAAATCGCGAGCAGCAAGTGCTCTGTAGAAATGTATTGGTCGCCCAGCTTCTCCGAAGTCTCGATCGCGATCTGGTTGAGACGATGCAGGCGGGGGGTAATGTAGATCTGCCCTTGGGCGGCGACATCGAGGTTGGGTCCACCTGTCTTTGGCGCCTTTTCCAAGATCTCGACCAGCGCATCATGCATGGCATCCAGATCGGCTTCGAGATGGCTAAGGATCTGCCGCACCATGCCATCGGGCTGTTCGAGCAGAGCCAGGAAGAGATGCTCTGTATCAGCCTGACTATGTTGAAAACGATGCAAGATCTCGTAGGCACGCATCAGTGCGTCTTGCGCTCGTTCGGTATATTTATCAAATTGCATCATGGGTGGTCGTGACTCCCTAGAGATAATCGACGTTGTTACGATATTAGGTCAGCTTTCAGCTAGCTCACCATTACTATAAACTGTCCAGGCAAGCTCCGGCGTAGGGTGCAGCACAATCTTATCAAACGCATACGAAATTCTAGTACATTGCATATGAAATCGAATCAATCGTCTATACCTCAAGTGCGCTGCAACCTGAGAGTGCGGCTGCATCTGACACTGCTATTGTAACCGAAGATTGCTGAAGGTCGTTGGACGCCCCCAGGCCATGACAGCCGTGTGCATAAGGATGGTCTGTTGGGCGGACGTATCAGGCACATCGTTGTCATTGGCATTGATAGCATAGCCTAGTATCATGCCGGTACTACGCGGGCTGATCTCAAGCATAGACCAGGGAATGGCCGCCTCCAATGTATAGCCATTGTCTTGGGGTTGAGCGACCACCTGTAGTCGAGCATTCCACTCCGGGCTGCGCTGCGGATACCAGACGACACCTTCTGAAGGAATACTATCAAAACTCCCGGGAGAGAATCCAAATTGAAAATCATCGCCATTGCGCGAATCGTCCTCGAAATCACCGGCAAGGTCAATGTCGATCCACAATTCAATGCCATCGCCATTGAAGAGGTCGTAGCCGCGCAACGCCTGCACATGCACATCGTCGATGACCTCGGCCGCCACATAAAGAAACTGATCGTCCCATGCAAGACGTGTGCTGACAGTGAGATCATCAGGGCCGTCGAAGTTTTCCTCGCCTTGTTGGATGAAGGGAAGGGGGAACGATGGCACATCTCGCCATTCGAGCAGGACGCCATCGATGATGATACCTTCTCTTCGGGGACTGGTGTAATCCCCACCATTTTCTCGCAAGGGGCCGGCGTAGGGTGTTGGCGTGGGCGCCACCGTCTCGGTGGGGACAAGGGTCGAGGTGGGTGTGCTGGTAGGGGAAGGAGTCAGGGTTGAGGAAGGTGTCAGTGTCGGCGTCTCCGTGGCAGTGGTAGCTTCCGCTGTCACCGTGGCCACGGCTGCGTTCGTCGCAGTCGGCGGGGGTAAGGGTGTCAGTGGCAGGCTTGAGATATCGACCGTTGGCGGGGGTTCTACCCTTTTGTCGAGTGTTCGCAATCCCAAAGTGATGCCGAGAATGCCAATGGTAAACACCGCTAGTGCAACGATGAGGACGATGAGTATCTGATTGCGGGAGGATGTAGGTTGGTTCACTTGACTTTTCAATAACGCAAATAGGCGCCAATATCATACCCGTGCTCTGCCAACGGATTATCGGCTGATAACACGACAACCTGAGCATCTTGTGTAATAGCACGGCGAGCAAGAGTGTTGACTGCATCGGGCAGAGGTTCTGTGGCGCCGCCGCAAATCGCACAAGCTGAGCCGTTATCTGCGCTAAGGTAATCGCATTCAGTGCAGCGGCGAACCTGCTCGTTATCGATCTGGTAATTTTCAGAGAAGAGTAGTTGATGGACCCTGCCACTTTGCAAAGCGTCCAATGTGGGTGCAAGCCCTAACACGGCAGCACCACCTTTTTCGGCAGTCACGATCAAGCTGGCAGCGAGTTGGCGGTTGTGATCATGATGTGCGCTCAGGGCAACCGATTCGGCGCGTTCGCGCACATCCTGGATACTTGCGGTGAGTTCGAGAGGCGTCGAGCCAACGACCAGGCCTTGGAGAGCGGTAGGCAACATCTCTTGAAATGTAGCCACATTGCTATCGGTGCCGGCCAACACAAGCCGTCGCCAATGATACTGACGTGTATATTGTTCGGTGAGTTCCGCTACGGCTCGCAAGTTACCCATGGCGGCTTCATCTTCATGCCTTTGATAACGTGATGCGGCCCAGCCTCCTTGTTTATGGCGTTTGACATCCTCGCCGATCGTCCCAGTGGCCTCTTCCAGGACACCGAGGTGAAATGAAAAGAAACGTGCGCCCTGTTTATCTACAGCTACCACGCCAAGGTAACCATAGGTGTCTATGAGTTCCACCAGGCGTCGCAGCAGAGGACGTCGATCGGAAATGATGGCATCCTCCACCGACACATGCAGGGGGTATGCACGCCAAAACCCCTCACTCTGACAGGAAAAACAAACAACACCGCGCGCCTGACGGTCATATTCTAAATCGAAATACTGCTCAATGCGTTTCCGATCTAAAGCATCAAAATCGGATAAATTGTCGAACAGCCTGCGTAGGGCGAGTTTATACTTCTCAACGGTACGGTCACGGGAATCAACATTGAGATATAGACTGAGTACAGGATGACTTCGTCCATCAAATTCTACCAGCTCGCGCAAGTCTGCTTCGCGAATCATCAGTTTTGCCTCCTGAGCAGGTGGTTCCTCATCATCGAGGAATGTAGGGTTTTCGAATGCCAGTGCCAAAATCCAACAAGCTTATTTGAATCGTCGATTGCCTTTTGGTCGTCGCAAAGTGGGTTCTGGCGGAGAAAGACAGCAGCGACGGCATCCTACCAGCCATGTACGCTGGCAAGATAACCGTCGCTGATTGTGATTTAGTTAGAGCGGACAGTACTCATCGGGTCGCTCGCCGCTGGTACAGTTGAAGATTGGATCATGAACCAAACTGCCGCCTTCATATCTGGCTACAGATTAGCAGTTACAACGACGCTTGTCAACACCTGTCTTGAGGATCAGGCGTGGCAAACCGTGCCACAGTTACGGGGTTTCGGAGGGATTGAACAAGTCGCCGGGCAAGATCAATTGTTCACCACCGCCCCCGCTCACGACGGTGGGATATCGACCGTTCCACTGGTTGACAGCTTGCCAGTTTATCACACCCGACGTCAGGCTCTTGGAGATCAGGTCGTTGGCTTCAGCCTGGGCTTGAGCTCGTACAAGGGTCGCCGCGGCATCGGCTTCAGCATGTAAATTGATCGACTCAGCTTCACCCTGGGCTACACCGATGCGTTCCAGACGCTGGCGTTCAGCTTCGGCTTCGGCCTCGGTAATGATGCGCTGTTTCTCGAATTCGGCCTGGCGGGCAAGATTCTGCTTGGTGATGATGTTCTCCGCCTCGATCTGCTTGACTTCGACAACCTGTTTGTAGGCTTCGGTAAAACCGATCTGTCTCAAGCCAAAGAAGACGAGTTCGAGACCCTCTGCCTCGAAGTCTTGGTGTAATTGCTCAGCGATTACTTCTTGCGCACTCAGAATATCGCCAGAGTAAAGTTGATTAGCCGTGAAATTACGAAGTAAGGTGCGAACCCAAACACGGCTATTCTGTTTAACGATTTTCTCGACGACCTCCCGCTCGGTACCCAGACTGTTGACGATGTTGGCAGCTTCCTGCGGTTTGATACGGAAACGAATCGTATAGCGCGCCGTAATTTGTTGGCCGTCACTGGTGGCGGTATCGACCTCGATATCAGTGTAATCGGCATCAGAGCCGCCAGGATTGTCACTGGTTTCGTACACGATGTCTTGGGTTCGATAGATAATCGTTTCGTCGATAAAGGGAATCTTCCAGTTCAGGCCTGGTTCGAAAACATTGACAACAGCGCCCAAACGTTTGACCACGGCCACTGAACCAGCTTGCACCACCGTGTAGCTGTTGATCATGCCCAGTACGAGAAAAACCAGAAGAAAACCGATAACCCCAGCAACGATCCCTCTACCGGGGTTGATATCACCCTTGCGAGCGTTGGCGCCGGCTACCAGAACGGCTAAAGCGATGCCTGCTACCAGCGCAAGCATTGTTGCGAAAACTAACTGACCCATAATGTTACTCCTTGGAGAAGGGCAGGTTGGATTTGAGATTGATTGAAAGAGTTTGCAGATCGGGCGTTTGCAACAAAAAGGTCGCTCCGGCCACGATCTGTAAATGATACTTTAATAAAGAATGTCCCGTTACGCATGACATCAAGCCACCAACAAGCTGACAGGATCATCAGGCGGCCTTATCTGTTCGACCCAACAGGAGGCCCGGCAGACAGCGTCAATTGGGAATGACAAGTTTTTGCCCGGAGTAGATGCGATTGGCATTCTCCATGTCGTTGGCCTGCATAATTGCAGCCGGCGTCACCCCATATTTGACGGAGATCGAGGAAAGAGTTTCACCCGGCCGCACGATGTGAACCCGACTCTCGGAACTGACGCCCTGGCTCTCCGCCGCATTGGGGATGACCAAACGCTGACCAACCCGCAAGGTGCTGGGATCGGTGATCTGATTGGCGCTGGCTAGTTCATTCAAGGGTACGCCGTACTGCATAGAAATGCCAAAAAGGGTCTCGCCCGGTTTTACCACATGAATATACCCTTCCTCCGTCTCGGTTCCTGAAGGTGGTTCACCGGGTATTATCAGTATGGCGCCCGTGCGTAAAGCGTTGGGATTTTCCATGGCATTGTAACGTTTGATATCCTCGACTGTTACGCCGAATTTTTCGGCAATCGACGATAGATTATCACCGGCCTGCACCTTGTAAGCGAACAAGTCGGGTTCAGGGGTAGATGTCGGGGGTTTGGGTGTCAACTCCTTGGTATCGGGCATGGGCGGCAGATTGCTCGTAACAGCTGCAGCAGGAGCTGCCTCTCCCGAACCGGCCGGCACAGGCGCGCCACCGCCATCCTGTGTTTGGGGCTGTGAGATGTTACCAGATGCGTCGGCTGTGATGTGAGGTGTGAAGGCTGGGAGAGAGGCCTCGTCGGGTTCCATGGTGCCCGATGGCGTCGATTGTTCAGGAGCAATAGTGGCGCCACCGGCAGCGTCAGGCCACGGATCACGCTCGCGCGTACATGCACCCAGCACAACAACCATAGCCACCAAGCCAATGAAGATCGCAATCCGAGATAACCTAATACTCTGCATCACCTGATCTTAGCACAAGGGCTTAACCGGGGCAATGAAACTGTCCTATCAATACGCTACCAGTTTGGTTTTGCATATAAGAGCGCGGTGATCTGAAATGCACGCATTCATTGCATAGAATTGCTGGCGTTGAGGGTTGTATGTTAAACTCGCTTCATTACCAAATCGGGTTCCATTCAATCGAATCAAGCAGAGTCCTATGGCAGCAATTACTGCAGAAATCCGCGGCGGCGCTTATTATGATTCCGTCGTTTTGATGCAACTACAGCGTTCGTTGGCAGCGCTTCCCAAGATCGTCGATGCAGGTGTTATGATGGGGACAGACGCCAACAAAGAAATCCTCTCACAAAGCCAACTCCTGACAACAGAGGCGCAGAGCGCAGCAGCCGACGATCTGATTGTCGTCGTCAAGGCGGACGATCTGGCTGCTGCTGAAGCGGCGATAGCCCAGGTAGATGAGTTGCTTACCCGCAGGCGCGTTGTGATCGAGCAGGAATACCAGCCTAAATCGCTGCAATCGGCCGCTCAGATGTTGCCGGAGGCGCAATGGGTGCTGGTATCGGTGCCAGGGCAGCACGCGACCGCTGTCGCGCGAGAGGCCTTGGACCTTGGTAAACATGTCTTCCTTTATAGTGATAACGTCCCGCTGGCAGATGAGATCGCGCTCAAGCACGAAGCCGCAGGCAAAGGCCTCATGGTCATGGGACCCGATTGCGGGACGGCTATTGTCAATGGTGTGGGATTGGGGTTCGCCAATGTGGTGCGGCGCGGCAATATCGGTTTGGTCGCCGCCTCCGGCACGGGATTACAGCAGGTGTCGACACAAATCCACCAGTTGGGCGCGGGTTTAACCCATGGGTTAGGCACGGGCGGGCGGGATCTATCAGAAGGGGTAGGGGCCATCACAGCCAAACAAGGACTCGATTTACTCAGTCGAGATGCGGACACACAGGTTATCGTATTGATCTCCAAACCCCCGGCGCCCGCCGTCGCACAGGATCTGTTGCGGCTGGCTCGCCGCGCTGCTAAGCCGGTCGTTGTTGATTTCATCGGATATCAGGCCGAACAGGCACAGGTCGATAATCTTCATTTTGTGACCACCCTCGACGCAGCAGCCCGCACCGCCATCCAACTGGCTCGAACAGATTCTGAAAAGGGACAACCTGCTCCACACCCTACCTTTCCCTTTATCAGTGGCCAACGCTATCTACGTGGGCTTTATTCGGGCGGCACCCTGGCCTATGAAGCGCTCCTTATCCTGCGGGACTATCTGCCCGATGTTTACTCCAACATCTCTTTGAGTGGCATCCAACCCCTTGAAAACCCCCTAATCAGCACAAAGAACACCATCGTCGATCTGGGCGAGGATGTCTTCACAGTTGGCCGCCTGCATCCCATGATGGATAACGATCTGCGAATTCGCAGGCTCAAACAAGAAGCTGCAGACCCTGATGTCGCCATCATCTTGCTTGATGTCGTGCTGGGCTATGGCTCTCATCCGCACCCTGCCAGCGAACTCACTCCTGCCATGCTCGACGCCCGCGCTATCGCTCAGGCAGATGGGCGGGACATCGAAATAGTGGTTGTGGTAGTAGGCACGGATCAGGATCCCCAGGATTTCGACAAACAGGTAGAGCAATTGAAAGCCGCCAAAATCCAACTCTTCACCAGCAATGAGGCTGCCGTACACTACGTTGGTGAACTGCTGCAGCAACTTGAAGCGGATGCCGACCCTGCGGCCGTCTCGCTCGAGAGCATTGAAAAACCACTGGCTGCTATCAACATCGGCCTGGGCTCCTTTGCCGAGAGCCTGATCGCCCAAGAAGCCCAGGTCATTCACGTCGACTGGCGTCCACCTGCGGGTGGCAATGAGAAGCTGGCTGGGATTTTGGCGAGGATGAAAGTATGATTGAAGATTGAGTCGTCGCTGGAAACAGAGCGAACTTCGTTCTTTTAACCTTTCTGCAACCACTTCCGAGGATTTTAGAAAAACAGACATTCGAGGACTACAGATGAACATCGACCAAGCCAATCGTGAAGCAACCGACCGTATGATCGAAGCCCGACCTGTGTTGGTGGGTCTGGGCAAAGCCATCGACGTGATCCCCGGCATGCACGAGAACCTGCTGATGCACGCCGGCCCACCGATCACCTGGGAACGGGCGTCAGGGCCAATGCGCGGCGCCATCACCGGGGCTCTGATCTTCGAGGGCAAAGCCAAAGATGCAGCCGAAGCGGAAAAGCTGGTCACATCGGGTGAAATCGAGTTGGAGCCCTGCCATCATCACCAATCGGTGGGGCCGATGGCGGGCCTGACCTCAGCCTCGATGGAAGTCTACATCATCGAAAACAAGACACATGGCAACTTCGCCTACTCTAATCTGAACGAAGGTTACGGTAAGGTGCTGCGCTATGGCGCCTACGACGCCAGCGTGATGGAGCGCATGCATTGGATGAATGATGTCATGGCCCCTGTGCTGCGCGACGCCATCGAATCCAGCGGCGGCATCGATATCCGGGTGCTGTTGGGCGAATCACTGCACATGGGCGATGAAGGTCATAACCGTAACAAAGCGGGGTCGATCCTCTTCTTGAAGGCGCTGGCCCCGCATGTGGCCAAGTCCGCGCCCACGCCGCAAATCGCCTCCGACATCCTCAGCGCCATCGGCGACAATGCTCTGGCCGTGCTCAACCCGGTCATGGCGGCCTGCAAGGCCAGTGCCGACGCCGGTTTCGGCATCGAGGGCAGCACCATCGTCAGCGTCATGGCCCGCAACGGCACCGATTTTGGCATTCGCATCAGCGGGTTGGGAGAGCGGTGGTTCATCGGGCCGGTGGGTACGCCACAGGGACTCTATTTCCCGGGCTTCACCGCCGAAGATTCCAGTGGTGACATCGGCGACAGCACCATCACCGAGACTGCGGGGATCGGCGGGTTTGCAATGGCCACTGCCCCGGCGATTGTCACCTTTGTCAGCGGTTCGCCCAAGGATGCCATCAACACCACCATGGAGATGTACGAAATCACTTTCGCAGAACACAAGTACTTCAGCATGCCCGCCCTCGATTTCCGGGGTACGCCCACCGGTATCGATATTCGCAAGGTGGTCGAGACGGGGATTACACCCCGTATCAACACCGGCATCGCCCATAAAGATGCCGGCATCGGCCAAGTTGGCGCCGGTCTCGTACGTCCGCCGATGAGCATATTCGAAGAGGCGTTGATTGCGTTTGCGGAGCGGTATGGATTTTAGTCCTGAAGATCTACTCAAAAAGATCCTCAACCCGCTGATAAGTTGATTCACTACGTCTCACAACCCGACCGATTAGAATCAGTTCTTCCTCATCATAAACTTTGTAGATAATACGATAATTGCCGACTCGCATGCGGTAAATATCCTTCTGCAATTGTACGACTCCCATCGGGCGCGGCTCATCTGCCAAGGTAATGATTGCTGTGCTAATACGACCTAAATCGGCCTTGGGAATGCGTCTCAGTTGCTTCCCCACACGATCACGAGCCGTCTCAACTCTGTATGTCATTCGCTATCTGATTCTACTTCAGCCAGCAAATCTGCAAAGGGCACGCCACCGCCAGTGCGATATTCTACTTCGACCTCCCGCATGGTCGCGAGGTCCTGATTATCTTCCATCAATGTTGTCAGGTGATCCACCAGCTTCTCCAGATTTGACAAGCGGTCTAACAGCGTCTGATATTCGCCGGCGGGCAATACTACCACCGGTCCCTGCAAGGTAACAGTGTCCATTAGCAATTGCTCCTCGAAATGTTGATTCCATTGTAGCAAGTTGTGTTCATTCGTTCAAACAAACCCATCCATGCCAATCGCAAGGAGTCCTACCTGTGAAAATCCACGATCTCTCCCAACCCCTAGACCAAAATGTCTCCTTTTGGCCTTTCTATCCGCCCTTTGAAGTGAAATATTTCAAACGTAAGTCTGAGCATGGTGTCAACGCCCAGTATATCCAGACTTCCAATCACATGGGTACACACCTGGATGCGCCACGGCATTTTGTTACAGCCGGCAAGACCATCGACCAGGTCCCCTTGGAGTGGCTTTATGGCGACGGTGTTATCGTCGATCTCAGCGACATGCTGGATGAACTGGACATTTTCGGCCCTGAGGACATCGAAGCACGTGTAGAAGTGCGTGAAGGCGACATCCTTTTCATCTACACCGGCTGGAGCAAATTCGCCGAATATGGTGAGGCGCCGGACGAAGTAAAATATCTGCACCGCCATCCTGGCCCTCATTTCAACATCTGTGACTGGCTGCTGGAGAAGAAAATCCACGTGTGGGGCGTCGACATGGTCTCCACCGACCATCCCATGAACTTACCCATCGGCCGATTCTTGGGCAAGGGCGGCTTGGAGCACTGGAAAAAGGTACGCGGCCAGTGCGAAGGAATATTCGGCGCCGATCAGATCGACGTGCTCTTCCCTGACAGCGCCTACCAGCTCACCCACAACGCTCTCTTTCCCCATGACTGCATGCATGTGGAGAACCTGGGCGGGGAGATCGGCAATCCCGACTTGCTGAACCGCCGCATCACCATTGGCGTCTTCCCCTGGATGTTCAAAGGTGGCGAAGCGGCCTTTTGCCGAGCGGTAGCGTTTACTGAGGAGTAAAGAGTAAAGACTCAAGATTGAAGATTGCCACCGCAACAACGGCCAATCTTTAATCTTTGGAGGCATATTTATGAAACCAGCCCCCTTCAAATATCACGCTCCGGCATCGCTGGCTGAGGCCATCGCTCTGGTGGGAGAGTACGGCTACGATGCGAAAATCTTGGCGGGTGGGCAGAGCCTGATCGCCACGATGAATTTTCGTTTGGCCCAGCCCGCGGTGCTCATCGATCTGAACAACATCCCCGAGCTTTCCTACATCCAGCCCATCCGAGATGGCGGTGTGCGCATCGGAGCTATGACTCGACAGGCACAGGTCGAGCGCAGCGATCTTGTGGCCGAGGTAGCGCCGTTGCTGAAAGAGACGATGCCCCTGATCGCCCATCCTCAGATCCGCAACCGGGGCACGCTGGGTGGCTCCATTGCCCACGCCGACCCCGCCTCCGAATTACCGGCGTTGCTGCTGGCCTCGCGCGGCAAGATTTTGGCCCGCAGCGTCCGAGGTGAACGCTGGATCGGCGCGGATAACTGTTTCCTCGGCATCTTCACCACTGCCCTGGAACCTGACGAGATCCTGACCGAAGTGCGTTTTCCCGGCCTCTCCGCTCGCAGCGGATGGGCGGTGGACGAGATAACGCGAAGGCATGGGGATTATGCCCTGGTCGGGGCAGTGGCAAGGGTCGATTTAGATGGCGTAGGCGCCTGCCAGCAAGCGCGGCTGGTCTATTTCGGCGTGGGGGATGGCCCGGTGGCCGCCTGGCAGGCGATGGCACATCTGCGCGGAAATACCCCGTCGCCCGAGACCCTAGATGAAGCCGCCCAGATCGCTGCTGCCGCTGACATGGATCCCAGTGGCGATATCCATGCCACACCCGAATTCCGCCGCCATCTCGCCGGCGTGCTAGGGCGGAGGGTTTTAACCAAAGCTTTCAGTCGTGCTGCAGGGGAGGTGATTTAAAGTGAGTGATCGCATCGAAATATCCGTCACTGTCAACGGCCAAACCTACCAGCGCGCGGCGGAACCCCGTCTACTGCTGAGTGATTTTTTACGCCACGACCTGGAACTGACTGGTACGCATGTGGGTTGCGAGCATGGCGTTTGTGGCGCCTGCACCATCCTCTTCGACGGCGAGCCCGTGCGCGCCTGCTTGATCTTCGCCGTTCAGGCTCAGGGCCACGCCATCGAAACGGTCGAGAACCTGGCCCCCGGCGGCCCCAAGCATCTCCATCCCTTGCAAGAGGCTTTCCGTGAGGCGCACGGCCTGCAATGTGGCTTCTGCACGCCCGGTTTCTTGATGACACTGAAGCCCTATCTCGAACAGAATCCTAACCCCAGCGAGCAGGAGATCCGGGAAGCGCTCTCAGGTAACCTCTGCCGCTGTACCGGTTACCAGCATATTGTGGAGGCGGTGAAGATTGCGGCGGAGAAGATTCAGGAGTGAAGATTAAGGAGGATCGACTGCGTCTGATTTTGGATATTGATCAACCCACTTTATCAGATTTTCGCCGCAATCATTGATCAATTTGGGCAAATGATGTATATTAACAGCATAGATTGTACAATTAATGCTGTTAGTCGGAGGTTGTAATGCACAAGGCAATGATGACCATGCCTGTTAGTGAACTGCGAACGAAGCAGGCGAGTATTATCGCTCAGCTTAAAGAGAGTCCCATTTTGCTTACGCAACGAGGCCGCGGCGCCGGTGTTTTGGTTCATCCCGACCAGTGGAACGAGATGGTAGAATTGTTGGAAGATTATGAAGACATCCTCTTTGCCAAAAGCCGGAAAGATGAGGCCACGAGGATATCTCGTAAAGCAGGAAGCGCGAAACATTTGGGCATAAAGATGGCCGACGATTTTGATGAACCGCTGGAGGATTTCGCGGAGTACATGTCGTGAGATTCCTTTGGTATCAAAGGGCGCTGGAAGAGCCTGTCCTCAATTACGAAGATTTTGGCGGCGACAGTTTGACTCCGTCTGTTGATAGCCAGCGGCAGGATCTTTCCCTGGATCAATTCTTCCGTAAAAACGATGAAGTGGAATACACTTTGGAAGACGCACAAGAGATTTACCATCCATGAGGTCCGAAAACACTCGTAAGGTGACGCCGTGACCTTACCAGAGACTAACGAACAGAGCGACCTGCCGCCAGGGGTTCATCAGGCGACATTGCAGGAAATATCGGAGCGATTTGGAGGAAAGACAACTCGACGACACTTGTTGATGTTGCGTTTAGAACGGATTTATAAATTGGTGGTAGAAACCGGTCATCTTGCTCGGTTCATCGTTTTTGGCTCTTTCACTACTGCCAAAGCTGAACCAAATGATGTCGATATCTTCCTGTTGATGGAAGATAGTTTTAATTTCGATCAGACCTCTGGAGAGACTCGGTTGCTTTTCGATCACAGAACGGCGCAGGATTACTTTGGTTGCAGCGTGTTTTGGATAAGACGACTGGCCGCCTTCGACGGTGAACAGGCAACGATTGAACATTGGCAGATCAAGCGCGACGGCAAACTGCGTGGTATCATAGAGATTGTATTGGAGGTGTCATGATTACAAATGATCTAGAATTACAGGTCACACTGGAACGCGTTAGGCGTTTTCAAAAACAGCTTGCCCATTTGCGTCAGGTTGAAAAAAACCCTGCTAACTAT